>JABGWU010000305.1 GCA_018645475.1 Opitutia bacterium
AATAATTTCAATTCCTTCTTGGTAGTCGATTTGGGAACATCGTTTTAGCAGGAGTGGTAGGTTTTTTTCTTCATTAAAACACGGAATTATAAGTGATAATTTAGCCAAGTCACTAGTCTCTTATCTACTAATTCATATCAAGGTGCCATTTGGCATCTCAAAAATAACCATCAAAATAATTTGGAATCAATTGAGTTTTTCTGCATGTTTTTATCTGCTTCCAATCTATATGGGTGAGACTGCCATTTGTGAAAACAAGTTTGCCAATATTCAAATGTTTTTAGATCATTAGGGGTTCCCCAGCATATATATTTATCGACTTCAAAAATTTTACAATTCAACCCTAATTCGATAGCATCATTAATTGCCATATCCACATAATATTCACCATTAACTTTTGCTTCTCTTGACTTCATTCGGTTTGCAGCATTAATAAAGTCCCCAAGTCGTTTGAAGGTAAAAACCCCGACAATAATAGGATCCTTTTGAGGGTCTTTCAGAGGAACCTTAACCGAAACACTGGATATTTCGCCTGTTTCATCATCTGCTTCAATCCATCCATACATCTCGGGAGACCGCATAGCGCCAGGAAAACCTCTAGCTCCCCATACAACAACATCAATTGATGTATCAGCCATGAAGTTATTGAAGGTTTCAGGGTCATAAAGCAACCCATTATCACAAGCTCCTATAGTAACTGGATTTTGGAGGTCAAGTCCCTTGGCTCCCTCCATGCAGGTTGTCGCCTGACCATCAGTCAAACCATTTAACACTTTAAACTCAGGCGCGTCTGTAAAATCAGACAAGGCTTTCTTTAGAGATTCAACCCCTTCGATATCTCGCCTAAGTATATAATGTTTTGACTCGCATTGTGGCAAATCATTCACAGCCTGAACTGCCATTGGTTTTCCAGTAACAGGGATTAAAGGTTTCGGAATACTATACCCCTCTATTTGGAACCGGCTCCCCAATCCAACCATAGGCATTAGCAAAACACCTGTTTGCTTTGGCGAAGGCCTTTCACTCAACATACCTTTAAAAATATCTGACCAATAACAATATTCTTCAAGGTCAGAAGGTGTACCCCACTGCATAAAATGCGGGACTTCATAAACATTTATCTTGCATCCATTATCCATCATCGCCTTATAAGCCATACTGACATAATATTCGCCTTTCACCATTAATTTTCTGTCAACACAATCCTGAAAATAATGGCGCATCAGCGCGCCCGATTTAAAATAGTATGTTCCCGATGATGCATACTCTTCGACCGGATTATCAGTAAATGGCTGCTTTTCCTGAATATCGAAAGCAACTAAATTTCTCTCGCGAACATAGGCATAATAATTACTCCTTAAAGTATGTGGATGAAAACCTCGGTAACAAGGAATTGCCCCGTCACAACCAGACTTTTTGACAAAATATTTAAACTCAGGATAATCCCAGTAACAAGTAAAATCTGCGTAATTAACAATCACAGGTTTATCAGGGCTAATATGATCTAAAGCTTGCAATACGGTGTGAACCGGGCCTAACTTATGCCCCGCGATTGGAACAACCTTACCGGTTTCACAAGCTGAATCTAAAATTTCTTGCATATGAAAATCTTCATTTTCGAGATGATATGAATTACATATAAAGGTAAAATCAGTCTCTCCTGGAAACATCTCAACGATATGCCTAATGATTGTTTTTCCATCCACAACAATAAGCGGCTTTGGAACTTTATAACCAACACGGCGAAATCTTTCACCGAACCCGGACATGGGTACTACAATCTGCATATTGATATCCTAATCAACTTTGATTTGCTTGCCTGTATTTTTCAGCATCCCATGCAAGAATTTGAGCCTGCTCATGTCTTGTCAAGTAACGCAACTTTTCTCCAGGTTGAATTCGCAAAAGAACACTTGAAAGACAATGCAACATTTCCTCTGCGCTTTCACTTAATGAATCCAGTTTGACCACACCCATATCCCTTACAATAATCACCTCATGATCCTGCAGGCGAATATCTTGCTTCAAATAAGCACCTAGTTGGGCCTCAGACATAATTGACATAGGGCCATCCCCAAGAAAAACAATATGGTCTGGGTAAAGAGGTTCTTCCGCCGCAATAGCAAGGGAGACAGGATCAAATGCGAGAGAATGAATTTGAGAAAATTTTGAAGGCTGATAGCGTGTATCCTTCAACACCTCCAGCAAATTCTTAGTACCACTCATATCTGGATCTCTACGAAAACGCTTCAACCTTACTTCCACCAAATTTAATAATTCAAGGGCTTCATCTTTAGACTCTGCTCCGAGCACTAAACCATGATTTGCAAGAACAAGAACGTCCACATTCGAACGCACAATTTTTTGAACAGCACGCGTTAAAGGCAAACCTGGGCGAACATATGGCACCCATGACCAGTCGAAACCTTCAAGGAGCTGACTCACCCTTTCCTCTCCATTCTGCAAAACGGCATTAGAAATAGCATTTACCGAATGCACATGAATAACATATCGCTGTGGCATTAAAGCATGTAGCGAGGTCTCTATTGAAGGGCGAAGTGTAGTGCCTTCATTAAGTTGAAAGAACTTTGGATTTCCACATACATCATCACCCTTTTCCAAATTTCTAACAATTTCTGAATAATCCACAGGGACAAAAATATTACGGCTTTCTGCTTCTCTAAGCCAACAAC
>JABGWU010000306.1 GCA_018645475.1 Opitutia bacterium
CACTCTTTTCGCAAGAACAGCACCGATCCCCGCCCCACCGAGCATTAGGGGAATCAATAGTTTAAAATTTTCCACCTCACCACTAGCAAAAGTAGCTAAGATTGCCAGAGCCATACCAAGAATGCCATAGATATTTCCTTTCCGGGCGGTTTCCTGTTTGGACAACCCACCCAAGCTCAGGATGAAAAACAACCCCGAGACGAGATAAGCCATAGTGTTCAGTCCTTCTGTCATTCCTTACGAAACATTTTCAACATTCGATGGGTCACCAAAAAACCACCGGCGATGTTAATCGTAGCCAGAAAGATCGCCACCCCTGCGATCCATGGATTGGAACCCGAAACGAAGAGCATTCCACCAATCACAATAATCCCACTTATCGCATTTGTCACACTCATCAGAGGGGTATGCAGGGAAGGAGTCACATTCCATACAACCATGTATCCGACAAAGCAGGACAAAACAAAAACGGTTAACTGATCGAGAAATTCATTTTCACCCTTCCATCCCATTGCAAGAAGAAGGATGCAAAGTCCACCCAGCATAAGTCCGGGCGAAAAAATAGATTTTTTTTCTTCCACCGGTTCCTTAATCGACTCTTCTATTGGCTTTACAGGTTGAACACTCACCTCAACTTTGGGCGGGGGCCAAGAGATATTACCATTATCCAAAACCAAAGCTCCGCGAATTATTTCGTCCTCTTGGTTAATCGCAAATTGATCAGTCGTTCCAAGAAGATTTACCAGTTTAACCAGATTATTACCATACAACCTACTGGACTGGGCAGGTAAGCGGGAAGGCAAGTCGGTATATCCCAAAATGGTAACTCCATGTTCAACTTTTGACCGACCTTTTTCAGTTAATTCACAATTTCCCCCACCTTCTGCTGCTAAATCAACGATTACTGAACCCGGCTTCATACTCCTGACCATTTCCTTGGTTATCAAAACAGGAGATTTTTTTCCGGGAATCATGGCCGTGGTAATAATAATATCAACCTCCTCAGCCTGTTCCGCAAAAAGCTTCATTTCTGCCTCGATAAATTCCTTGCTCATCACTTTGGCGTATCCACCCGAACCGGCACCATCCTCCTCAAAATCAAGCATAAGGAAGTCTCCACCCAGACTTTGGACTTCCTCCTGAACTGCAGGTCTCGTGTCAAAAGCACGGACGATTGCACCCATATTTCGAGCTGCACCAATTGCTGCTAAACCGGCAACACCTGCACCAATCACAAGAATTTTCGCCGGAGGGACTTTCCCTGCCGCGGTAATCTGCCCGGTGAAAAATCTTCCGAACTCATGGGATGCCTCAACCACTGCACGGTATCCAGCCACATTTGCCATGGAACTTAATGCGTCCATTGACTGGGCTCGAGAAATACGGGGAATACAATCCATCGCCATCCAATTGATCTGTCTTTTCCCCAGTAATTGGAGAAGCTCTTCGTTCCGAGCGGGATAGGCAAAACTTATCAATGTCGCACCTTCCTTAATCAGCCCAACCTCATCATTCGAAGGTGGATTTATTTTAAGCAAAAGATCCGCTTTTAACCAAAGTTCAGTTTTATCATCGGCAATTCTTGCACCAGATTGAACATAAAGATTATCAGGGAAATTCGCTAAATCACCCGCTCCGGACTCTATCCAAACTTCATACCCTAGCTTTTCAAATGCAGAAATATTTTCCGGGCTTATCGCAACCCGTTTTTCCGAAGAGATCGATTCTTTTGGAACAACTAATTTCATTTGGGCAAGTTTCATTTAATGGAGTGGATGAAATAAACGATTCTGTAAAGAAAAAGTTCTTATTAAATTCAAACTGCTGTAAGATTTTTAAAAAGAATTAAGCCTACTTTTATTTCTTCAAACACCTCAAAAGATTCAGGTTTTTTTATAATCTAATTGAAAACTCATACCTTTTATTAGAGTCGATGCTTTTTAAAATGTTTCTCAAACCAAGAATTAATTGGAGCCGAACGGACTACTGGGTGATAAGGTGCATCTTTCTTGGGTAAAGCCTTTCGGAATTTCTTAATCAAATTCGCATACTTCCTTCCTCCGGCAAGATTCTTCCACTCGTTAGGATCACTTTTATGATCATATAATTCCTCCGCACCATCCTCCAGTCGTAAATAACGAAAATTTTCTGAACGTAACGCATGGTTTCCTCTCGCATAAGTCGTCATGATAGCAAACCTCCAATCCTCAGTTTCATTTTTTATCAGAGGAACCAAAGACAACCCCTCATTTTTTCGGTTCAATGGCAAGCCACACATGTCTGTAAGGGTTGGATACAAATCAATCAACCCAACAGGTTCGCTGGATATTTTAGTTCCATTTTTAAAATCTTCCGATTCTTGCTTTGCCGGAACCACGATTAATGGAACACGGGTCGACTCCTCCCACAAACTGTGCTTACTCACTCGGTCCTTTTCACCTATATGATAACCGTGATCACTGAAAAGAACAATGATTGTATTATTAGCATGGGAACTTCGATCCAAAGCATCCAAAACTCTTCCGACCTGATGATCTACAAATGCAATGCAGGCAAGATAAGCATGAACACACTTACGGAACTGCTGGTTATTATTTTTCTGAAGAAAGTCGAGCTTTGGGTATTTGGGTAATTCGTGCATTTGACGACTTGTCTGAGGAACATCAAGTAAATCCTCCGGCAAAATTTCCGGTAACACAATCTCTTCCTCGGGGAATAAATCAAACCATTGCTGAGGGACATAAAAAGGTACATGGGGTCTGATAAACCCAACCGCACCAAAAAATGGTTCCTTCTGTTTTTGATCTAATTTTTGAATCGCCCAGTCTGCAATTTTATAATCCGGCATAGCACGATCACTTTGAGGGAAAACACCCCAGTCAGTTTGCGTACCGGTGTAAGGAACATCGGGAAGAAAATAATTGAACCTTTGGCCGTCGGGTGGTTTGGGTCCTGACCCATCAAACTTACCACCATAAGAATCAAATAGTTTTTTGTCTGAATACCCATGACCTATTTTCCCCACACCCCAGGTTGAATAACCGTGAGCACCAAAATATTGGGGAAGCATATTCCCATGAAAAAACTTTTCATCATTTTCCATACCTTTACCTCCCGGTTGTTGATATAACCCCGTTCGATGCGGGTAATAACCAGACAAGAGAGAGGCTCGAGAAGGTCCGCATATTGGTGCCTGACAATGTGCATTATTAAAAGAAAAACCCCGCTTGGACAAACGGTCGATATTGGGAGTTTTTACCTGTGGGTGCCCCCCCAGAAACCCCACCCAGTCATTTAAATCATCAATCGCAATAAAAAGAATATTTGGGGTGGCAAGCAGGTGAATGGCGAAACAGTAAAAGACCAAGAAACAACTTACTAGAAACTTCATAACTAATGAGGAATAACAAATAGAAGTTCATGAATGAAATTAACTCAAGCAGATAACTAAATTATCTTTTCAGTTAAGAGAAAACTTTTATACATAAGCTAAAAACCAGACTGTAAAATCAACAGATTTTACTGCTCGTCTTTTCTTTGTATTAGTGTAGGATTATTCTTTCAGATCAGTGCTAGGACAAAGCTTCACAGGTGGTTTAACTCGGGAGTTATTAAGTGAACAATCGTTCGAATGCTGGCAATCAACAATCCAATCGAACGAAAGAATTCCCCATGAATGAAGAAGAAACTAATCATGAGCCAACGGATAACCGTATGCGCTTTGACGAACTAGACTTATCGCAACCCATTTTAAAAGCAGTACAAAAAGCGGGCTATGAAAACCCATCTCCTATTCAGGAACGAGCAATCCCGCCCCTACTTGAAGGGTCGGATTTCATAGGCGTTGCCCAGACTGGAACCGGAAAGACTGCCGCTTTTGCCCTTCCCCTGCTCTCTCGAATGGATGAATCTGTTAAGGGTGCTCAAATTCTCGTTCTGGCACCGACCCGGGAACTCGCCCTGCAGGTAGCTGAGGCAATAGAAGGCTTTGCCGAGAACCTTCCCAAGTTACGGGTTGTCGCAGTGTACGGCGGAACCGGATATGGCGAACAAATTCGCGAATTTAAACGGGGTGCGCAAGTTGTAGTCGGAACCCCGGGACGGGTAATGGATCACATTGAAAAAGGTTACCTTAAATTGGATAACTTACAGGCATTAGTTTTGGATGAAGCCGACGAAATGTTAAGCATGGGTTTCATTGACGATATTGATTGGATATTGGACCACACACCAGACGATCGACAGACTGCCCTTTTCTCGGCAACCATGCCCAAGCCCATTCGTAAATTGGCGGAAAAGCATTTAAATGATCCGACTGAAGTTACGATCAAGGTCAAGGCAGAGAATTCTCCCAACATCCGTCAACAATTTATAAAAGTCAGGCAGCATGAAAAAAGAAATATGCTTCTTCGCCTACTTGAAATTGAAAAGTTTGAAGCCATGCTCATCTTTTCCCGCACTAAAAATGCGACCATGGAAATTGCGGAAATGCTTCAGGGGAAAGGTTATCTCGCTGAACCCCTCAATGGAGATATGCCCCAAAATTTACGGGAGAAAACTGTGGACCGTTTAAAGCGGGGGAAAATTAATGTACTCGTTGCCACTGATGTTGCGGCACGGGGACTCGATGTGGATCGTATATCGCATGTTCTTAACTTCGACGCACCATTTGACCTTGAATCCTATACTCATAGAATTGGGCGAACAGGTCGGGCTGGGCGTGAGGGGGATGCCATTATCTTTGTCACCAACAAAGAGATGAGAATGCTCAATGCAATTGAACGAACTCTCAAAGTACCCTGTCAAGAATACACCTTCCCCACAAAAGAAGAAATGAATGAGCGAAAGCTTGAGGAATTTTTTGGTAAGATAGAAGAAGGACTAAAAGCTGACCTTGGAGACTATCGAGCAGCGATTCAACGTTACCTCGAAGAATCCGGAAAAGATTCGATTGATGTGGCCGCTGCTCTTGCCCATTTAGAAGCAGGCAAGCAGGGACTTTATTATGTGGACATGCCTCAACCCTCCAAGAAAAACTCACGGGACAATCGACCGGGAAGGGATCGGGACAGTCGAGGTGGCAGGGATAGTCGAGGTGGCCGAGATGATCGGGGACGAAGAAATGAAAGAGAAGACCGCGGTGGAAGCCGAAATGATTCCCATCTACAAAGTTATCGACTTGAAGTTGGCGAATATCATGGAGTGCAAAAAGGTGATATTGTAGGCGCAATCGCAAATGAAGTAGGTTTAGATCCAAGAAACATGGGGAAAATTAGAATGTTTAAGGATCATACCTTTATGGATTTACCCGCAGACATGCCAAATGATATAATAAACGCCCTAAAAACAGTTTGGGTGCAGGGTCACCAACTTAATATTTCCAAAGACAAAGGTAGACCAAGACCGGACCGCGGAGGTGCTGGTCGATTTGACAAACGAAAGAAGTTTGGCAGAGGAGGTGACTTTAAGAAAAAATCAAAAGGGCGATTTAGAGATTAAGATTACTTGTGCCCGGTTACCCAACGTACCGCATTCCCTAGCATATCAAGATATTCTTGAGTCGACATTGTAGAATTATGATGTCCTAGAGTGGTTGAAAATATTCTACCTTTCCCATGGGTATTAATCCATGCACAAGCCTGCGGTTCATTAGGTCTTTTATCTTTTCCATTATCTCCATAAGCTAAAACCGTTGTTCCTTCATAAACTTCCTGAACATTATACAACTCGCCTTCTGGGGTTAACCATCCATCAGGCATGTCTTTCATAATTGGATGATTGGCGTGCTTCTTAACTTTATTAACGGTTATAGCTGCCTTGGGTCCATGCCCCTTGGAACTCGCCCCCAACATCTCTGGCCAGGCTTTCTTTTCTCCTTCTTTGGCAGGAATGCTCCAGTGATAAGAATGCATTGCACAGTGAAGAGCGATGGCAGGTTTACCTGCTTTGTGAATATCAGCAATTGATTTAACAAATTTCGCATCTTTTTCATGAGCAAAGCAGTGATTGTAAACGATATAATCATAGTCATCTGCCCAACCGGACTCACTTAACTTCGCCTTACTCTTTTTCTCATCCATTTCAAAAAAGATATCCCATTTGGTAGGCACCCGCTCGCTGATCCCCTCACTTATTATGTTCTTTTGTTTAGGATAATCATGGCAGCAACCACCTGTGATCATAAAAGCCTTTAGTGGCTTTTTCTTACCATGATGATCTGCAAAAGTAACTAGCGTTGAAAAAATAAATAAAAGACTAAGTAGAATTTTCATAATTAATATAATATAGGCTGTAGATGTAGGAAAACGGACTATCCGTTTTTGACAAGCATTGAATACAAACTCTAATGTAATTTAAAAATGAAGACCATATCCCAAAGCTGGGTCAAATTGCAGGATAAACTGACGCAAATTAAAAGAA
>JABGWU010000307.1 GCA_018645475.1 Opitutia bacterium
CCTCGATAAGTTTATTCCCCCAAGCGTTGAGGAACCTTCAACCCAACCTGAAGCTGAAGCTGAAGAACCCGAACAAGAAAAGGAAAAAGAAGAGGAAATTTTGGATCAACCAGATCCGTTCGGTCCACCAGAGTAATTTTTAAAATCGTTGGATTGCTAACCAAATAATCTGGCAGTGGACTTTAAGATTCAATTATTCGTTTTCCCGAAATTCAATTCTTTCAAACGATTTTGCAAAACCAGTTTTCTCATTAATTTCAAGCAAACAACCCTGCATACCCACATCGCCTTGGGCAACCGGACATTTTCTTGGCATCCCATCGATAAAACGCCCGAGGCAGGCATCAATATCACGGCCAAGAACAGACTCCCTTGGTCCAGTCATACCAATATCGGATTGATAAGCTGTTCCGCCTTTTAAAATTCTACCGTCCGCGGTGGGAACATGAGTGTGCGTACCAAAAACAAGTCCCACTTTTCCATCCAAATACCAGCCCATTGCCTCTTTTTCAGATGTGGTTTCTGCATGCATTTCAACAATAACGAAGTCTGATTCACTTTCCATTTCTTCAACTAACCGAGTTGCGGTTTGAAATGGACAATCAACTTTAGGCCCCATAAATGTTCTTCCCAATACTGTAAAAATACCAATTTTCAAACCATCCTGCTCAAGAAATAATCGATCTCGGCCTGGGTTTGAATCAGGGAGGTTCGCTGGTCTGCAAACCCTTTCCAAATCGTCAATTTCCCGATTAAAATTCATTTGATCCCAAACATGATCTCCTAAAGTAATTGCATCCACCCCACTTCCCAAAATTTCGTTGGCTGTTTTGGCTGTTATCCCAGCTCCCCCAGCGGCGTTTTCTCCATTGGCAATTATACAATCAATTCCGTGAACAGATTTATAGTTTTTTAAATGGGTTTTCAGAAAGGATCGACCGGGTCTTCCAACAATATCTCCAAGAATGAGAATTTTCATTTTCCAGAAATGGCTTCCTGATAATAACAGAGAAATCGATCATGAACCAACAATACCAAGTCATCTAACCCGTCTCCATTAAGATCTGAAATAATACCATCTCTCGGCTCCAATGCCCCTCCCTTTTTACCACGGTAATGCAGATCTTCTTCAAATACTTTAAAATGAAGCACAGATTTCCATTTATTTTCGTCAGAGTATTTCAAAAATTCCAAGGTATGTCTGCGACCATCCATACAAACCAAATCCGGAAAACCATCATTATTAAAGTCTCCCCAATCCACACCCGTGTGAGAAACTTTGGGTAAATCAGTTAGGTATCGAGATTGAATATTTATCTGCAAACTTTTATCACCCACTGAACGAGAGATTAATTGTATAGAACTTGAACCTAGAGATAAAAGGGTATTCGAACCTTTCGATCCTTTCATCCCGACTTGCAAGGGAGTTAGGCTTTCATCCTCTATCTTGTAGACCTTTTGGTATTCTCCATTCTTGGTTTGTTGTAAACCTTCCCAGTAATTATTAGAAAAATATAAAAGTTCATTTTGCTGATCTCCGTTTAAATCATCAAAAAGCGGACAGGTTAATTCAGCCTTTGGATCAGTGGAATTAAACTGTTCAGTAACATACAAATCTTTATTCTTCCATTTTAAGGCCCGAATCATGCCCTCACCTGCGACCAGTAATTCTGGAGATCCGTCGTCATTGATATCACCCCATCCGACTTGAGATGGATTTTTTTCCATAAGAAAACTTTTACGAAAAACTGAGTCTTCCCCTACTAACCTTAATTTCCCCTTCCCATCATTAAGTAATAGATACGCTGATTCCCGAGCGGACAGCAAAACCAGATCCATTGCTTTGTCATTATTTAAATAGCAGGGTACAATACCTGATGGTTCACGTTTCCATTCATCAAGTTCAATTTCCTGAGTGAGATTAAAATCCACTCCATTTTTAACCGACCAGACCTGCAGTACAAAATCCGAACGATCTTCAACAATAATTAAGGCCTCATCAACTTTATCGCCATTAAGATCTGAACAGTTAGAAAGAATAGGATCAGACTTAATAGGAAATGGCTTAGGAAATGAAAAACTGCCTTTTTTCAAAAAATCTGATATGCCAACAATCTTCTCCGCTTGACTGAGAACTAATAGCCCCGGGTTTTTATCTAATGAACTATTGATGGCATGGAGACAATTTACTCCCTTAAGAGAAGGAATCTTTCGCACTGTTCCAAATTCAACCCCGGAGATTGCAGGAAGAAAACTTAATTCACTAACAGATGATGAAACCGCGACTATATCATCCTTCCCATCGCGGTTAAAATCCGCAATTGTCCAAGATGTATCGTCTTCTCCCTCGGGAAAAAGGTCGTAGTCCATAATATTAAAATTGGCATCATCCGATTCATTTTTCTTAAAATCAAAGCTAAATATGGTTGCTTCCTTAGATATACGGTTAATCCCAACAAACTGACGGGTCTTTTGAAAATCGGGTACTGGATTGAATGAACTAACGGGTAAATCAAAAGATCGTTCAGGCCCAAAGCCAGTCTTTAAACCCAATCTTAACCGGACAGATCTTTCGGAAGATGGTATTGAATAAACCCAATCATCAATCCCATCAAGGTTCACATCAAAAAAATTCATTCCATAAGCCCTCTTTGCCTCTTCCCTGAATACAACTGACGGGTACTGAGGTTTTCCATTCTCAAAACCAAGTACTTCCAACCCAGTTTGTGTAAAAAGAAAAAGACTAGCCCGGTTACCTTTTTCAGCTTTCCTGATCTTGATTGAAACTGAATCAGGGCGAAGTTTTAAAGTTTCCAATTCAATCGGTTCTGCCCAAAGCAAATCATTCGTTCGAAAATATACCTGAACTCCATGATCAGGACTACCAGTCACGATATCAGTAAAACCATCGAGATTAAGGTCTCCTGTAGCCAATGCGGTGATGGTTTCCGGTATAAAAATAAATTCCTTCTTGTATGGAGCATCTTCAAGTTCCGGGTCCCAGCGGTTCGGCTGAACCGGTTTTACCCGCTCGGGCACTTTACCATCTTTTGTCCGGTAAAGTATTTCAATCCGGGATCGATCCAAATTGAAAAAGATTAAATCATTCAATCCATCTTGATTAATATCTTCAGAAAGGAAAGTTCGTGCATTCCAACTTGCCTTTACCACATCCGGAAGTGAAAGCCGAAATTCGGCATCTCCCACTTTCATAAAAGATATAAGCAGAAAGCATCCTAAAAAATAAAACTTAAGGGAACGGAAAGAAATCATCGTTTGTTAGCAATTGGAAAAAGTTCTCCTTTCCCAATAATACCCCTCTTCACATTTTTTGACCAAGCTAATAAGAAATAAGGTAATTTGGGGAAATCTTGTGCCCTGAGCTTCAGGTCTGATTCATCTTTTATAGAATCGATAACAATAGGAACAAGGAAACGGATTAAACTATCAAAATTAACATAATCTATTTGCCTCACTCCATCGGGCATGGCTTTAAGGGCACGCTTAATTTGCTTGTTACTCCAAAGCGAGCGACCTTTTCCATCCAAACGATTTATTAATTGGGTCATATGAGCATCATCCGCCATTCCCAAAAGAAGCCATTTTTCTGTTACCGCGTAGCTAATGGAAATCCCGGAAGCTTCTATACCGCGAACCTTTCGAATTGTAACACCTTTATGAACTCTTTCTTCAAATAAATCGTGACCACTGGAAAAGGCTTCAATCATTGACCGAAGAGAGCGATCAAACAACTCGGAATCCCTCAACGAAATAGCATAAATGGATGGATTTGCATTTTCAAAATCATCCGCAGTTTTTGCATTCACATCAAGAAATGAAAAACTAACCATTTCATCACCGAATGAACCCATTACATCCTGGCGAAAAGGAACTCCTGCCTGATCCTCAAAAGCCTGTATTTGAGAATTCATCAAAAGAAGTAGTTGCGGGCTTAGTTCACTCACTATCTTTTCTATTGTTGGCCATAGTTTACCAAAATCATAGCGAGCACAAGAAACCGTAAAAGCCTGAGTAGGAACAAAGTCATATAGAACAGCTTCCCCATCGCCATCATGTTGGATAAAGGAAAAAAGACCTTCATACTTATTAAAATAAGCACCGGAAGATAAGGTTAAGCTCTGTTCACTGGCATCCACTTGTATTCCAACACACTCAATCGAATCCAGTCCCAAAGCGGAAATCAAATTCGAAGTGTTTATGCCAAATGGGTTTTCAGGAATTTGGGGATTAGGGAGGGACTCAACCTCTTTCATAAATTCATCTAAGGATTCAAAATTAAAGAAGGTTCGTGCTGAACCTCGTTCAATTTCATCAAAAAGGTCCAAGTAATTATTGTTGTTTAAAATGGATTCAAAATCGGAATTCTTAGATCTACCAAGAAGGATGTCCTTCACATGTTCTCTACCGCCAGTAAAAATTCCAAATGTTTTATCAAAAAGAATTACAGCTAATCTCTGATTTTTTTTCTTAGCATTGTCAGGTCCAATCCAATGTACCACTTCACCCGCGATTTTTTCTCTTTCCCAGGAAAAACTTCCTTCCAAGGATATAACTTCTTTTTTAATCCATCTCAATGTATCCTCCAACTTTTCTTGAGTAGCATCCGTTTCCATCAGCAGAGTCAAGCTAGGCATTTCCTTGGAAAGAATTTGCTTAACATCACCCACCGCCAACAAGGCCTGACCATTAAAAGATTCCACCCACTCCGCGATGCGCTCCATCAATAGATCTTTTTTTTCTTTTTTGTAGGAAATTTCCTTTTTCCACTCATCTTCCATCCACTGATAAATTTGTTCCCAGGCATCGGATTTCATAAATTCACCAAGGGGACCTGATTCAATTTCTTCGTTAAATTCAGTAATGTTATCGACTTCCAAAAGGAAAGCCGAATCTTTGGATACCAATTCAAGCAAATCGTTTTTTGCACTAAGAAGAATGCAAAAGAAAGAACAGTAAACTATGCCAAGAAACAGAAAGATGGTTTTCATATTATATTTTATTTTGGAGGTACGGTATATCGATAACCTGCATTTGGGTTTCGCGGATCAAAAGCAAATGCATCCCTATTCTCAAGAAAAGTTTTTAATTGGCGAACCGGAATGGAAAAACCTAACCCTTCCGCTCCCGTGCTGACAACTTTCATATTATTAACACCGACAACTTGCCCCCGATAATTAAATAAAGGCCCTCCTGAATTCCCTGGGCTAATTTCAGCTGTGGTCTGTATATGCAAACGAGCTTGTATAATTCGATTTCTTAAACTTACAATTCCTTCAGAAACACTACGTTCCAAGCCAAGCGGACTACCAATAGCAAAAACTCTTTCCCCCTGCCTCAGGTCACTTGAATCTCCTAATGGTACAGTAGGAAATTTCTTAGATCCAGATAGACCTTCAATTTTCAAAAGGGCTAAATCAATATTTCCACCCGTTGCCACAATACGAACATTATCATAATTCTCTTTAATCAATTCATTCTTTCCTTTTCGGAAAAGAGTAATCGAAATAATTCGTTCACCCGCAACAACATGGTCGTTGGTGACAACATAACCATCTGGATGAATAATAAAACCCGACCCCAATCCGATTGGAGTTCGAATCATAACCACGGACTCGCCAAGATCTTCCACAAGAGAACCTAGTGGTTGGACAGTAGAATGAGAACTTTGTCGGTAAATATTTTGTTTAAAATCAGTAATTTCTTCCACATTTCCAGAGAGATTACGCTGAATGTTTAAACATTCCTCCTGAGGAATTTTTAAAAGATCAAAACCTAAGTCAACAATCCAAAATTCGGAATTTTCTTTGATCAGATCACCAGAAACAATTGCACCATTTTGTAGTTCAATCCGAATTTTTTCACCAAACCCAATAAAAGGTAAAAAGAAAAGAATAAACGCAAAAAAGCAGTTATAAATATAACGAGGCATATACCAACAACCTTAAAAATCTCCGCCAAGCGAGCGAGGAAAAAAGAATTTAATTTGAATAATAAAAACTTGCCTGTGAACAATTACCGAAATTTGTTCCGTGCAAAGCCTTTGCCTGGGCTCCCTCTAATTCTGTATCCAAAAGCATTAATCGGGTGCTACCTTTTACAGATCGTTCGGTGTATAAAATATGACGACCGTCATTTAGCCAAGTTGATTGCAACCCATGCCCAAATCCTTTGGTTAGTTGCCTACTTTTTCGAGATTGGAAACTATATTCAAATATCTGAAACCCACCACCTACAGCAGCGGTAAAACTAATCTTTGATGAATCTCGTGGATTCCAGGATGCTTCCGTGCAATGAGAACTTACATTAGTCGAAATTCTGGTTAATGAGCCTGTGGAAAGAGAAACTTCATAGAGTTGCGGTTTCCCTCGACTGTCTGAAGTTACAATTAATCGACGCCCATCAGAAGACCAGCATGGGCCAGATTCGTTGCTTTTATTTCTTGTTAACCTCTTCGGTTTAGAATTTGGGTACGGAGCAATCCAAACTTCAGGATTACCAGTACTCGATAAAATTAAGGCAACTTGAGAACTCCTTGGGTTTTGTACTGCACTTAAATTACTACCCCGATAATTAGCAATCGTACTTATTTTACGCGAAGATAAATCCAAGAAAAAGATATTGTTGAATAACTGCCTATTGCTTGTAAAAAAAATCCCTTGCCCTTGGTTTCCCCAACTCGCGTTAAAAGTAATTTTCTTAAAGTTCGTATTCGGCTGGCTTGAAGTCATCAAGGAATTCGAAACAAAAATTTCCTTATGCCCAGAAAGATTTGATAAATAAGAAATTTTCCCTGAGAAGAATCCTGGAATGTTCAATAATTCTAAAACTACCTTATCACAACCGCTTAATACAGCATCATCAATAGAGTCCCCACCTGCTGCCAAGTTTTTAACAATTCTTCTCGTATTTCCAGTAAATATAGAAATACCAACTTGACTTCCCCCTTTAGCCGAGAACTCAATACTATACCTACTTTCCTTTGGATGACTAAGTCGAAAAGCTCCGTGTAAGGAAAAGGCTTTCTTCAGCAAGGGAGTTAAAGTCTTAGAGGTCTCGGCAAAGTCTATTGGTATCTGCTTTTGTGCTAATTCCGTCTCAATCCCGGGCAATAGAATTCGCTTTGCTCCCTGCCCTGATAAAGAAAAAGGTAAAACCCAGCTTAAGCTAATCATTGAAAAAACAGCGAAAGTAAAAAATACTCGTAACCTCTTCGCTAACACACATTCCATATCCACATTCATGACACTATGATTCAACAAATTTTAAACTCTCAGCAAGCGCAAAAACTTGCCTATCAATTA
>JABGWU010000308.1 GCA_018645475.1 Opitutia bacterium
CCAATCTCCGACGGCGCTACTGAGTTATTTCTTTTACTTCTAAACGCACCAAAGAACCAAACTACCATGGGGAAAGAAAAACAACATTTCAATACCCCACTCGTGCTCGATGCATCCTCTCCCATCATTCAGGCAGGCATCGCGAAAGAGAAAGGTTGGAGAAAAATTACCTATTCGGAAAAACCCGCACTCAATGGGGTTTTTGAAACCATTTCAACCTTGCTGAGAGATTTAAAAATCAAAATCTCCCAGGTAGACGCCGTCTTTTTTTGTGCCGGCCCCGGTTCTACCCTTGGGCTCAGACTGACCTTGGCCTTCATTAAGACCATGCAATGGGAAAAGCAATCTGGACTTAGCCTTTTCTCCTACAACGCACTTGATCTAGCCGCACGGATGAGCCCACAAAAAATACCATTCATCCAGGCTCCTTTTCGCATGGGTTGGCGATTTGTTCGATCAAAAGAGGGAAATTCGTCTTTCGGTAAAAAACAAATTTTAAACACAGAAGATGCATTGAAAAACTATCCAGACAGCCTACACCTACCAGACCCAAGGAAAAAAAACCCCGGAATTGACCCAAGTAAAATTCTTGGGTATGAGATTAAAAAGGTTAATGGACTCACAGATTTAATCCCTGTTTCAGAGGAAAAAAAAGAACTTGAGGTCTACAATCCAAAACCACCTAAATTCAAGAAATGGCACCCTGAACTGACATTCCTTAAACCCTGACAGGTTTTCATTTCATGATACACAACCGAAGCTGGGCCGAGATTAATCTTGCTGCCCTCGAGAGAAACCTGCGACTGATTCGCGATTCTCTCCCCCAAAATGTCCATTATATATCCGTGGTTAAAGCAGATGCCTACGGTCACGGCATCCACCCGACCGCTGCCCGTCTTATGCAAAGTGGAGTGGATGTTTTTGCAGTGGCAAATGTGCAGGAAGCCTCGGAAATTAGGGAAATGGGATCGGGGTGGCCAATTCTCATACTGGGCCCACTTTTGAAAGAAGAAGACGAGGCATTGATCGACTTTGACCTGATACCTACGATCTCATCAGTAGAGGAATTAGATCGCTTTGAGAAATTAGCCCAAAAACACCAAAAACAACTTTCGGTTCACATTAAAATTGATTCCGGAATGGGTAGGCACGGTACTTGGTGGGAAGAAGCAGAGCAAATGATTAAATTGATAGCAGCAAGTAAAGAAATAAACATATGCGGTGCACTTACTCACTTTGCCCAACCGATGGACCGGGCATTTACCAAGGAACAGAGAAACAGATTTTTATCCGTACTCGAGCGAACTAAAATTCACCGCCAAAAAGATTTCCTAGTTCACGCGGACAATTCATCGTCACTCCGGTCTTTTGACCGGGATAATATTTTCAACGCCGTTCGGATTGGTCTTTTACAATTCGGTGTATCTCCACCACAGGAAAGTATTTTAGCAAATCTTGAAGTAGAACCAGTTCTTTCTTTTCACGCCAAGCTCGCCATGATCAAAAATCTCCCCAAAGGGACAACATTGAGTTATGGAAGACAATTTACCCTAAAAAGAAATTCAAAAATTGGAATTATCAGTGCGGGCTACGGGGATGCTATACCTCTGCCGTGTGGGAACCGGGCACATGGATTGATCGACGGTCACCCCTACCCTCTCGTTGGTCGAGTAACTATGGATCAGACACTGATAGACCTAACAGATATGAAAAATGAAATTAAACCTGGTCAAGTTGTTACCCTAATTGGAACCCAAGGCAAAAAGGAAATTCTTCTAACTGAACTGGCGAATCATGCAGACACCATTCCGTGGGAATTACTTTGCTCAATTACCAAACGAGTTCCCCGTATTTACACAACCAAACGGGAATAAAGACTCATTTACACATCAAAGTTTTTTTCAATCGATTCTATAATATGCGATAATTGATTAATCGAATTGTAACGATTATCATAAGCCTGCTGTCCGTCCTCCGGACACCCATAAGGTGATACCCACCCCATACCATTCTTCTCGTGCAGGGAATGAACTTCTCCCAACCATGTGGAAATTTGCTTCAAATTTGCAAGAATACGATTCCCTTCCGCGGGATTTTCTAACGGATTGCCATAAGGCATCCTACTCACCACATTTCCGTCCGCATCCTTTGACTCCTCCCAGGCAACTTCCGCTGTTGAACAAGCCTCCCAAAACCGGATTTTAGTGAAGTCCACACACCCCTCCGTGATGGCCAGTGCCATTGCCTCAATTTCGGGCAGTGCTACTTCGGCAAAAGTCTCCTCTTCCTGCGGTTCAAAAGATTCTTCAGCCTTTATTAAAATCTGTGACTTTTCATCCAAGGCCTCGGCAATTCCTTTTACCATTGAATAATTAATCTGTGACTTGAGATCTCCCTCCAACATCAAATCAACGGCGTCAAAGGATAACTCAGTCTCGTCCTCAGGCTTTTTACTAATGTCCTCTTCTTCGGTAGTTTCACTCATTAACTCACTAATGTATAAATTAATGACTTGAATCAATGTGAAATCATGTTTTTAGCTTTTTAAAAGTTTAAAACTACATTTCATTAATCAGTTGATTAAGCAAAGTTTTCATCTCAATTTTTCTGGCAGATACGGTAAGTGCTCTTAAAAATAACACCCGAATTTGCACAGTTTATTAAGAGTTGAAATAATCTTTACGATATTTTGGGCAAAGTCCTTTTCCTGCGGAGTAATATTATATTGAGAATAGTCTTAACAAATTAATTTAATTACAAAATAAACACGACCTATTGTGCATAAAATAATAATTGTTAGTTTTCATCCGTGAAATTCCTTGTCCTAATTAAATCAATTCCTACTATTTATCGTCAAGATTTAATCATCAAATTGCATCCTCCCTCCTCTTTCCTAGATTAGCTAGAAGTCTATAAATAAAACCAATTTTCATTTAAATTATGTTTAGAGAATCCTTAAGTTTCATAACCACTGTCTCGTTACTTTATTTATCCTCTTTTTCTATCAAAGTATTTTCCGAGGAAATATCATTCAACCGGGACATCAGGCCAATTCTCTCAAGTAAATGTTTTTTTTGCCATGGTCCTTCGGAAAAATCGCGCAAGGCGAAATTACGACTGGATGTAGAAGAAGATGCATTTAGAGAAAAGGATGAAATTGCCGCCTTTGTTCGAAATAGCTTGGAAGACAGTGAAGCATGGCACCGAATAACTTCCGATGACCCGGATGAGGTTATGCCCCCGCCTGAATTCAAGAAGGAACTTACCGAGGTGGAGATCAATACCATCAAAGCTTGGATTGAACAGGGAGCCAAATGGGAAGGTCATTGGGCATTCATCCCGCTAAACAAAAGTGAAGAACCTAAGACGGATATGCTACAATGGGTCCGCAACCCGATTGATTCTTTTGTATTAGAGACTCTCAAGAAAAATGACCTCCAGCCTTCTTCGGAAGCCGATCGCAGAACCCTGCTTAGAAGACTTTACTTTGACCTTACGGGATTACCTCCAACCCCCGATGAAATTGACGATTTCCTGCTCGATCATTCCGCCAATGCATACGAAAAAACAGTCGATCGACTGATGAATTCCGATGCATATGCCGAGAGAATGACCCTGGTTTGGATGGATGCATCCCGATACGGAGATACTTCCGTTTTCCATGATGATGGCCCCCGTGATATGTGGCCATGGAGAGACTGGGTTCTAAATGCTTACAAAGATAATATGCCCTTCGACCAATTTTCGATCGAACAACTCGCCGGTGATCTTCTTCCCGAGGCTACCGATGCTCAGAAAATTGCATCCGGTTTTAATCGTAATCATGCAACTACCGATGAAGGTGGAGTGATCCCCGAGGAATTTCGTGTGGAATATGTGGTCGACCGGGTTAAAACCACAGGAAATGTATGGATGGGATTGACCATGGAGTGTGCCCAATGCCACGACCACAAATATGATCCGATTTCGCAGGAGGAATATTTTAAATTCTATGCTTTTTATAACAATAATGCCGACCCGGGAATGCAGACCAGGCGGGGAAACACCGCACCCACAGTTGAAGTCGTCACCCCGGAGCGGAAAAAACAGTTATCCGAAGCAACCAACGCGGTCGAAGTGGCCAATACCTCCCTTCAAAGCAGGCGGAAAGAATCCTTAAAATCATTTGATCAATGGACTCAAGAAACCAAAAAACAATTAAAAGAAAACCCTCAAGCACTCCACCCTCAGGGCTTGGTTGCCCACCTCCCCTTTGACCAACTTAACTTAGATAACAACACCTCCAAAGTAGGCCATAAGGGAGCGACTTCATGCATTCTTCATCACTCTCCGAAATCAATTAAACAGGCCAAATTTTCAGGAGGTATCAAAATCGAAAATAATTCCTTTGCTGAGTTGCCAAACTTTGGTGATTTTGAGCATAATCAAGGCTTCTCCATGAGTGCATGGATTAAAACCTCTCAAAACAAACTCGGAGGAGCCATCCTTAGTAAAATGGATGAAGGTAACAAATTCCGCGGGTATGACCTATGGTTAGATGCCGGAAGACTGGGCACTCACATCATTCACGCCTGGCCCGATAATGCACTCAAAATTGTTTCCAAGAAAACTATTCCCACCAATAAATGGGTTCACCTTTGCGTAACTTACAACGGTAAAAGAAATGCCAATGCCGTGGAAATTTATATGGATGGAACCAAGCAGGAAAAAATCATTGCAACGAACACACTGAAAGCGAACACCATCAAAACGGATAAACCTTTCCGTATTGGTCGCCGGTTCAACTCCGCTCAAGTCAATGGCACCGAAATTGATGAGGTGCGGGTCTACAACCGAACCCTTTCCCTTGAGGAAATAAAAGTCATTATGTCCCTGCCTTACCGGTCTATCCCTGAACCTTCAGGATTAACTGCCGGACTGAATTTTGATGCCTTTGATGGCAACAAAACCAAAGATATCGCCAGTCCTGGCAGGAATTTTGTTCTTCATGGGGGAGCAAAACAGACGGATTTAGGAAAATCGAGCAATGGATTTAAAATCGAAAAAAACGGGTTTCTTGAATCTACCCAAATCGGTAAGCTCGAACACAACCAGCCGTTCTCCTGGTCGGTCTGGATTAAAACTCCTAAAAATCTCACCGGTGCAATCCTCAGTAAAATGGATGAATCTCAAAAACACCGTGGGTACGATATTTGGCTCGAGGGTGGAAAAGTGGGCATGCACATAGTGAACGAATTCCCCGACAATGCCCTCAAAGCAGTTTCCAAAAAGCCAATTCCTGTTAACCAGTGGCACCACTTGACCATCACCTACGACGGCAAACTTAAAGGTAGTGGGTTGAAAGTGTACCTCAATGGAAAGACTCAACCAATGGAGGTAACTCATGATTCGCTCTCTAAAACAATTTCAACCCCAAAAGCATTTCGCATTGGCCGCCGTTTTAACGGTTCCTCAACAAATGGTCTAGAAATGGACGAACTTCGCTTATACTCCCGAGTGCTGAGTACCGGGGAAATTGATCGACTGGGCTACATTGATCCTATCCTCCCCCTCATTAAAGAAGAACCCAAGAATCTTAACCCGGCCCAGCGAAACCTGGTGATTGACTACTACCTAAACCGACATGATCCGGGATACAAGCAAACCTTGGCCGCGGTTACAAAAAAGAGACAGGATTTAAATACATTAAAGAACAAAAAGCTCACCTCCATGATCATGGGTGACAATCCACCTAATAAGATGAGAAAAACCTACATTCTTATGCGTGGACAATATTCATCCCCAGATGAATCAAAAGAAATCCTTCCCGATACTCCGTCTTTTCTCCCTCCGTTGAACAAGGATTTACCTAAAAACCGCCTTGGCCTCGCCAAGTGGCTTATGGATAAAGACCATCCGTTAACTTCCCGGGTCACTGTCAACCGCTACTGGCAGACCATTTTTGGCCGCCCTTTGGTCAGCACTCCCGGTGATTTCGGCTCACAGGGAAGTTGGCCAACACACCCGGATCTACTATCCTGGTTGGCAAAAGATTTCATTGATCATAAGTGGGATGTAAAAAGAACCATCAAGCAAATGGTGATGAGTTCCACTTATCGTCAGTCCTCTCAGACACGACCGATTCATATGGAGAAAGATCCGGTTAACTTGTACCATGCACGGGCTCCCCGATTTCGTCTCATGGGAGAATTTGTCCGGGATAACGCCTTGTCCATAAGCGGTCTGCTTAACCGTACTTTCGGCGGACCAGGAGTAAAGCCATATCAACCACCGGGATTATGGAATGAAGTTTCCCTGAATGGTGGACGCAGATTTGTACGCGATAACGGAGATAAGCTATATCGTCGAAGCATGTACACTTATTGGAAGCGTTCTGCGCCCCACCCTGGAATGATGGCGTTTGATACACCAACCCGTGAGACCTGCACTCTGCAAAGACAGCGCACCAATACCCCGATGCAGGCTTTGGTGACACTGAACGACGAACAGTTTGTCGAGGCATCGAGGGCGTTTGCTCAACGAATTCTAAAAAGTACCGCAAAATCTTTCCCGGATCGCCTGGACTGGGCATTCGAACTGGCAACCGGTCACCCTGCAGATTCAATTAGAAAAGAAGTATTGAAGGATGCCTATTCTTTCCAGAGTGAAATTTTCCGGAAAGAACCGAAACGTGCTGAAGATTTATTAAAGATTGGTGAAACTAAAAGAGATTCATCAATCCCTCCTCAGGAACACGCAACTTGGACTGTCCTAGCCTCCATGATCTTAAACTTAGACGAAACCTTAAACAGAGAGTAATCCATATGAATCCATTTGAATTTCATCAAAATCAGACACGCAGACAAATGATCGGACTTGGTGCCCGTGGAGTGGGTGCACTTGGAGTCGCCAGTCTTCTAAACCCCGGACTCCTTAATGCAGCGACATCTCAGTCATCCAATGGATTTTCCGGCACCCTTAAAGGCCCCCACTTCAAACCCACCGCAAAACGGGTCATTTACTTATTCTTATCAGGTGGACCGTCGCATATTGATATGTACGACTACCACCCCAAAATGCGTGAAATCCACGGCACTGAATTGCCAGACAGTATTCGCAATGGACAGAGGATAACCGGGATGACCTCAAAACAGTCATCCTTTCCCTGCGTTGCCCCTATGTTTGAGTTTTCAAAACACGGACAAAATGGTTCATGGTTCAGCGAAATCATTCCCAATATTGCATCTATCGCTGACGATATTACCTTGGTGAAATCTGTTCACACCGAAGCGATTAATCACGATCCTGCAATTACTGCAATTAACACCGGTTCGCAACAACCCGGGAAGCCATCCATGGGTGCGTGGTTGGACTGGGGAATGGGTAGCCCAAATAAAGATTTACCCGGATATGTGGTGATGATTTCAAAAGGGAAGGGAAATGCACAGGCACTCTACGATCGGTTATGGGGAAGCGGTTTCCTCCCATCCAAGCATCAGGGAGTAAAGTTCCGCTCGGCCGGTGACCCTGTGCTTTATCTGTCAAACCCCAATGGTATATCCCGGGATATGCGCCGCAATATGCTCGATGGAATTGCCAAAATCAATCAGGCCAAGAAAATGGAATCGGGTGATTTGGAAATCGATGCCCGTATTGCTCAGTACGAAATGGCGTACCGTATGCAAACGAGTGTCCCCGATCTGGTGGATCTCAAGGATGAACCTCAGCATGTGCTTGACCTCTACGGTAAAGATGCGATGAAAAAAGGCACCTTTGCCCACAACTGTCTGATCGCACGCCGACTTTCCGAACGAGGTGTCCCTTTTGTTCAACTCTTTCATCGTGGATGGGACCAGCACAATAATTTGCCCAAGCAAATCCGTGGACAAACCCAGGATATCGATCAGCCTGCAGCAGCCCTGGTGAAAGACCTCAAACAACGTGGTCTTCTCAAAGATACAATCGTGGTATGCGGGGGTGAATTTGGACGAACGATTTATTCTCAAGGCAAATTGACCAAGGACAACCACGGTAGAGATCACCACGGTCGCAGCTTTTCCATGTGGATGGCAGGCGGTGGATTCAAAGCCGGATTTGAGTACGGTAAAACAGATGATTATGCTTACAATATTGTAGAGAATCCGGTTCATGTGAATGACTTGAATGCAACAGTATTACGGGCTTTGGGGATCGACCACGAAAGGTTTACTTATAAATATCTCGGTCTGGATCAGCGCCTTACCGGTGTGGAACACCCCAAAGTAGTACCCGATTTACTCGCCTAGAAAAGTCTACCCGAACCGACGCAATAAATAGTCCGATTTTTCCTTTGACCCGACGGGCAAGGAAGCACACATATATTCCCTGTGATTTCGGTGGTGGATAACAGGCGTGCCTTACTTGCAGATTGGCTGCAAACAGAAACATCTTTTAAAGATGGTGAACTCAGTATTGCCTCGGCGGATGCCAGTTTCCGGAGGTATTTCCGGCTAAACCACAATGGTAAATCTTATATTGTAATGGATGCTCCCCCGAATTTGGAAGCCTCCCTACCCTTCGTGGAAATTGGGAAATGGATGAAAAACTCTGGAATAAATGTTCCGGAAATCCATCAGTATGAGCTCGATCTTGGTTTTATGGTTCTCTCTGATTTTGGAGATTTTCACTTTCAGGATGCATTGGAAAGTAAAAACCAGAATACACTCTACGATCTTGCTATTAGTGAAATTGTTCAATTTCAGATGTCGCTACCCGAGGCTTCCGAAAAACTTCCAACTTTCAATAAAAAATGGCAGATTAAGGAACTTGAGATCTTCCGAGAATGGTGCCTCCCAGATCTGCCTGAAACAGAATACCAAAGTACGATTAAAGGTTTAGTTGAAGCGATCGATCAAATCCCCAAGGCATTTATGCATCGAGACTTTCATTGCCGAAACCTTCTCGTTTGCTCCGATCAAAAACTTGGCATCATAGACTTTCAGGGTGCCATGCATGGGCCAATTACATACGATTTAGTGTCCCTGCTTAGAGACTGTTATATTGATAACCAAGATGAATGGATAACAAAAAAAGTTTTTCAATTTAAGCAACTCCTTCAACATTCAGAGATTCCTTATGCACAAGTGGATCAGGATGAATTTATTCGCTGGTTTGATTTCGTAGGATTACAAAGGCATTTAAAGTGTGTGGGTATTTTTCACCGATTAAAAATACGGGATAAAAAACCTGAATACATGAAAGATGTCCCGCGTGTTTTAGCATATATTGAAACGGTTTTAAAAAGAAACCACGAACTGATCGAAATTCAAAAACTTGTTCAAAATGCAACCATCTTAAAATAAATTTTATGAAAGCCATGATTTTAGCCGCGGGTTATGGGAAAAGATTACGCCCACTGACTGACCATACCCCCAAGCCACTCGTACCCGTGGGAGGAAAACCTTTAATCGTTCACCACTTGGAAAAGATCGCTTCAGCGGGCATGACTGAGGTGGTTATCAATCTGGGACATTTGGGGTCCAAAATACCGGAAGCACTGGGAAACGGTTCAGGTTGGGGATTATCTATTGAATATTCAGATGAAGGTCCTGATCCTTTGGAGACTGGTGGTGGTATGGCCAAAGCACTTGAGTTCTTAGGTACAGATACATTCATGCTGGTAAATGGAGATGTCTGGTGCGACTTAGATTTTTGCACCACACCCAAAAAACTGGATTCAAATGATCAGGCACTTCTTTATTTGGTCCCCCAACCAAATTGGCGAGACCGGGGGGATTTTTCCGAAAATAGCGGTAGAGTTATTGAATCAGAAAATCCAAAATTTCTTTATGCCGGTATTGCCCTGTATCACCCATCTATTTTGGATGGTGCAAAAGTGGAAAAATTCTCCATCGTCCCACGATTAAAGAAAGCTATTTCCGAAAATCGAGTTGCTGGCATTATTCATAATGGGGAATGGGATGATGTGGGGACACCCGAAAGGCTTAAAGTCATTCAAGACGAGCACGGAATATAAACCTGTCAAAAAGGCCTACGCGCCCCCCTTGGCACGAGCCTATCCCGTTCTGAGATCTCTTCCTCAGGTCCAAATGCATCAATACAATAAGCAACCACATTTCTCAAAGTTCGATCCGAGATTTCATTGGATGCGGCAGCCATGGATTGACCGCCAATATCTTTTATATGATAGCCACGTTGACCTGAACGAAACTTTCTCATTTGCTCTAAAAAGTACCATCCCTCCAGTCTTTGTAAGGAAGGAGCAACAAACTGGCGGTTACCTTCTCCATTCTCACCATGACAAGACACACAACGCTGCACGTAAACACTTTGGCCATCTTCAATGTCTCCCTTAATTGTTCGAATTGCCGGCAATGGATCCTGCTCCGAAAACCAATTTGCAACATAAACGAGCTCATAATCGCTCTGAATTTTTTTTGCTCCTATACCCATTAAATATTCTGAACGGTTGGAAGCTAGATTCCCACGCACTCCAGAACGAAATTTCTCCAATTGATCGATCAGATACCAAGTTTCCATTCCGTGTAAAATGGGGCCTCGTTGAGCTTCCTTGTTACTATGGCAAAGCATGCACTCAGCAACCAAAGCCTCTCCTCTTTCTTGATCTGTTAAAGTCAATTGAGGTTCAGCGATTTTTGATTCTGGCAAACAGGACATCATCAGGGTGCAAGAACCTGAAATTAGAAGAACAATAAGAATGTGCCTGCTCATAATCCCTACAATGTACAAATTAACTCAAACTCCTCAAGCGACAAAGCACGAACCTCTATGCTTTACCCCTTCGCCTTAGTTCTTCAATATAATAAAAAATGTATAAAATTTCCTTAGATGATGTAAGCAAAACTTTTCCTGACGGTACAAAAGCGGTAAAGAATATCAGTTTAAATATTAAACCGGGCGAATTTCTGGTTTTAGTGGGCCCATCTGGTTGCGGAAAGACAACCTTACTCCGTATGATTGCCGGTTTGGATCATCCAACCGAAGGTACGATTAAAATTGGAGAAGTAGATGCCACTTCTATGGCATCCAAAGACAGGGACCTTGGATTGGTTTTTCAAAACTATGCTCTATTTCCACATATGAATGCATTTGAGAACATGGCATTTGGTTTAAAAGCAAGGAGGGTTCCCAAAGATAAAATCAAACAAAAGGTACTCCCTATCGCAACCAGGCTTGGTTTGGAAAAACTTTTAAAAAGAAAACCTAATGAACTCTCCGGCGGGCAAAGACAGCGAGTTGCTCTCGGTCGCCTGCTTGCCAGAAACCCCTCGATTCATCTACTGGATGAACCACTGAGTAATTTAGATGCAAATTTACGCACATCCATGCGTTATCAACTGTCAGAACTCCACCAGGAATTTCAAAGGACCACCCTATTCGTCACTCACGATCAAGTAGAGGCGATGACCCTGGGACAAAGAATTTGCGTAATGAATGAAGGAGAAATCATGCAAATAGGAACTCCTTCAGAAATCTACAATCAACCTGCCCATCGTTTTGTTGCCGAATTCTTTGGGACTCCTTCCATTAATGTACTCGAGGGAGAAATTTCGGATATCGCAGGTGAATACTGCTTTGAACATGATGAGCAAAAAATAATATTTTCATCGAGTAAGACGATTCCCGAAGGCCCGGTTTTACTTGGATTACGCCCAGAGTGCTTGCATGTTCAAATCGAGAAATCAGCGGATTCGTGGGAGGCAAATCTGAAGCGGATTGAAAATATGGGAGATATACGGGTTCTTCATTTTCAAATCCATGATCAAAAATTCACTCTCAAATCCATTCGTAATGACTTTATAACCGGTCAGTCTTATTACATTAAACCTGAATGGAAAGAAGCCCATTGGTTCGACTCGATAATCGGCATTAGAATTTCAGGATAAAGCTAAGTGCACCAAAGCAGTTTTCATCTTCCGAAAGCAAATTCCAAATAAAACTACCACAGGTAAAAGGGTCAGAGTAGCAGCAGCCATTCCCACAGACTCCGGTATGCGGTGACTGGAATCTCTCAATTTAGCCAATGCGATAGGTAATGTAATATGATCATCATCCAGTAAGAGCAGTGGGAGGAGATGTTCCTGCCAACTCAAAATGAAATGCAGTAGGCCATAAGTTACTAATGCCGGAACAGCAAGTGGAAGAAGTAAAAAGAAGGTTCCATGAACAGAGAAACCCTCCACCTTTGCCAATTCCAGTAGTTCATTAGGTACTTTTTTGAAAACCTGCGTAAAAAAAACTATCCCTAACCCACTGGCTATACCCGGCAAAATCAATGACCAACTGCTCCCTTGTAATCCAAGCCATAGCATCCAATCAAAAAGAGGAACAACTAAAGCCTGTTTTGGAATGAGAATCACGAGGATAGCTATTGCAAAAATTAAGCTTTTCCCCCGGAAACTATGCTTTGCAAATACAAATCCAGCTGCTGCCGTGACCATAACTGCTAAAACTGCCTGTAAAATGGAGATGAATGCAGAGTTTAAGAAATAGGACATAAAAGGCAGATATTGATCGGAAAATAAACTGAGATAAGAATCCAATTCAAAATTTTCGGGAATAAGTAAGGTTGGCTGATAAATTTCTCGATTTGTTTTAAAAGATGAAAAGAACATCCATATAAAAGGATAGAGGCAGACTAGAACGGCTCCGGATAAGGTAACTGTTGAAAAAAACCTTTTCATCGAAGAGACCACCGATGTCGGGTTTGTAAAATAATAAAGAGAATGAACGCAGTTATGGGAACAATCAAAAGACTCATTGCGGCGGCTCCGGGAAAATCAAATCGACCCGAACCACCAGGGAAAGCAACCTGATACACATAAGTCACGAGTAATAGTCCCGCGTCCATAATTCCTCCGGATCCTCCCAATAAATTGTAGGCACCAGAGAAGGATGCAAATCCATCGACCACCAAAAACACCACTGCAAATAAAACAAGATGCCATAAATTCGGAAGGAATATTTTTCTGATCCTCATCCAAAAACCTACACCCTCCAGTTTTACAACTTCCCATTGCCAACGGGGAATAGCTTCCAAGCCACAAAGAAAAAACAAGGTTACCAGTCCGGTCCATCTCCAAACTGACTGCATTATTAGCGAGGGCATAATGAACAACGGATCCATCATCCAATTAACCGGAGCAAATCCCAATGGTATCACGAAATACTGATTTAATGCACCCGTTCGGCCATGAAAAAATAAATAGAATAGAGTGGAAAGAACACTTGGTAATGCTAGACTCGGAATCAATAAACAAAAAACTAAAAAACCTCGTGACATTCGGGACAATTGGAACAAGGCGAGAGAGAGGGCAAATCCAAGAGGGAGAATAAACATAATCGAACCAAATACATAGAATGAAGTATTTTTCAGGGCCTTATAAAATTTATCATCGCTTAAAACTCGGCTGAAGTTTTCCAGACCCACATATTTTATGGATTCTGTTTCTTCGATCTCAATGGTGGGTGGGTTTAACCAATTGAAATGAAAGACTGAGTCTTTATTAACTCTTTCAATCGAATCTCGGTGTTCAGGAGAGTAGCCCGGATTTTGTAGTGCCAAATCAACACCAAAAAATAATGGAACCAACCAAAAGAAAAGCCAAAGACCAAAAAATGGAAAAAGCAACCAAAAGACAGATGCTTTATCTGCTCTTCTTAAACCCAAAATTAAGTGGGGGTGAGAAAAACTAGCGCTTGCTGTTTTTCATTGCGTCTTTGTATTGCTTGATTGCGTCTTGGGGAGACAAAGCACCAAACATAACCGAACCGAAGTAATTCTCCTGCATCAAAAAGATTGCCTGAGGTCGGCGCGGATCAACCACAACGGGAGGGATCTCTTTTGAAAGTTCGACTAGTAATTCACCAATCGACTGTTCAAAATATTCGTGCTTTGCCAATAGTCTATCATCTGTCCAAGAGGGTTTGTATGCGGGGAAACTGTTACCTTGTACGAATCTCTCTGCATTAGCCTCCTTATTCTTCATAACAAATTCGATAAAGTCCCAAGAATCGGCTTTCTTTTTACTTCCTTTGCAAATCATTAGCCCCTGCCCGGCAAAGGTCGCAGTCCTTGGTCCAAGTTCACCTTTTTCATTCCGCCATGTAGGCAGTGGCATCATGCCCCACAACCCTTTCATTCCCGGTGCGAATTGCTGAAACAGGTCCAACCCGTACCAGTCTGCCCCGGGTACGCACAGTACCTCTCCGGTCTCCAAGTCTCCACTAAAAAAGACAGGATCAAAAATAGAACCCCTGTCCGGCATAACCGTAATTTGAGCAGCGGACATTTCAGCAAATTCTTCTAAGACTTCGAGTGCCTTATCTTCATCAGGTAAAAAGTTTCCTTTTTGATCAAATAAATCGGATCCCTTTTGCCTGAGAAAAACATCAAAGAGCGTTCCATCTAAAGCCATCAATCGCTGACCTTGATCCTTCTGCAATTGAGCACCAATTTCAGCAACATCATCCCAAGTCTTTAAATCAGCAGATTTTATATTGTATTCTTTGAACAAATCCTTTCGATAATACAGCACCATCGCACTCAAAGACTGGGGCAAACCAAAGATTTTCCCTTTGTATGTAAACACATCCAGCCTTTTCGGGTGCAAATCTTTGTCTAGTCCAGAATTCTTTACCTTTTTAGTTAAATCCACAAAAGGAGAGTCTTCGTTAAGAAACACACCAAAAAATGTCTCATCTAATTGGACGATATCAGGAATGCCCTGACCGGTGCGCACTGCCACACCCAATTTATCGGGCATTTCACGAAAACCATATGCCTTTACATTAATAGTTACATCTTTTTTTGTAGTCTTCGAATACAACTCACCCATCTGTTCGTAGTATACTTGATCCTGAAAAGAACTGATCCAGATAACCAACTCTTTGCCGTTTAGAGAACTAACAACTGAAAGAACTGCGATTATATAAAAAAAGAAAAATGTATTATTGAGTTTCATCTATTGTTTTTTAATTATGCTCGAACCCCAAATCATCGCAAGCTCGGACAGAAAATAAGTTTAAGATTTATTAATATATATTTATGTTTTTTTTGTATTTTTATCTTGTTTCGTGCTAATTAACTACTGATAATAACTATTTTATATAACCTAAAACATTAAAATTATGAAAACAAGACTCCTCCTCTTGTCGATATTGAGTGCTCTTGCACTGCCTGCGTACGCTGCAAAACCTTTGGTTTCTGACGTTAATGCAAGCCAGCAAGCTGGTACTAAATTGGTCGACATAGTATATAATCTCGCCCTCGACCCTGGGCAATCAGCATTTGTTGAAATATGGTTCAGTCCAGATAATGGACTCAATTTCCCCATTCGCTGTACCGATGTGAACGGTTCGGTCGATTCAAATGTCACAGCTGGTAACAAAACCGCCACATGGAATGCTGAAACAGACTGGAATCAACAATTCACCGCAAATGGTAAAATTCGTGTTATTGCCACTTACGGCGACCAACCTTCGGGATTTTCTGGATCTGGGAGTGGTGGAAATGCGGGAGGTGGGGCTGGACAAGCTGACGCTTCTTTAAAAACCGTATTTATGGATGTTCTGTGGTATTGGGGGTGGAACACAAATTCAGCTACAAATGAATGGGTAGATGAAACACAGTGGTTCCAAATGGATAAAATCAATTCCTCGATTCGAGTCGACCCAACGGAAATAACCAACGATAAATGGAACGAAGTAGCAGAATGGGCATTGAATAATAACTATTCGGGGCTTACCTTGGCTTCCGATTCCAATGCTTCCCCTCGTACAAATGTAACCTTTTGGGAAGTTATTAAATGGTGTAACGCAAGATCAGAAAAAGACGGTCTTTCGCCTGCCTACTTTACCGACCCTAATGAGGCTACTGCTGATGTAAACGGAAATGGGATTGTTGATACTGGAGTTGATTTTTTCTCCCCATACGCCCCAGGACAAGACACCAACATGAATGGAGTGTGGGATACGGGAGAGAACTTTACAGATAACAACGGGAACAACACTTTTGAGCCAAAAGAATATGATGATTTGAATAACAATGGACAATATGATTCGGGCCTAACGAATCCATTCAGGCAAGGTGCAAATATTTCAATTGGTGACTCGTTACATAACCATGTAGATACAAATTCTTCAGGTTACCGACTTCCCACGCATGCTGTCTATTATAAATTAGCTTCCGGTGGAAGTAATAAGACAAATTGGCCATGGGGTAATTTATCACCTCATGAATATGTTTCTTTCACTACTGAGTTTCAAGCTCCTGCGGGGGAAAATGATCCACCCCTCAGTGGACCAACAGAAGCAAATAGACCCGCTAATGGATATGATCTCAAAGATTTAATCGGTAATGTTGCTGAATTCAGCGAATCTGTATATGATACAGGTGCCGGAGGTGGCGGAGGAGTCGGAACAGTTAAAGTACAAATTTTCGGCGGGTCTTACATAGGGTTAAAGAAAGTCCACGCGAACCCATCTAGTGGATTTGAAGATAATTCAATGTCAGTTGAACGTTACACCGATCTATGGAATAACGGACCACTAGACACTGGATCTCCCGCCGTTGGATTTCGTTGTTTTGTAAATAATTAATCTGGATTTTCATCCTCTCAGGTTCACTCCTAAAGAACTGAAGTAAGAATGATCCTTTGTCGAACAAGCTGGGAAAGCATCTGTAAACCACACTCTTGGAGGAGTCGTGTGGTGACTATTTGCTTTCTTACCAGCTTCTTATCGACAACATATCTGCGGGGATCTGGAGACCAAAATCAATCTGGATTTAATGATTCCCCGTCATTTCAAATCGACACCCATGATCCCAACCCCATGGACAGTATCGGATTTGCAGATTCGAATAGTTTTCAACTCGATACCGGAGGACATGATGGAACCATTCAATCTGGGATAGGTGACACTGGGGGGTTTGAATTGAACACTCAGGATTCACCCGGAGGAAACGGCGATATGAACCACACGGGATTTGCGGATTCAGGAGGTTTTCAATTGGACACTGCTGATGGAAATGGAACCTCTTCCGAATCCAACCAGACAAGCTTTGCAGATTCGGGTGGTTTCGATTTGGATACTCGCGACCCGAATCCCATGGATAGTATCGGATTTGCAGATTCCAGCGGATTTGAACTCAATACTGGCGGACATGACGGAACCGAAAGAACGGGCTTTTCCGATTCCGACGGATTTTCATTGGATACCACAGATGATTCGGGAAATGTAAGCGATCTCAATAACACAGGATTTGCAGACTCTGGCGGGTTTGACCTAAACACTACGGATTCAGGTAATCAACAAAATCAGAATGCACCCCCTTCCTTCCAGTCTGATGGAAATCTGTCCGTTCCTGAAAACGCAACCTTTGTATACGAGTTCAATGCCACAGATCCAGATGGGGACATGCTATCATACACCATTGAATACGGAGATGACCAGCAATTCTTCGACCTAAATCACTCAACAG
>JABGWU010000309.1 GCA_018645475.1 Opitutia bacterium
AGGACCGGAATCAAGCGGGTTTTCTCCCATACCATCCGGTACACAAGTGTTCTCTGACTTTATATTGATTTGATCAAATAAATTTTGGTTCATGAAGGTTCGGTAACTTTGCGGATGGTTTTCTGGTATACCGACATATTCATCTAAGTTAAAAGTTCGGACTCCTGAAAAATCCAATCCATGTTCGCGATGTCTTTTAATCAATTCTGTATATAGCCCAACCGGTGTGGATCCAGTTGCCAATCCTAGAACAGAATCTGGCAGTGTCTTGATTTGAGATTCAATAATATCCGCACATTTCTGTGCCACAATATTTTGATCAGATGCAATAATTACTTCCATGCAATTTAATATACATAGTCATGATATAACTTCCACTTAATAATTACATATATGTAATAAGCGAATGTTCTTAGGAAATTTTATTCTTCTAAATCAATGTATTTTATCGGCTAGGTTCCACTTGGAATTATTCTATGATCAAGGACAAAGTTGTACTGAATTCTTTAAACAGATAACACTTTTTTTGCGAAGAAAACAATTTTAGCAGGAAGCCAATTCACAGCCTTTTTATTTGGGTTCGATTGCTGTTCGACTCTGGATATAAAAACTTTTGGGAATTTCTTTGAAATTTCTTCAATACCACTCCAGTTCATGGGGCCAATTTGTCCATTGGTTCCATAGTAGAGCCAATCTTCTTTTGTATTATCTTTATCAGCGGCCCAATTTTTGGCTTTTGAAACTGCATTCTTAATTTCATCATCATCTAGTACGCCATCTTTGTTTTCATCAAAGGTTTTGATCGATGCTAAATCTTTACGAATTTCGGCTTCTATTTGATCGTCAACTGTAGTCGGACTTGGTTCATTACTCGCTTCCTTTAACTCGACTGGTTCGGATCGTTTTTTTTTGAGTCAGCAGCTTTCGCATCTTCTAATATCTTGGCGGCTTCTGCTGGATTATCAGTGAGTTTTCCCAAAAACTCAGGAAGTTCAATTCCTACATTCTTGGTGATCTGATGGAGTGGGGGAAGAGCACCTACCAAACCGGACACAAAATTGGCCGTGTCATTTTTACCGCTTTCTCCTTTGCCTGAGTCCCAAACCGTTACCTGATCAATCTTAAGGTTAGCTATTGCTTTTACCTGTTCGGCAACTAGCTGAGGCAATTGCTCAGTTACAAGCAAAGTACTTGCAAATTCAGCACCTCCAGAAGCGTTCACAATTCTGGCAAAACCTTCCGCCTTACTTTGCAGTGCGGCCAAGGTTCCCTTTGCTTCCGCTTCCATGATTGACTGTATACCATCAGCTTCACCTTTCTTTAGTCGACGTGTTTTTTCAGCATCCGCTTCAGCCAAGGTTTCAATTTTCAGCTTTTCTATTTCTGCTGGAACCACGATATCAGCATGTTGGCTCGCCTGTTCGCGTTCTGCTCGAGCTTTTTCTGCGGTTGTTTCAGCCGCATAAGCTTCCTGGGAGGCTTGTGCAGTTTTTACTTTTTCTGCAGCGACCGCGAGTCTTTCTGCTTCTGCTTCCTGTTCCCTTCTTAGTGCATCAGATTGGGCAACCTTAATCTTGGATAAATTTTCACCCTCTGTAGCAGAAGCTTGTGCACTGGCTACTTCGATTCTTCTTTCCCGGTCTGCATTCGCACTTCCGATCGCTCCGTCTCTTTCTCTTTCCGAAACGCTTACCTTCGCTTCATTGATAGCCCGGGATGCCGCTTCTTTACCAAGGGCATCAATATATCCGGACTCGTCGGTCACATCCTTAATATTAACATTGATTAAACGAAGTCCCACTTTTTTAAGTTCCACTTCGACCCCGTTGGTAATTTTATCAATAAGAAGATCTCGGTCAGCGTTGATGGCTTCAATGTCCATGGTCGCCAAAACCACCCGCATTTGCCCAAAAATAATATCAGCTGCCTGCTCACGGACCGCCTGTAAATTCAATCCAAGTAGGCGTTCAGCCGCATTTTCCATAACCCCTTTTTCAGTTGATATACCAACCGTGAAAGTAGAAGGTGTATTAACTCGGATGTTTTGTTTAGATAGTGCTCCTTGTAGTGCGATGTCAATAGGGATCGGAGTTAGATCGAGCCATTGAGAGTCCTGTATTAAGGGCCATACAAACGATGCACCACCATGGACACATTTGGATGAACGGTTGCCTCCTGTTTTTCCGTAAATGACCA
>JABGWU010000310.1 GCA_018645475.1 Opitutia bacterium
CAAGAATGCGAATAAAGGATGCCCGGCAAACTTTTCTAGGTATTTGGATAAGAAACCTTATTGAGGGAAAACCCATCAAAGTCTATGGAGATGGACAACAAAGAAGAGATTACAATTATGTGGACGACTTGTTAGACGCTTTAATTTTTGCATCCACAGAAAATAAGGCCATTGGAAAAGTCTTTAATTTGGGTGCACCAGATCCAATGAGTTTGAAAGAAACAGCAGAAATCATGTGCAATGAAATTGGAGTAGCATCATGGAATTTGGTCCCTTTCCCGGAAGATAGAAAAGCTATCGATGTGGGAGATTTCACCTGTGACTATAGTTCATTCAGTTCTGCTTTCGGATGGAAACCAAAAATAAAGTTTGCAGAAGGAATCAAAAGATCTTTCGAGTATTTTAAAAAAGAAATTGAATACTATATTTAAAGATATGATTCCTTAAGCGACCTTACTTATAATTATTACACCCTGATGAAAGATCTTCATGTTTTTATTTTATGTGCTAGTATAGCTTCTGCTAGAAGTTGTTTTGATCCAGAATAGTAAGATGGAAAAAAAACATGATAATCAAATAGTTGTTCAATCGCTTATTGGCACGAAACAACTATCTTTTTACCTGGGATGCTTAAAGTCCTTAATTGAATTTAGTCATGATCAATTTAATCTACATTTACACACTGACGGATCACTATCTCATAAAGATGAAGATTTTATTTATACAGAGCTAAACGGGACTGTAGTCACTATCTCCAACTCATCTCTTAATTCAGATCATATTCTCGATTGTCTTAGTGGTAGACCAAACTGCCAAAGATTTCGGCAAAAGTCAATTTGGGGAATTGAATTTTTTGAACCATTGTTTCTCAACCCTAAAGATCCTATAAGCTTTTACCTAGACGCAGATATTCTTTTCCTGCAACCTTTCGAAAATCTATTCAACAGATCGAAAACGGAAAATGGGGCTATTTTCCTTAAGGATATTCAATGGGATGCATACTGCTTGAGACCGTCTCATTTTATTGGTAATAATAAAATGCCTGAAGTTGTTGAAGGAATTAATACTGGTTTAGTTTTTTGGGATAAACGAGCCATTGACTGGGATTATCTTGAGTGGTTCTTAGGTGCAGATCATCTACATCATATTCCTGAATGGATTATGCCCACCGCCCAAGCCGGTTTGGCGAATCGATGCAATGCCAAGACCGTTTGTGCAAGGCAAATTACCAACCTTTATCCTAATGCAAAAATTTCTGATCAGACATTTGGTGCCCACTTGTATGGCTCCTACAGAAAAAAATGGTTAGAAAAGCTCAAAGAAAATGAAAATCGAAATATCAATAAAACAAAAAGGATAACTCCCCATTTTAACGAATGTAGAACACAAAATATGATCGGCTATACTATTAAACAGATCAAGAGATGGAAAAATACCAGGCTAAACCTTTGGTAAATGACTGATTTATCAGATCTAAAAATTTTAATGCTCGCTCCTTGCTTAGGTAAATATGGGGGTATTGAGAGCTTTTGCCTTACACTTTGCACTGATATTTTAAAAAAGGGAGCAATCGTTTGTTTAATGCGTAAAAAAGTAAATGGATTTTGTTCAGACGGTTCCATAGAGAAAAATGAAGACGAAATTTCATCTAATTGGTCACTTGAATTAAAAGAAAAATTTTCGAGTCAGTATGTAGCTCCACGAGATAGTAAGATTCATCAGGCAATAAAAGATTGTGACCTAGTTCACTTACACAACCCTGTATTGGAAGGGGTGTGGTGGGCAAAAAAAGAAAAAAAGCCCTGTGTAATGACTGTTTACAACTGGCGAAGGAAAGGATTTAGTCCCAGAACTCTTGCATGGGAATGGGCAGTAAGAAACGCAGACCGCAGATGGTACATTTCAGAATTTGTTTGGAATACTTGGGAGAAAATTAGACGCAAAGGTAGTGAAAGATTACCGGTGGTTTCACAAATGCCTCAAGGTAAATGCGATATTTTTAAGCGCAAAGGCTTTTTATTTATAGGGCGATTTGTTCCTAACAAAGGGATTCGGCTTTTATTAGATGCCTATCATCGCGTATCGCCCGACCCGGATATTTGGCCACTTACTTTAGTTGGCGATGGACCACTACGAGATGAAGTCTCCCAATTGATTTCGGATAAATTGATCAAAGGGGTAAAATTAACCGGTTTTGTGAGCGAATCAGAAAGGCATCGATATACAAGAAATGCAAAATGGATGGTTACACCTCCACACACTAACGAAGATCTTGGTCTAACCCCTTTGGAAGCAAGATCAGTTGGCGTTCCCTGCATTGCAACGAATGATGGAGGGATTCCTGAAACTGCTGGAAAACATGCACTCTTTTGCAAACGAGGATGCGTAAAATCATTGGCATTTCGCTTAAAAGAAGCCGTTAAAATGTGTGAGGCTGAATATGAACTTAAAGTATTGGAAACCAAGGAAGGATTACAAGATTATGTTCGTCCACTCGATGAATATGCAAAAAATTATTTACAACTTCTACATCGAAATTGAAGAGTAATCGTCGAATTGAAGTTATTGACTTATTACGGGGTTTGTCGTGCTTAGGAATCCTCTTGTACCATATACGGATAGATCTTTGGATAGGTTGGTGGCGAATCACAAACTACCCTCAAGAGTACTCCTACTTCGATAAAAATATGGCTTGGCTCTCCACTCCGACTCCTTTTTTAGGATATGCCATCCTTTTATTTTTTCTAATTAGCGGCTTTTGTATCCATTATCCAAATACATTATCGGATACTAAACCTTGTTGGAAAATTTATTTCAAACGAAGGTTTTGGCGAATTTACCCAACCTACTTGATCGCTGTTTTATTGACTTCCGTGATCAGTTATTTCTGCCATATAAAGTGGGGCGATATTGATTGGAACTTTGAGAGAATTTTGAGATTGGCAACAGTCTCACAGAATTATCCGCCTGGAAATGGACAATTCCTTACAAACCCCTCGCTTTGGACAATACCCTTGGAAATCGAGTTCTATGCCCTCTACCCTCTCGCATTTTTCTGCATCTTTAAATTTGGTTTTTTCTCGCTCTTAACTCTTTCTGTAGGATTAAGCTTACTTGGTGTTTATCTTGCAAGTCTTGGATTGCAGTGGGTTTCATACACCTCTCTCTTTCTTTGGCCGGCTTGGCTAATGGGTGCCTGGATTGCTTCGCTTTATCGCGACAATAAACTCTCGAAATTAAAAATCTTTCCTGCCTCTTCACCATTAATTTTATTTTTGATTTTTGCATTAGCTAGCCGATTACAAAAATGGGAAGAATGGACACAGTATGCTTGTTGGACTGGATTCTATTTCACTTTTTTTCTAATTTTTCTTCGCTTTGAAAAAAGTATCTCTAAGCAAAAAGAAAATTTCATTCTTAAATCTTTAACGTGGTTAGGACAAATTTCCTTTTCGCTCTATCTGATTCACTTTCCATTATTCAAACTTTTTGGCTTCATTCATCGTTCGTATTTTCAAGAGAAACCTGCTAATTTTATAATTACTTTAGCTTACTTGGTACCGGTATGCTTTTTGGCTTGGATTTTTTATCGTTTGATCGAAAATCCAATCCACCAATGGTCCAAAAGATTGAAAAAATAAATTGATCGAAAAAAGTAAAATTTTAATCTCACACCCAACCGGTAATACATTTGTGAGAGCACTTCTTAATGAGTGTGAAGAAAAAGATCTTTTAGAAAAATTCTTTACAACTATCGGCAAAGGGAAAAATACGAATTTCATTCTTAAGAATATCTCAAACAGACGGGCGTACCCAATTCCAGATCAAAAAATTTATCGTCAATGGTTCCCAGAGATTTCGCGTTTACTATTTGGACGATATAAAACACAGAAAGAACGAAAAAATGATACTGATAAGGTATACGAAAAACTTGACAGAAAAGTTTCTGAAAACTTAGAGAAACTAAATGTCTCTTGTGTACATGGCTATGAAGACGGTGCTGCACATACATTTCGGAGGGCCAAAGAATTGGGAATACGCTGTTCTTATGAACTTCCAATCGCACATTGGGCAACGAGTAGAAGATTACTTGGTAAAGAGGCAGAAAGATACCCGGAATGGATACCAACTTTAGACAGCATTAGTGAAAACGAAGAAAAGCTTCATAGAAAAGAACAGGAACTTGAACTTGCAGACTGTATATCATGCCCAAGTGAATTTGTTCTTCAATCCTTACCCGAAAATATTCGTAATGCAAAGCCATGCCAAGTGGCACACTTTGGTAGTCCTGATGTAAGTGACAGTCAAATCGAAAAAGTTGATCAGAAAAACAATCAAAAACTGAAAATCCTATTTGTGGGATCGATGAGTCAGAGAAAAGGATTAGCAGATTTATTCAATGCCCTTAAAATATTGAACACTCATCATGTAAGCCTCACCATAGTTGGTCAACCGGCTATGCCCATTAGCTTTTACCGTGCTCAGCACACCGACTTTAAGCATATTCCCTCCTGCTCTAATGATACAGTAAAATCGATTATGAGGTCACATGACATACTCATATTACCATCGATTGTAGAGGGGTGTGCACTAGTACAACTAGAGGCTCTATCCTGTGGTTTACCAATTATGATTACTAGAAACACTGGAGGAGAAGATTTTATTGATGAAAAGGAAACTGGTTTTCTTGTTCCCACTGGGAATCCAGAGAAAATTGCCGAGAAAATTGAATGGTTAATTTGTAATCGTAGTATTTTACCTAAAATGAAAATTTTAAGTAAAAACAAATCTACTAAATATAAGTGGGAAATTTATGCAAAAAACATATTAGACTATTGTAAATAAAATGAAACTTTATTCACCTTATTTTTAATGCAGGGAGCAGAAACAATCTCTAATAAAAAACCTCGGCAAAGATTAAGCACAGAGTTTGTAAGCTCTGAACTTACTCTGATTAAAAAACTGATTTGGTTGTATTTCTTATTGTTGCTTTTCGAAGGTGCTTTACGCAAATGGTTCCTTCCTGGTTTGTCTCAGGGACTTCTTATTATTCGGGACCCTATTGTTGTTTGTATCTATTACATCGCATATAACCAAGGTCTGTTATCTTTGCAAAATAAGTACATTCAAGCGTTATTAAGATGGTCTTTGATTTGTGGATTAATATCTTTGATCATACAAGCTCATCCACTGACAATCGCTTATGGAATAAGAACAAGCCTTCTCCACTTTCCATTAATTTTTGTGATGGGGCGTGTGCTTTCCTGGCAAGATGTGATCTCCTTTGGTAAAGCTTTTCTGATCCTTGCACTTCCCATGACTTGGGTAGTTGCTCAACAATTTCAGGCTGACAGATTTGACATTATGAATGTTGCATCTGGTGGAACTGGTCATCAAATGATGACATCTGGAGACAAAGTCAGAGCATCTGGAACATTTAGTTTCATTAGTGGAATTGTGTTTTATTATTGTTTCGCAATAGCATTTATAATTTACGGCTTTTTACGCAAAGAGACTTTTCACAAATCAATCCTGTACCTAGGTACAGGAGCAACCTTTTTGGCAATGGTTACTGCAGGTAGTCGTTCAGTCATAGCAGAATCACTTCAGGTTTTTGCATGCCTAGGATTTCTTGCTTATTACAGACCCAATGAATTTGGGAAAATTACTGCCTCAACATTTATACTCTTGGTATTTGGACTCCTGTTGTATTCACAAATTGACCTTTTTCAGGATGGTTTAGAATTTTTAAGTATGCGGTTTGAAGAGGCAGCTAATGTGGAAGGTAATCCAATCGAAGCCTATTTCGTCAGGTATTGGGAAATCATTTATTCTCCTTTCCGATCTTTAAATTTTCAGTCTTTGGGTGGGTGGTTAGGAAATGGAATAGGGGCAGGAACAAGAGCTGGTGCAGCTTTGGGAAGAGGTTACGGTTTCGAACTTGATTGGAATAGACACATTTTCGAGAACGGGGCAATCTTAGGATTGATATTTATTTTTATTCGAGTTTGGATAACGAGGGATTTACTTTATGCATGCATCTCGTCAATCAAAAGGAATTCTTATCTTGCAATCCTATTATGGGGAGCAGCAGCCCCAGTCATACTATTCGGTATCTTAGGTCAACCGACAAACCTTGGTTTTGCCGCTTTTGGCGGTGGACTATGCCTAGCCGCAACTAAAAAACGCAAATCATAATGCAAATTTTACTTGTTACTAATTACAGGACTGATAAGCAAAAGAGTATGCTTCGATTTGGCAACCTACTGGCATCTGGTGTTAAAAATAATGATGTTACTATTTCTGAAGCGTTCCCAGAATCCAAGATAAACAGGTTTTGTTTTGGCTCAAAACTGAGGAAGTACGCTGGTTACCTCGACAAGTATTTCTTTTTTCCAAAAAAAATTGCATTTTTGTTTAAAAGGAACTCATTCGACATAATTCACATTATAGATCATTCAAATTCTATCTATCTACCAAAGCTTTCTCGATTGTCCAAAGCTCCTAAGATAACGACATGCCATGACTTGATCGCTATTCGTACAGCGGCCGGAGAATTCCCACAAGCCCCCAATACCTCCAGTATGGGAAAACGCTTGCAAAGTTGGATCCACGGTTCACTCAAATATGCAGATTATTACGCCTGTGATTCCATACAAACCATGCGGGATCTCAATCGATTAGTCCCTCGCTCTAAATTAAATTCAGCCGTACTTCACCTTGGTACAGAAACCAATTTTTCTCCAACGGCAGAACTGGCAACATCGCTCCAAAACATCCCTTTTCATCCTAGCAAAACCAACTACTTCCTCCATGTGGGGAGTGCTGCTTGGTACAAAAACAGGAAGGCTGTTTATATGGCTTTCCGGAATGCGTCCGCAAAATCCCCCAAGTTAGATCTCAAACTTATACTCGTGGGGCCAAAGCCTCAGAATGAAGAATTGGATCCCGGATTATCTAATTGGTTTCAATCCCATCCAAACTCACTAATCTGTCTGAATAATCTTTCTGAAAATTCTCTAGGTGAACTTTATAAACATGCCAAGGCTTTGGTTTTCCCATCCCATATTGAAGGATTTGGTTGGCCTCCCCTGGAGGCTGCGGTTCATGGATGTCCGGTGATTACCACCCGTACCGGTGCTATTTCTGATTTATTGGGCGATTATGCACA
>JABGWU010000311.1 GCA_018645475.1 Opitutia bacterium
CTTTCGGATATAACTCACACAATCACGCCAATCGAATTCATTTTAGAATCCGGAGACAATCTCGGTTATGAGATTGCTCATAAACTGGATCGCCCTACTGAAACCTTTACCATCTTTGACACCTCGCTCCCCGCAGGAGAATACAAGGGGGTTTATCATAGATTTTTCTTCAACTCTCATTCCAGACGGAAAGTGGTAAGCAGACTTTCATACTTATACAACGACGGTTTTCTTGCTCCTGGACAAAGATATGAAGCTGCTTTGGACTATCTCCCAATGAAGGAATTTATGATCGGAATTGGCTACACATCCACGATTTTAAACTGGGACCATGCTCCAAAAACGGAACTGAATGTAATTACCGGAACCTCCAGAATTAACTTCAATCCAGACTTGTCGATCAATAACCTCCTGCAGTATGACAATTTCAGTAAATCACTGGGGATAAACAGCAGACTTCAATGGGAATATAAACCGGGAGCTAAATTCTATTTTGTGGTCAACCAAACTTATCTTGACGAGAGGACGGGACTCACCCTGCAAGGCTTCGGAACGGCAATCAAATTGGGTGGAATCTTTCGCTTCTAAAAAATTTTTAAATTTTTTAAATTTCTTTTCATTTAATCACCTTAAGCCTTCAAGAACATAAGCAACCACCTTGTGGTCTTTTCCTTTTACTTCGATCTCCTGTCGCTCCCCCACCAATATCTGATCTTTAATGAGATCGTAAGTGGATTCTGAAATCATGACTCCCTGTTTAGGTGCACTACTTTCGAGCCGCTGACCAATATTTACATTATCTCCAATCATGGCATATTCGAGTCGATGTTTTTGGCACCCTAAATTACCTAAAATAACCTCTCCGCTATTGATTCCAATTCGACTTTGAACTTCTTCAAAAGAGTCTAGGTTGAAACGCTCCAATTCCCTACACATGCTCCATGCCCCCCGCACTGCATTCAGGGCATCGGTGGCTGGGTCACCAGAATCAAAACGGGCCACAATCGCATCACCGATAAACTTATCAATAATCGCATCATTTTGGGAAAGTGTCTCCACCATCAAGTCAAAATAAGTATTTAAAAGGTTGATAATTTTACGGGCAGAAAATCTCTCGCACTTTGAGGAAAATGCACAGATATCGGAAAACAGCACCGTTATAAACTTGGATTCTCCTTTTCCTGCATCCTGTTGCTCATCCACCATGCTATTAACCGCGGTTAGAGTATCGGCCGCCACGAATTTGGCGATTGTCTCCTGCTCCTTCTTACTCCTCGCCGTAGCGATGGCTAACTCAACCGCTGCTTTTAAAGTATCTTTAGCAAAAGGCTTAGCAAGATAGGCAGAGACCCCCAGAATTTCTCCTTTTTTTAAATCCATTTCGGTTGCCCGAGTGGTGATCATAATAATCGGAATATCTTTGTACTCCTCATGATCCCGAACCTCCGTGCAAAACTCCCATCCATTGAGAACCGGCATATCATAATCCGAAGTAATAATATCTGGCCTGATCCGTTGGACCGCCTTGTATCCTTCAAACCCATTTTCAGCGGTCTCCACCTGATAGTCTAGTTCCTTGAACATACCCGCGATCAAATCTCGTATTGTTGGACTATCGTCGACCACCAAAGCGCGAAGCCTTCGCCCCCGTGGAGGTAAAGGAAACTTGTCTTGAATTCGTTTGATATTTTGAGCCGAGGCAAAAGGAGATAAAATCACATCATGTACACCGACATTTAAAATTTCCTCAATATCGCCCGCTTCACGTCCATCGTATGCAATCATAATCGGGCATCCATTAAGACGGTCCACCTGCTTAGCTTTTTCAATAAAATCAGTACCACCCATATCGGACAATCTGTAATCGACAATGATAAAATCCGGTAACTCTGGGGAATCGTCCTCCAAAGCTTCCTTTGCGGAGGTAATTTGACGGAAATCATAGCCCATACTTTTGAGTGACAAGGCAAACTCCTCGTGAAAAGAGGAACTTATAAAAAGGCATTGCTTGGGCATGCTAAAAGCCCGTTTGAAAAGTCCAATGATTTTAGTGTCGTCAAAAGGAGCGGTTAGAACCGCGTTGGAACCATTTGTTCGGGCTCTCTCTTCCTTGCAAATAACGGCTGGTGCGTACACCACCACAAATAAATCCTGTAATTGTTTTTTTGCCCGAATTCGGGCAATCAGGTCTTTGTACTCACCTTCAATAAAATTGAGCTCAACCATAAGAACATCATGATTTCCTCCAACCAACTGTTTTAGCAGTCCCTTGCTTTGGTCGAAATAAGTTACCTCGCCACCATGTTTTTCACAAAGTGTACCAATGCTTTTAGCGACTGCCCCAATGGTGGAGGCGACAAGTACTCGCTTACTCATCTAAGAAAAGGATAAAAATATTAATCAATCGGACGAACCACATGAGCAGTCCAGCAAAGTCCTTTATATTCCCGATAGCCCTGCGTTTTGGAGGAACCAATAATGTATTTCTTTTCATTTGCGACAAAAGTACCTGAAGCAGATTCTCCGGGTTCAAGGTTCAGGTTTTCCGATGGCAGGTTAACCACCTGACCAATCTTAAAGTTTTCGGAATCTGTTGTAGCAATTACTTTATGCTCATCGTTTACATAAAAAGCAGCTCCACCATCGACCACCTCACCTTTGATTCTTGGCAAGCAACCTTCCAAAATTGGATAAACAAGATTGCCCCAATCAAAGAAAATCCCTAGCACGCCCAAGACTTTCCCTTCACGCTGGCCATCCTCTAAGATTCCACCGCAATAAATAAGGGATGTTTCCTCATTTTCAAGATCACTGTCACATACATCCTGAACTCCAAACTGAACGGACCTAGATATTTGCATTCCCTGACGAAACCATGATTGTTCAGAAACATTCATTCGTTTCAGCTTATCTCGGTTCTCAGACTTGGAATTGGCCACAATTCGACCGTTTGAATCAGCAATAACAAGGTCACGATACATGGTGTAAGAAGCGTTAATTATACCTAGACGTTTTGCTGCCTGTTCAAAATTCTCATTTGAACCCTCTTGCAAGGCTTCCCAAAAGGCATGGTCAGTGGACCACCCCCTGACATCCGCTGCCCGCTCAAATAAATTACGATCAATCAAATCAATCGCTTGTTTGCTGAAGTTTTCAAGTGCTTTGAGATTCTGTTGGAGCATATCTGAAGACATTTCAGAAAGGAGCTCTTCCATTTTACCAGTTGTGGAATTCCCAGTTGTGGTAATCTGGTCAAAAATAGGAATAAAACTGGTTCCCGCCTTGCCCAAGTCGGTTGCTAAAATAATTCCGTTGATTGAAATCAGTTGTATATCCCCTTTATTCCGCTGGATTTCCCGGTAAGTTTGTTGATTTTTTTGCGGAATAAGCTTGGAGTTCATCAATTCCTGCGGCGAAATTTCATAATCCTCATTGGTCAGCGAACGTTCAAACATGGCTGACTCAGGAA
>JABGWU010000312.1 GCA_018645475.1 Opitutia bacterium
AAGACCAGATTTTTTCGCAGCCGCCGTACCCATTTGCGGTGGTGGAGATAAATCAATTGCAAAGAAATTAGCCCAACTTCCAATATGGGCTTGGCACGGGGACAAAGACAATGTGATTAAACCAGTAAGATCACGAGATATGATTGACGCTATAACCAAAGCAGGAGGCTCTCCCAAGTATTCTGAGATTAAAGGTCGAGGGCATAATTCATGGGTTGATTGTTGGGAATCAGAAGAAATGTGGCAGTGGCTGTATTCCCAAAAGAAAAATTGATTGAGAGGGTGAAAAAAGCTCATTTTAGATTTTATATACATTTCCGTATAAGATGAAATTCTGGCTAATTTCCCTCTAGCCATAACTTAGCTTTAACAGATGAAATACTTAAAGCTATTTATTATATTTGCAGGTTTTTATTGTTCAGCTTTACTGCAGCTTTTAGGTTCTAAAATAAGGCCTAATATCCTTTTCTTTATGGCGGACGATATGGGAATTGGAGATACAAGTGCTTACCTTGGTATCGGTCTTATGGATGGTGCCAAACCCATTGGTAAAACACTTAAAACTCCGAACCTTGAAAATTTCGCCAAGCAGGGAATGATATTTACAGACGCGCATGCACCGGCATCCATGTGTAGTTCTACCCGTTACTCGCTACTGACCGGTCGACTCGCCCATCGGGCATACCTGAAAAAACAGGGATGGCTCCCTCATGGTCCAAACCGGCCAATGATTCAGCGGGCACTAACTACCCTACCCGAAATGCTTCAACGCAAGGGTTACTACACGGGAGCTGTAGGGAAATATCATGTCGGTATGGATTTTGACGATGGCCACGGTCAGCCTGCCAATGAATTTGATTACAAAGATGTAGATTTCACAAGACCATTACTTGATGGTCCTACTCATCATGGATTCAATGAATTCTTTGGAGTTCCTGGGAATACAGAAGATTCCCTGGATACAGAACCAAGAATTTATATACGGAATAATTACTGGACTTTTACCGATCGCTCTAAAATGAAACAAGTGGGAATCCTGCACCGAGAAGGACAGGTTCTTGCCTCACCAAATTGGAACTTAGCACAGATAGGGTCCGATTATCTGAAGGAAAGCGTACAATTCATCAAGAGACAAGCTACAGGAAAAAAACCTTTCTTCCTGTATTATGCTCCTAATTCCAATCACCTGCAGAGAAATACAACGGGTGCCTATGCGGTGCCAGAATCCATTGCCGGCAAAAAAGTAAAAGGTAAAAGTATCTTTTCTGATGGTACTCCTGGTGGCCAGCGTGAAGATATGATTTTAGAAAATGACATCGCCTTTGGGCAACTGATCAAAACACTGAATGAAACAAATGACCCTCGAAACCAGGGTTTTAAATTAATCGAAAATACCCTCGTTATTTTCACTAGTGATAACGGTCCAAATGTTGGAGATAATAATGGTCTGAATCAGGAAAGTGGTGGTTTGCGAGGAAAAAAAGCTAAAATTTGGGAAGGTGGTCACCGCGTACCCTTTGTTCTTTTTTGGAAAAAACATTTCGAAAGAGGCGGTATAAACCGCAACCTGTTCTCACTTACAGATCTTTTCGCAACCTTAGCTCAAATCGCAGGGGATAAACTTAAACCGGAAGAAGCACAAGATAGTTTAAATTCCATTGCCTATTGGAAAGACCCAAAAAAGAGCGACCCTCGTCCTCGCTATTTTTTCTGCCACCTTGGACCACCATATGAAAATGATGCCATAGCCATTAGGCAATTTTCAAACAAGGTAATCGTAGAGGGAGGCCTCGCTCAACCATGGACAAAAAATGGCACAATGGGAGCAGCCCACTTGGTGGCGTCATATGAATTAAATAAAGACCCTTATGAACAAATTGATTTTTCAGAACCACACAATTTTTCTGCTCCAATGCTTGATCAATTACTACGAATTCATAATCAAGGGTTTTCCAGACAACTCCAAATCCCAGCAAGTAAAAATCTAATTATCGATGATGGTTGGCACAATTTAAGAAATGACATAACAGGCTCGATAGGCTTCGAATTTAAGGTCTCCAAAAACCATACTGTCTCACACTTAGGCATGTGGGACGATAACGATCGAGAGCTACCCATTCGTTTAGCTCGAAATGTACCTACCGATGAAGATTCCGACCAACCGAGTCGGTCTGGAAAAAAGCCAAGGTCTCTTCAGAATGAACATATAATTAAACTTTGGAAAGTCGAACTATCGGCTCCCAAAGAATTAGCTGCGGTTATTCTAGGACCGAGTAAAAAAAGTATACTCGACGGGGAATTCAGGTATCAAAAATTAACAGAGACCGTAAATTTAGATAAAGGTATCACATACATGCTTACTATGAGTACTAAAACTGGAGATGGTGATCATTTCCACGATTATGTTTCATTTGACGGATTGTCACCAGTTGTAAATCCAGATGTAAAAATCTTACGAAGCGTTATGTTCAAGGACATATCCATAAATCATTACCTCTCTATTCCTTCCTTTGCTGACCTTGCTTCAGACTACTCTTTGCACCGCTTACCGGTTGGTCCAACCTTGCGTTTCAAATGAACCCAAATACTAGATTTCACATGAAGAACATACTTAATATATCAAAATGCCCATAATAATTTTAATTTTATGAAAATGTTACGATTAGGAAAAATACTAGGAATCACCGCAATAGTTGTATTAAATCTCGAAGCCTACATCGACCCAGTTCCCTTCCACAAAGTGGAAATGAAAAGTGACTTTTGGAGGCCAAGATTAATTACACAACGAGAAGTACTCGTGCCTTTTGCCTTTGAAAAAACCGAACCTGGAGTGGCTCATTTACAGGCTGCAGCTGATTACCTTAAGGGAAAAAAAGTGGACAACCATCGCCCACACCGGTTCATCGATTCTGACCTCTATAAAGTAATGGAAGGAGCTGCTTACTTAGCCCAATTACAGGATGACCC
>JABGWU010000313.1 GCA_018645475.1 Opitutia bacterium
CGAAACATCCCGCATATGAATGAAGGAACGTTCCGATGTTCCTCCGCCGTGCAACTGAAGCTTCTTCCCCAGTTTGACAAAGAGAAGCATTCGCGGAATGATTCGATACAATTGCTGACCAGGCCCATAGACATTTGCAGCTCGGGGGAATACTACGGGGAATTTGTACGAATTGAAGAAAGTTTGAAGGCTCATATCCGCTGCCGCCCTAGAAACTGCATAAGGGGTGCTAGGATAATATGAATTGCTTTCCTTGATATAACCCTCACAACTTCCATAAACTTCAGGCGTAGAAATATGCACATATTTTTTTAAAAAATCGCAATGCCTTAGCTGATCATGAAACTGGATAGTGGAAACTACATTCGTCATGAACCAATGATCAGGATGATCCCAACTTTGAGCGACCATACTCTGAGCCGAAAAATTCACAACATATTCCGGCTTCTTAGAATTTATAAGGGCCATAATCTTATCGAGATCATGATTAAGATCCAATTGATGGAACTCAATACCCTCCCCCGAATATTTATAGGGTAAAAAAACCGGGTTGGGTTCTTTCGATCTACTGATTCCAACAACCTCGAACCCAGCATCAATAGCGGAATGCACAAAACTGGCCCCAGAAAACGAGTTACTTCCAATTACGATAATTTTTTCAGACATGCGCTATAAGTTTGGCAGGATTTATGAGGTTTTGAATACTTCGGCTTGCATCCATTTCAGATTATGAAAACGATCTTCATTTTTCAGGGCACCCTGTTTGTATCTCTCACAAATTTCCATAATTGCGTTTTCCACGTTTTTTTTCGGAGCAAAACCAGTGGCAAGTAATTTGTCAGAGTTAACGCGGTAGGACCTGGGATCATTCGATTCTGTCACGCTTATTTCAGTGGGGACGTGTTTTGCCACCATATTGGCAATGTCCAGAATAGATATGTTTTCGAATCCCGCATTATATACTCCTTGTATAGAATCCTTATGATCAATCAAATGCAGGTAAACATCGGTAATATCATCAATATGAATATTAGGACGGGTTTGATTGCCTCCAAATACGGTTATCAGTCCATTAGTAAGCGCTTGCATGGTCAACATGTTTACAGACACATCTAACCTCATGCGCGGAGAGCAACCACAAACAGTGGCTGGTCGAATAACCTGGACTACCATTTTGTCGCTGTAACTTAACAGCACTCGTTCAGCAACCATTTTCGTCTTATTATATTCTGAGATGGGTTTTAGCTCGAGGTCTTCCGTAACTTGATCCTCTTCTTTTACCCCATATACACTTCCAGAAGACGCATAAATGAATTGTGTGACACCGTTTCTCACAGCTTTATCTGCAAGCTGCATGCTCGCTAAGGCACCAATCTCCCAGGTAAGTTTGGGGTCCAAATCTCCGCAGGGATCGTTGGCCACAGAAGCTAAATGAATGATGGTATCCACACCTTGCATAGGGACATCTTCAACATTTCGGATATCGACTTTTAAAACATTTAAATTTTTGTGAGACTCGTGGAAATTACCAAACCATAGGGTATCAACCACGGTAACTTTATAACCACGCGCAAGAAGCTTGGGGACTAGGACTGTGCCTTTATACCCACATCCACCCGTTACCAATATATGCAAAGATTCGTTCATAAATTTTTTTATAGGTTATTTTTATAAAAAGCTAGGCGGTCGGAAAAAAATTTGACGTAGCTCTGAAGGTTTTATTGTTACCATTTATATTTCTAACATTCGGACTCGACCAAACACATATTGTTACGCTCGATCATATCCATCATGGCTGCATCAAGCTCTTCTTCAAGAACCTTATCCTTTAATAACCGCGCAACCGTGATAAATATTGTCAAGGCAGAGATGGGCTTGGGAAGCGTGTCGAAGTTCACAGAAGTTTTCTTCACAATCTCTTGACGAGTCTTAGCCGTCTCATCTCGAAGGTTATCGTAGATCATTGAAATTTGCGGATCCCAAGGTGTAAAATATTTCATAATCTTGATGGTTTCGCCAGTTTTAGGAACCGTCCAAGACATAGTGTTATACTTATACTCG
>JABGWU010000314.1 GCA_018645475.1 Opitutia bacterium
AGCCTTGGTTTTCTTTCCGTATTCAGGCACATAATTGCGGGCCTGAGGATCAGTGAAACTGGTGCCCCCTCCCGCGTCCAGAGCTACTGCGGTTGAGAAGATGTCTAGGTGCTTGGCTCCCCAATAGATCGAACCGGCCGCTCCCATGGAAAACCCCATAATGGTCCGTTGCCTACGATCCTGGGCAAGGGCGTATTTCTTCTCGAGATAAGGAAGGAGTTCCTTCAGAATATTTGTTTCCGGTCGTTTGTCCTTGGTCCCGTCCCGCCATACTGTACCTCCGTATTTTTCCGGGAAGACGAAAGCGAAATCTTGAATTTTGCCCGACTTACGGGCGGCTTCGTAACTTTGCATCACTTGGGAGGATGCATTGCCTCCTCCTGCCCCATGGAGAAAAATAATGAGTGGACAAGGCCCCTTGTCTTTGGTGTACCCCGGAGGAAGGTACAAGGTGTAGATGATCTCATCCCCCGTCACGGGGCCCTTGTAAGTGAGATTCTTTTGATACTGACCCTGATGAACGCCCGATTGGGCTTTTGTTAATTGTGGACTAAAAGTGATGATTGTTAGAAAAATTAGGCTGATGTTCTTCATTTACTCAATAAGGATGAAATTCAAAATGGACTGCTCAATTCACTTTTTCTTAAAGCGAATTTCGTCCAAGGATATTCTATATTCCAAGGGCTGAGCTTTGCCGGGTGTAGAGCGTCCTTTGTCAAGATAGCTTTGCAACAAAAAGGCTAATTCAGTCGACACTTTTGGATGTTCCCGAATTGCATTTTTTGTTTCGCCTATGTCCGTATTCAAATCAAACAGCTCCCGCTTATTGTCGCCATGAACGATTAACTTCCATTTCCCCTTGCGAATCGCCAGTGCCTTTTTTCCGCTTTGTTGAACGCTTGCCTCGCGAAAGGGACCGACCTGCTTGCCCAGCAGACAATTGAGAAAACTTACACTGTCCTCGCCTGCATTATCAGGTAAGGGAACTCCGGTAATTTCTGCACAGGTTGCAAAAATGTCGGTTATTGAAATAATTTGGTTACTCGTAGTTCCGGGTTTGATCCTGCCAGGCCACTTGGCCAAAAAAGGTTCACGGTGTCCACCTTCGTAGATACTTCCTTTGTCGTCGCGAAGTGGTGAATACTCACGCCCTGCTGCTCCATTATCTGCCGAGACGATTACGAGCGTATCATCGGCCAATCCAGTTGATTCAAGTGTATCCAGAAGTTGTCCCAACATATCATCCCCTTGATAAACCCAGTCAGCGTAGGATCCCTTGCCCCCTCCCCCACCTTTTCCTACATATTCGGGTGCAGGCACCACCGGTTTATGCGGCGGACACATGGGGAAGTAGAGGAAGAATGGCTTTTGTTTATTAGACGAATGTTCTTTAAGAAAATCGACTGCCTTGGCAATCATGAGTGGTTGATTTTCGACAGGTTTAACTTCCCTCACAACGGTATCCTGCTCAATGACGGTTTGAATGTTTCTGGCATGAGTAAAGCCGTAGAAATAATCAAAGCCCACCGCATTGGGTCCGCCTGTCATCTTTTCTCCGATCTTCAACTCCTTTTTGGTCTTGTTCTTCCCCTTGGTCTTGGGTCTACCCCAGTTCATTCCCAAGTGCCATTTCCCAATACAAGCGGTGGCATAACCATTTCGCTTCAAATACGAAGCTATGGTCAATCGGGTATCAGGAATCAGAGGTGGTGAGAAGGTGCTCAATACACCAAATTGTCCGATTCGATGAGGATAACGACCGGTAAGAAATCCATAGCGGGTCGGCGTACAGCTTGCTGCCGACGCATGAGCATCGGTAAAATGCATCCCCTCCTTGGCCATGCGATCAATATTTGGTGTCCTGAAAAGGCTTGCGGGTCTGTAAGAGGTTGGCTCTCCGTAACCCATGTCATCGAAAAGAACAAAGAGGATATTGGGTTTTTTGGTAGCCAAGCAAGATAGTGTCGGAATTAGTCCGATTAAAAAAAATATATATTTAAAGCACATTATAACAAACTGTCTGAGAGATGAATTAGAGCGGGCAGAACTCAATTACTGTTTTCTTTAATAAGTTTCTTGGCAGCTTCGACATATCGTTTACCAAGAGTGCTATAGCCATCGGGCTTGATCAAATGAAGAGCGTTCTTTTCCCCATTGAGATCATCAGTGTCGATCCAGACCGCTCGTTGCGAAGCATCAGCAAAGGATTGCTGGGCCTTTCGGATTTCTTCCCAATGCATGTTCTCGACTCTTTTCTTGTCCCGTCTCCGGTAGAGACCGCTGTCGCTGAGCCTTCCGATGATGAAGTTGAGGTCGGTACGCTTCAGGTCTTGTTCGAGTTGCTTTTTTAACCCGTTGAGACTGGCGAGATAAACGTCGCTGTTTTGAGCTTTTGAATCGGCTTCGCCCTGCATCCAGATGAAAGTTACCGTTCGGACCATTTTGTCATGAATCTTCACTTTTGTGGCTTCCATCATAGAATCATATATCTTCCCTGCATGCGGGTCGGTCTCTCCTTTGCTGCTTTTCCATTCCTTGTACCATTTGGAAATCGGTTGTCCACCTTGGGCGTGGAAGCTCACGATGATGTTGTCGGCACCCAATGCTTCGTTGATTCCCGGGGTAAACCATAACGCCGGTTTGAAACGGGCCATATTGGACTGACCAGAGAGAATGAACAAATGTTTGCCGGACTCTTCCGCATTAAGAAAGCCACAACATGCTAGAACAGTTATTATTAGTGTTAAAGATCGTTTCATTTTGGTTTGTCTCTTACTTTCTTTTCTGGGCAAACATCCAATCGTAAAATTCTTTACTTGAATAAACAACTTGCCTGGCATTGTGTCCCTGATCCTGATAAACTTTTATTTTTGCTAATTTACCACCTGCTTTTCGAATGGCGTTTACCATTCGAACTGATCGCTCGGCAGGCACCACCTTATCCTTTGCTCCCGCAAATGCGTATACCGGCACCTTGGCTAAGTTGGCAGCCCACTGATCCAAATCTTGAGTCACATCCTTTGGTCCTCCCGGTCCGATCCCTCCCACTACGGGTGCAATGGCGGCAAAATGTTGAGGGCTTTTCCCTCCCCATGTCCAGGAACCGTATCCACCCATACTATTTCCGGTCAGGTAAATTCTTTTTGAATCAAATTCCAAACTTGAACTCAGTCCCTTAAGCAACAGG
>JABGWU010000315.1 GCA_018645475.1 Opitutia bacterium
AGCACCATCCTGACCACGAATGTGCTGTTTTTCCATCAATAGGAATAATTGATTAAAACCCCATAATGGAGTACCATATTTCTGTTCGTAATAAGCCAAAGGCTTCCGTAAACGGACTAGGGCAATCCCGCAGTGGTGGCCTATTTCATCACTCATCGTGGTTTAGCTAAGATTCATTTTGTCAGGTATGGATTCGCTCCAAACCTTATGCAGTTTATTGACCTCGGAATCAAGGATTTCATTTCCTGCAATCGAAAGTTTTAAGCGTCCTGAATCGGAAGTACCACCTAAGCTCACTGCAGCTAAACCACTTTTTTGAGCAGAATCTAAAACTGCGTTCACTTGATCTTTTTCAACAGCAATAAGAACCCGGCCCTGGCTTTCCCCGAATAAAAGAGCATCCAAGCGATTAGAATCACCTAAAGAATCGAGCGCTAATTCTGCACCAAGTTCTGGATTTTCAAACAACATCTCTGCAATGGCAACGAGTAAACCACCCTCAGAAATATCATGGGCAGCTTTAATATTTCCAGAATCAATGGATGTTATAAGAAAATCCTGGACCTTTTTCTCTTCACCCAAATCGACATTCGGACATGTTCCTTCCTTTTTCCCGTATTCTGTCTGTAGAAAATAACTGCCACCTAATTCATGGGGCAAACCTCCGATTAAGACAATGGATTGCCCAGCATCTGGAATAAAACTTCGGGTTACTTGTTCCGCCTTCTCAATTAACCCAACCATCGAAATAACCGGTGTAGGATCAATCGCTCCTTCCCCGTGCTCATTATAGAGGCTGACATTTCCTCCAACCACTGGTACATCAAAGAAAGAACAAGAATCTGCCAAACCCTTCACACATTCCTTGAGCATATGGTATGCCTCCGGCTTGTTAGGGTTGGCAAAGTTTAAGTTATCAGTTACCGCAAGAGCACGAGCACCAGAACATGCTAAATTGCGCATGCACTCAGCAAATGCAATCTGTGCACCCTTGTAAGGATCCAAATAGCAAAACCGATTATTACAATCATTGGATATAGCCAACCTTTTATCAATCCCCGCAATACTTAAATGCACCACACCCGCATCGCTTCCTGGCTCAACCGTACAACCTGACATAACCATATGGTCGTACTGTTGCCAAACCCACCTCTTCGAGGCGATGGTTGGATGAGCCAATAGTTTCTTCAAAGACGATTCAACTGATTCAACGGCAAGCTCGGGAACGGATTTTATACTCCAATCTCGTGCTGCTTGTATATGAATCGGCTCGCTGGCTGGCTGGTCATAGATCGGAGCTTCATCGGTAAGGGATTTGGCGGGTAAATCTGCAACTACGACTCCTTTATGCCGAACGACCATTCGATCGCCCTCCTTAACTTCTCCAATATGAGCTGCATGTAGATCCCATTTTTCAAATACTTCCCTAATCTCATGCTCCCTGCCCTTTTTAACAATAACGAGCATTCTTTCCTGACTTTCGGAAAGCATAATTTCATAGGAATTCATACCCGTTTCACGCTGTGGAACAAGATCGAGATCAATTTCAATTCCTAAACCACCACGGGACGCCGTCTCACAAGTCGAACAGGTCAAACCCGCTGCTCCCATATCCTGAATCCCCACAACTAATCCTGGAATCGCCATCATTTCAAGGCATGCTTCAAGAAGAAGTTTTTCCATGAATGGATCCCCCTTCTGTACCGCAGGTCGATCCGCGGCGCTCTCCTCAGTTAATTCACGAGATGCAAAGCTGGCACCGCCTAATCCGTCTCGACCGGTACCGGGACCAACATAAAAAACTGGGTTACCCACGCCAGTGGCTGCACCACGATGAATATCCTCATGTTTAAGAATACCTGCACAAAGAGCATTAACCAATGGGTTACCTTCGTAACAATCATCAAAGTAAACATCACCACCCATATTGGGAATACCCAAGCAATTTCCATAATTTGAAATTCCGCTAACCACACCCCTAAAAAGTCTTTTCACATGTGCGGACTCCAAAGATCCAAAACGAAGGGAATTCGTTAGCAAAACAGGACGGGCACCCATGGTAAAAATATCCCGTACAATTCCACCAACCCCGGTCGCAGCTCCTTCAAAAGGCTCAATGGCACTGGGGTGATTATGTGATTCAATTTTAAAAGCAACGCCCCAACCTTCACCAACATCAATTACTCCGGCGTTTTCCTCGCCCGCTTTGACTAACACCTGGCCGATTGCATCCTTATCTTTTTTCTCTGTAGGGAATAGCCTGAGTAATTTACGGGTATTCTTGTAAGCACAATGCTCCGACCACATGACCGAGAAAATTCCCAACTCGGTCAAATTGGGAACCCGGCCCATGATCTCTAAGACTTGTTCATACTCCTCAGCCAGCAACCCATGCTGGGCGACCAATTCAGGAGTAATCTCGACATTCAAACATGGATCAGGATTCGGAGGCAATGGAGTGGCAGTATTCTGGGTCATGATGCGGATATTTCCACGGAAGATCGGGTAAGAATAGGTTCAAGAAAAGCTTTTAAAATAGGTAATCCGTCCCGACTTGGATGATAGGGTTCAACCGCCCGTTCCGGATGCGGCATCATCCCATAGACATTACCCACCTCGTTTCGAATTCCTGCAATATCATTAATGGATCCATTTGGATTTCCAATATAACGGAGAAGGACTTGTCCATTGGATTCCAATTTCTCAAGTGCATCCTCTTTTAACCGATAATTACCTTCTCCATGAGCAATAGGCAGGGATAATTGCTCTCCACACTTTTCCGGGTTAAATCGATCGTTAGAACTTTCCACTTTGACCCTTTGATTAATGCAGCGAAATTCTATACAATCATTTCGTATTAAAGCACCCGGTAACAATCCCGATTCACAAAGAATCTGAAACCCGTTGCAAATCCCAAGCACTTGTCCACCTTGGTCGGCAAAGGATTTCAAGTCATCCATAATCGGGGAGAACCTGGCAATCGCACCACAACGAAGATAATCTCCAAAAGAAAATCCTCCCGGTACAATAACTGCCTCCGTACCCGATGGTAATGGTGACTTGTGCCATACCCGGGCTGCAGGAATGCCCAAAATATCTTGGACTGCATGTTCCGCATCCCAATCACAATTGGAACCGGGAAATTGTAAAATTGCTACTTTCATAAAATGCTACTGTTTTATTGCTGAGGTGTACTTTCGGGCTCCTCTTCATCAAAAATTTCTTCCACTACTGGATTGGTCAACATACCAATACCATCAATTTCAACGGTTACTTCATCTCCGGGAACAAGAAATCTGCGCGGATCCCTCGCCTCTCCTACCCCGGCTGGTGTTCCGGTTAGAATTAAAGTACCAGGTAATAAAGTAGTACTACCGCTGAGAAATGAAATTAAGGTGGGCACATCAAAAATCATATCCCCGGTTGAAGACTCCTGCATCTTTTCCTCGTTCACATAAGTTCGGAGCATAAGTTTGGATGGATCTGGAATTTCATCGGCGGTTGTCAAACAGGGTCCAACTGGGCAAAAGGTATCAAATCCCTTTCCCCTGCAAAATTGACCGCCTCCTTTTTCTTTTTGCCAATCCCGAGCACTTACATCATTTGCACAGGTGTATCCCAATACATATGAAAGTGCATCCTCCGGTTTAACATTTTTACATGGCTTACCAATAACCACTCCCAATTCACCCTCATAATCAACCTTATCACTGCGTAAAAAACGTGGGATGACAATCGGGTCACCTGCACTTTGCGCAGAGGTTGGGGCTTTCATAAAAATCATCGGATATTTAGGTGCATCCTTACCCGTTTCTTGGGCATGGGCTTTGTAATTAAGACCCACTCCATAAATGCAACGAAAATCAATCGGGGTAAGGAAACGAAATGGAGTAATCCTTTCCTTTGTAGCCTCAAAGTCCCCGTTATCCTTCTTTAGAATCAAAAACATTTGGCCCTGTTCATCAAACCGACCAAAGCCCATTGACCCAGCCTTGTCGAGATATCGAAAAATCTTCACCCCGCTTCAATCTCGAATCGATAATCTTCGATAACTGGATTACTTAATAATCCATCACATAGACGATCAATTTGAGCCCGGGTTTCGGGCGTGTCCTCGCCCTCCATCTCGAAGGTGACAGTCTTGCCCACGCGGACGCCCCCCACCGATAAATGGCCTAAGCTTTTTATAGCTTGCTCGACCGCTGCGCCTTGGGGATCCAAAACCGTAGTTTTGGGGGAAACAAATACACTAACCTTCACAACCCATTCTAAAGAAGATGCCTAGCCCCGACAGGCAACCTTATTTTGCGCACGTGGAAAAAAATTTTGGGACTTTCCTCTTTTTTACTCCGCCATAGGATGAAAATTTGCATGCTCATCGAGCAAACGTTCAACCTCCACCTGAGTGTAAACTTGTGTCGTACCAATGTCCGCATGTCCAAGCATTTCCTGAACCGCCCGTACATCGGCTCCTCCCATAAGTAAGTGGGTGGCAAAGGAATGGCGCAAACCATGGGGGCTTAAGTTTTTCTCGATGGCCGCTTTTCGAGCATAATCCTTAACCAAAACCCAGACCATTTTTCGAGAAATTGCTTTTCCCCTCATACTCAAAAATAATTCTCCCCCAGTACCATCCTTTACTAAATGAGGTCTTCCACCATGAAGATAATTTCGAACTGCTTCGGATGCATGCCGCCCGACAGGTACGATTCTTTCCTTTGCACCCTTTCCAAAAATCCGGGCATATCCTTCCTCGCAATCAACCGCGGTCATGGGAAGAGAACAAATTTCAGATACCCGAAGTCCGCTTCCATACATTAATTCAAATAATGCCCGATCACGCTTGCCCAATGGCTTATTAAGATCAGGAGCAGAAAGAAAGCGCTCCATTTCTTCAATAGTCAAGCAATCTGGCAGATGTCTTCTTTTTTTCGGATTAGCTAATAATTCGGTAAAATCCTCCTTTAATGATCCCTCTCCAACTAGAAATTTTGCAAGCATTCGAACCGCAGATAATTTCCTGGATAGACTGGCCACGGCATATTCTTCCTCGGTTAAAGAACCCAACCAACTTGAAAGGTGAATTAATTCTACCCCATGCCATGAAGCAACTCCCTGCCCTTTTAAATGAAGGGCACATTGAATCAAGTCATTTTCGTAAGAACTTACAGTATTTTTTGACAAACCTTTCTCCAATTGAACCCATGCTAAAAAATCGCTTATTTCCTTTTCATATTCTGGGGGTGGCTCGATTCGAAGCTCTCCTTTCTCTCTTCTTTTAACCTTACTCTTTGCCCCCATTTTAAATGAATTTTATTCAATTAGAAGGTGGAGAAACTGGGGCTAATTCACCTGCAAATAATTTTCTGTAAATCCGATTGACGGGAGTCTTCATTCGACTGACCATAAATTTTTCTTTTCTCAAAGCACCAAATCCATATCGATAACTTGCTGCCAACCTGGGATAAGAAAATAGATCCACACTTTCCAGCATTCCCTTTAGCCTTTCGAGGTAAAGAATACCCACTTCCACATTGGTCTCCCATTCAAAAGCTTGGCGATAATGGAGCTTGGTTACATCCTGCCAAGCCGCTTCAGTCAATTGCATCATCCCCCTCGCAACTGAAGATTCAGCATTTGCATTCAAGCTACTCTCGGCGTGACAGATTGCATAGACAAAGGTTGGATTTAACCCACTCGCGGGAGCTTTCGCATTAATTTTTTCCCAAACTTTTTCATCCGAAATGAAATTGGCATTTCGATCAAGATATTTACAGGAACCAAGAAAAGTTAAAACGATGCATAGCCCAATACATTTTTTCCATATTCTCATCCACACAATATTAGAAAATCAATCAGTTCCTTGCTAGGCAAGAAATTTGATTCATATGCCTTACGAAGTAACTGCTATGAATAAAAATGCTCCTACAAATAAAAGGGCAAATACAGCGGTCAATCCAATCGGGTGTAATCCCAAACTTGCCCGCTTTTCCATTTCATTCTTAGCCGTGTTTGCATTTGAAGATGAAACTAGGCCTGAATTATGAAGTTTTTCAGAAAGTAGGGTCATAACATGAACCTGTCCTGCTTTGGTAAATGTACCCACTTTTGAAATCAAGTCTACAACCACCAAAGAATGAGTTCTTTTGTTCAAATTATTCCAAAATATATCCATGTAATGAAGAAAGAAACGGCCCGCTTTTCGGTAAACCCAATCAATATCTAAATTAATAGAACGTTTCTCCGGCGGATAAGTCTTGCGAAGCATTAAAAAGGTAACGGCCAACATTGCAAAAAGAAGAATTTGCGTTTGGTTAATCACATGGGTCGCATCATACGGGTAGTACTGTACCCCATTCGGCATAAGGGCACGATTGGGTAAAAGGTCGTAGAGCCAAGTTGGATTACAGCCAAGAAATATGCAAAGAAAAGAAGAAATTCCCATGGCAATTAACATATTGATGGGAGCTTCTTTTGGTCGTAACCCAGAATCATGAGAGAAGAATGCAAAATAGGGAACTTTTATACCCGCATGTTCTACAACCCCGGCAGCAGCAAACAAAAGAAGAAACCAAAGTAGATAGTGCCCCTGCCCTGCCGCCTCCACCATAATCATGGATTTACTTACAAACCCACTGAACAGAGGAAAGGCGGAGATAGAAGCCGCTCCAACTACGCAAAACCCAGCGGTCCAAGGCATGGTGCGAAATAATCCACCGAGCTCCGATCCCCGAATCTCTCCCAAACGGTACATAACTGCTCCCATGCTCATAAATAAAAGACCCTTGTAAATTACATGAGTAAAAACATGTGCAATTGCACCATCGATCGCTAATTCCGTACCGATTCCAATTCCCACCACCATAAATCCAATCTGATTAATTTTACTATAGCAGAGAACCCGGCGTAGATCGTTTTCAATCACCGCATAAAAAATCGGGAACATTGCCATCCCGGCACCGATAACCATAAGTACATCCGCACCAGGGAACAAACGAGCAAGCATACATACCGCTGCTTTGGTGGTAAATGCACAAAGCCAAACTGGACCGGTTGAAGTTGCCTCCGCGTATCCATCTTTTAACCAGACATGCAACCCTGGAAAGGCTGCTTTTATTCCAACTGCCAATAAAATCAAAATGGCCCCTGTGTCTCCGGCTTCCAGAGCATCTGTCAATGGTGCGAGGGAAAATGCACTCTCTCCCTCCCCATGATATCGAAAAACAATTCCAGCCAATAAAAGTAAACCCGAAGAAATATGAAAAAATAAATAACGAAAACCGGCTTTTTCAGCCCGATCTGTTTTCCTTCCCCAAATCTGAAAAACCGAAGTTATAGCCAACCCTTCCCACCATAAAAACAGGGAAAGCATATCTCCGGCAAACGCCACTCCGATAGCAGTTGCAGCATACAGTAAACCCATAGAAAGCTGCCAAGGATCTCGTACATGAAAAGAATATATTCCAGCAATTAAAGCGGCGATATGAAAGAGATATCCAAACATGATGGCCTGACGATCCACAGCGACTCCAATGATTTCCTGGCCCAAAAGTGTTAATGTGGAAAAGCTCCCGACTTCAAGTTGCGTGATATGCCAAAAGCCAAGCACAGGAGCGATAACAAGAACGGCGGATGCAAACCGACCTCTTAAGATAGCCGCAACCAATCCCCCAATAATGAGAGCCGTAGCAGGATGTGCTCCCATTTCAGATACAGATGCCAAGACTGATATATTCATTTCTCCCAATAGTCCTCGTCACGCATTAATATTTTTTTTCCACTTATACTCCTCATCATTTTGGAAACCAAAATCAAAAGAACACAGGCAAGAAAACCATAAAGTCCATAAAAAACAGGGAAAGCTTCCATCGTACGAATCGTCCCTTCTTCATAAAATGCATGGTGTTTGTGCCAACCTAGAGAATAAATCAAATCAACGAGCAGACAAATCCCACACAACCCAAAGAAAAATTTAAGGAAATTCTTAATGTTCCCAGGATCATCCAACCAGCGTTTCGGTTCATGTGGGTTTTTATTTTTCATAATCTATTAATGAGCAAGTCCAACGAGACGCAGCAAAGGATCTGTCAGAAAAAAGAGTACAAAACAACCCATTGCAGTCAAAGTTAACGGCAGGACACAGGGCCATGGAGCCTCCTCGATCCCTGATTCAGAATCCGTTTCCGGAGTTCGAAAAAATGCGGTCACTGCCACGGGTAGTAAATAAAATACATTGAGAAGGGAACTGATAAGCAAAATCACAACCACCCAAAGCATATCTCGATCAAGTGCCCCCAAAACCAAGTACCACTTGCTTACAAATCCACCAAGCGGTGGAAGTCCAATCACGCTCAGTGATCCAATCATAAACGCCCCCATGGTAATAGGCATCTTTCTACCCAATCCGCGCAATTCACTTACATATTTTTTACCACTTGCCACAAAAATGGCTCCCGCACAAAAGAAGAGAGTGATTTTACCACAGGCATGCATGGCTATGTGAAGCACAGATCCACCAATTCCTTGTTCAGTCGCTAAGGTAGCTCCAAGAACAACATACCCCAATTGTCCGATAGTGGAAAAAGCGAGCCTCCTTTTCAAATTATCTTGTGACAATGCAATTAGGGAAGAAATCAGTATGGTGGCACAGGCTATACCGATCATCCAATCCTCTCCATCTAACTCCTGTAAAACCTGAACACCGAAAATATCCGAATACACCCGAATTACGCAGAAAACTCCTACTTTTACCACTGCAACTGCATGAAGTAAGGCAGAAACAGGCGTGGGAGCAACCATCGCTCCGGGTAACCAAGAATGAAGCGGCATGATGCCTGCCTTGGCAAATCCAAAGGTAAAGAGTATCAGTAAAATTATCTGCGTGGTCTGACTAAAAGCACCCACCTTGCCGGTATCTGCAAGGAAGTCCATGGTCACCGTTCCACCGTCCAGCCAGACATAACACCAACTCAACGCGGGCAATAACAAGCAAAGGGAGGTAAAGAGTAAATATCCTAAATATGTCCTTCCACCCGTCCGAGCCTCCTTATCCTGCATGTGAGTGACCAATGGAAAAGTGGATACCGAAAGCATTTCATAGAAAAAATAAATTGTCAGTAGGTTGGCTGAAAAAGCGACTCCGATTGTGGCTGACAGAGAGATTGCAAAAAAGGAATAAAATCTTGTCTGTGCATGTTCATGTAAACCCCGCATGTATCCGATCGCGTACACTGTTGTAGCAATCCAAAGAAGAGATGCCACGCATGCAAAGAGTAACCCAAATCCATCGACCCGTAACATTAGGGGAACATGGGTAAACATCTGCCAAATTTTAAATTCTATTATTCCTCCACTTAACAACAGAGGAACCATGGAGAGAACAACCGATGCCTGAATGGTTGCCACAAGAAAAGTAAAGGTTTCCCGTAGGTTTTTTCTTTTTTCTCCCGCCCAAACAATTCCAATTACCCCTATTAAGGGAGCAATAAACGCAATTAATGGGCGAATATCTTCAATAACGGTTACTTCAGGTGCACTCATTTAATGCCCCTCCCCACGAGGTAAATTAAATTCATCGAGAAAGATTTCGATCAAGGAAACGATATCCTGATTGTAGATTCCAACAATCAATACAACCGAGGCCGATACAAGCAAAGGAATGAGCATGGAAAGCGGCCCTTCGTCAAATCGGGTCTGCTCCTCGGTAAGTCCCAAATCACCATGCCCATGTCCAAGGTTTTGACCACTCTCAGTTACCGCGAGATGAATTCTTTCTATCAAACGGAAAAAGAGTACGACCATAACCATGGTCGAAAACATCAACACAACCATATATTCCCAACGCTCAGAAACCATGCCTCCGGTTATTAAATACCACTTACTGAAAAATCCACAGGTTGGAGGTAGTCCAATAATCGAGAAGCCACCAATAAAAAATCCGGTCATGGTTAAGGGCATTTTTGAAAATAATCCACGTAATCCGTCAAAATGCGTGGTCTTCGCTTTTCGTAAAATGAGACCGGCACCAAGAAACAAACACAGGGTCATACATGCATCACTAATCACATGAAAGATTGATCCAATAAATCCATAGTAATTATAAATCCAAACTCCACCCACCATATATCCAACCTCGGCCACGATCAGGTAGGAAAGCATCCGTTTAATTTCCCGTTGAGCCAACGCCATTACCGCTGCGCACACAATAGCCACAACCACTAACCATGGAACCACATCCGTCCACATGGTTGATTCAAATGAAAATTCCACCCCAAAGACGGACAGTACCATTCGAATCATTACATAAATCATCACTTTGGTAACCAATGGAGCAAGTAAGGAGGATGTGGCAGTTGGTGCATTGCAATACGCATTAGGCAACCAGGCATGAAATGGGAAAAATGCCATTTTTATCAAAATTCCCATTCCAATCAAAACAAAGGCTACCTGCATCGTAGCGGAATCTGCTAATCCATTGGCTTCAATCACATCATGAATACCAACCATATTCAATGTACCAGTTTTAATGTATAAATATCCAACCCCGAGTAAATAAAAAGATGCTCCAATCGTGCCGAGCATAACATAATTAAATGTAGCGGCGGCCGCCCGATTGGATCCCATCGCAATCAAGCCATACCCCGTCAATGCAGCCACTTCGATCAGAACATATAAATTAAATGCATCTCCGGTTAAACAAATTCCTGCCAGTCCAGTTACTTGGAGTAAAAATAGTGTGTAAAAAAGTGGTTCCTTTCCAGGAGTTTCTTCCTGTACCGGCAACTTTGAATAAACAGAAACAATCAAACCAACCCCCAAAACCACCAGAGTGATCAAGATACCAAGAATATCCGCATGTAACTCAATCCCTACCCCGCGGGGATAAGCATCCAATGTCCAACCACCAAGTAAATAAGCAACCGTATGCTCTTCAGAAGCAATGAGTTGGTTGAGAGTTTCAATGCCCGCCCAAAGTGCACAGGCTAAAGATAGAACCGCGATCGGATAACAAATTTTCCGATTCGTCATTCCCAAAATAGCACAGGCTACCGATCCGAATAACGGGAAGATTAAAATCCAGGCTATTGCGTTTTCCATCATTTCTTGGGCGTCCTTGGCTTTGCCTTCGACGGAGCTGTTTTTTTAGCAGTGGAAGCAGACTTGGGTCGAGCAGTTGTTTTGGCCTTAGGTTTTGCTTGCGGCTTTGCCTTAGTCTTAGGCTTGGATGTTGCAGGTTTCGCCTTAGCTGAGGAAGACTTAGATGCCGAAGTTTTCGGTTGGGATGAAGCAGATTTCGATCGGGAAGATTTCAACTGAGAAGTCGAGGGGGCAGTCTTGGCTTTAGTCTTGGGGTTCGATTTAGCTCGCTTTGCACTTAATGTTGAAGATTCCTTAGACTTGGTTGCAGGCTTTTTAACTTTCGATGTAGCTGGCTTGGATGATTCCATAGATTTTACAGCAACACTTGGATGAGCACGCATTTCCTCCCTTTCAATCTTGGCTAGAATTTCATCCTCTTCAATGGTACCATACCCCTGATAAATTCGTTGGCATAAGGCTAAAGCCAAACCCAATGTGGCCACTCCTACCACAATTGCAGTAAGCATGAGAACATGTGGTAATGGATTGGCATATTTTTTGATCAAACCGGCTTCCAAAACAACCGGTCCATGACTCGCCTCCTCTGTTTCATTTCCCGCCCCAAGGGATACATGAGAACCGTGCGGGTCATGTTCAGGTAAATAAATTGGTATCGAAGCCCCTTCTTTCACCCCGACGGACACATAAAATAAAATAATTGCGGTTTGAAAAATTGACATCCCGATCAATTTTTTCATCAGGTTATTTTTTGAAATCATCGCATGCAACCCAATCAAAAGTAGGACCACATAAATCAAGTAGTTCAATCTCTCGATGAACAATTCGTTGATTATAGCTCCCTCTTCAAACATCTTTTTCTACTTTCTTGATTAAAGACCGCCCTTCAGACGACCCTCCGTTGAAAGATTTGCATACAAAGAAAACATGATTGCAGTAACGGTTAATCCAACCCCAATCTCGACACCAAGCATGGCATGGTACCTGGCCATTTCTCGGGAAACAGGAAAAATCTGGGCCAGTTCGGCATAATCCAAAAATTCTCCACCCAAAAACATGGAAAGCAATCCAATCCCGGCATAAAGGACAATACCCAAACCGGCGACTAGGGTGCATCGATCCGCAGGAAAACGGGCAAGTGCAGTATCCAAGTCCCAGGACAGGGCAATTAAAATGAAACTTGCCCCCATCACAACGCCTCCCTGAAAACCGCCTCCCGGGCTGACATGACCATGTGCCAATACATAAAAGGCAAAAATTTGAATCACCGGAATAAGCAAACGAACCGTATTGGTCACAATCAAATCGGGTTCCACATCCACTTCAAATTCTTTACTCCCAGCTTTTTTCTTGGAAGAATTCTTTAAAATAGCCAATACCGCCATCCCCGCAATAAATACGACCACGGTTTCAAACATAGTATCAAAACCCCGGTAATCTGCCAAAACAGCGGTTACCATATTGGGAACCTCAGTATCCACCCCTGTATTGGCAATAAAATGGGAAGATACGGGGGATTGAGATGCGGGTGAATTTGGGCTTCCCCATTCGGGGAAATCCTGGGCCGCATAAACGAGTAAGGCACCAACCAAAAGAACCGGAATTAAAGAAATCTTTTTCATCTAATCAGATGACTTTCTTTTCAGATTAAAAATGGTCGCAATCATAACAACTGTACTTATTCCTGCACCCACTGTCGCTTCGGTAAAGGCAACATCCACAGCACCCATTTCTGCCCATAGCAGACACATCAAAAAACTATACACTCCAAAAACTACGGACGCGGTAAGCAAATCCTTTACCCGCAAAGCAACTATTGCGGCAACCACAAGCAAAAGTAAAATAAAGGTGTTAAATAGCTCGAGTCCCATTACTTTTTCTTCCCGACTGGTTTCTTCAAATCTTTCTCATCTAATGGCATTTCTTCATCCTCAAACGCAGCTCTCATTAAAGCATGTGTACTGGTTGGACTGGTAATGTATATGAACAATACAATCGCCATCAACTTAACAAATAATAACCAACTACCCACTGAAAAATCCTCCATCGTAACCAGCCCAAACCCAATCAGCATTAACATAGTGGATAAGGTATCCCCTTTTCCAGCCGCATGCATACGGGAGTAGAAATCTGGAAATCGAATCATTCCCACCGCAGAACCAAAGAAGAAAATTAATCCGATAATTCCCAGAATCGTTCCCAACAATTGAAGTGGTGCCATTCCACCCCCAGACTGAACTGCTTCTGCAATAACCGGCTCCATTGCTAATAGCTCCATACTCATGCCTTCGCTCTCTTAGCTTTAGCCTTTCTCTCCATTTCACGAAGAGAAGATGTTCGGTTTAGATACCGGGAGACCACAATGGATGCCACAAAGTTAAGCAACGCATATGCAATCGCAAAATCAACAAACATATCCACCCGGTCAAATAAAGTTCCTATAATGACGAGCAATACTGCTGTTTTTGTCCCAATTACATTCACCGCAAGCATACGGTCAAATGCTGTGGGCCCGACCCAAAGCCTGTAAACCATGGGAATCATCAGTAAAAAAAGGGCCGATCCCATAACAATGGCAAACCACTCGCTCATAGTTTTTTCAAAACCTCCGGTTCAAATACTTCAGCCACCTTTTTCTCAATCGCACCGCCCAGTAAATCGTCTTCCAAAAACTGACTCATCACATGGACATGAAAAACATCCCCCCGGATTAACATCGTAATTGTACCTGGAGTCAGAGTGATCGAATTTGCCAAAACAAACTTTGCAAAATCGGACTTTAACGCGGTCTTAAAAGTTACCACCCGTGGGGACATTTGTACCTGACCCTTATCCGTCATCGCTAGCTTAAACACATGCACATTAGCAAGCACTACCTCCCAGGTCAACCAGGGCAGATAACATAAAAAAGCCCACACCTCATGCATCCGAACCCTTAGTCCTTTTTTACGATCATAAAAAAGTAAATCCTGAGATAACCAAGTCACCACACCGCAGGATACCACTCCGAGTCCCAAATGGAACGCGTCAAACTTTCCTGAAAAAACTACCCAGTTCAGGAGTAAAAGTATAAATACGACAAATGGATACACAGTTTTAAAGGAATTAAATGTAAGAAAAAAAGATATTTTTGGTTTGGTGCAACCCCGAACGAAAAAAAACGCCGATTTTTATACTTTTCTTAACTATCTGAACTAGGTTTTAGAATTCAATTTCACCTAAAATGATAAAAATTTCAGATATTCAAGTAGAGCAAGGCTCTACCAAATATAAAACCCTATGGACAAATTTAAATTGAATAAGTTTATTTCCTAAACTACTTGCCGATATTGATTTTTTTGTAAGCAGCAAAATTTCTTTTGATTGGTGGTTTAGGCTTAGCCTTAATAGAACCAGTTTTTACCTTCACAAAAGTTTGCCCCTTGTACTCAGTTATTGCGTAAAAAGTTCCTTTTGCCAGAGCCAAACCATCCTTAGTACGCACCGCAAACTGAGGGGATCCGCTTGGCCTTTCCGGGTCCAGTAAAATAGCAATGGTGCCCCTTTTCATATCTGCTTCGTAACGCTTGTTTTCTGCAGGTTTAAGAACTATTTCTGCAGGTCCGGAAACCCGTCCGGCAATTCCAACGGGGCAAGAAAAAACCAAGTGAGATTGAGAGGATACAACCAGACGGGTAGTCTTAGATAAAATCAAACCCTGATTTACTGGAATGTACTGTCCATTTGCCGAGTTAAACCATAATACTTGCCCTTTAACCTCTTCAATAATTGGAAAAAGGGGTTGTTTCTCTTTTCCCCATACTTCAAAAGAAAGGGTTAGCAGAATGGGTAAAATAAAAAATCTTAAACTAAAATTCATGGTAAAATATGGGTTCCATTTTCATCAAACTTAGCTTCCGGATTTTGTAGTAAGATAGTTTCATTTAATTTCTCCCTTAATAGTTTATGGGTTTCCACTGCATCCATGGCCAGTTGGCCGAGGTTGGTGGAAATATCAAAGAGTTGATTGGCATACCATTTATATTTATCACGCAATTCAATTCCATCGGCCTGATAAAAAAAGGAAGCATTTTGGTCGGCTTCCGGAAGAATATAGGTGGTATTCAAGCTTTCAAAACGAGAAAACAGATCAAGGAAATCCTGTAGTTTTTTGAAAAATATCTGTATTTTTTGAATCAGTTCGATATCAAGAACTTCAATACCACTTTGTAATAGAGCTTCCCAAATACCCGTGTTTACACGAGCGATAGATCCATATTGAATTTGATTGGGAAAGGGTTTTTCTCCACTCGCATACTTACTAAAAAAAGGAGTCGCATAGGCATCGGAGAGTGTTTCGTAGGCCGTTCCGAGCTCTTCCTCATACCCCTCAAATTCTCCAACCAAGGCTTTGATAATTTGGTGCTTTCTTAGAAGGTCCATGTCATTATCATGCATGCGTTCAAGAAGGAATGCCCCGTACAACCCTAAAAAGATAAAAATGAGCTCAGCAAATAGCCAACCAAAACGGGTGATTAATGTTTTGGCGGAACGGGTTAGCTTTAAAAAAATCATCTTACTATTTCTTTAAATATTTTTTTAATTCGTTTTCCACATCATCACTCAGTGCATCATCCAGCAACTTACTCGCCATAGGGGAAAGTAGGGGCATGGTAATCGGGGAAAACTGAACCACCGAAGCAACTCCGTCAAATCGGGATGAGGGCTTTTCGGACACCACAACCTCAGCCGCTTCCACTTCTGAAATGGTTGTAGTTTCAATTGCTGGGGTGCTCAACACCGAAAAGTCATCACCAAAAATCGCAGTTGGAGAAGTGGACAGACTTCGTAAAAAGTATGAATTGCCAATAAAATAATCGTAATCAAATGCCTCCATTAATTGAGCATCTGAATAGGCTCCCAAATTAAAAACATCCGGGTTTTCACGAACCAGGGGAAGAATCACCGAGGGTGACAAAGCAGTGGATAAATCATCCATGGTCACCGTGGTTGCTCTCAGGGGAATGAAAGCAGACCCACTTCCCGATGTCTCACTCGTGGATGATTTCGATGAACTTTCTAAAACATATTCCTGTAATGATTTTCCATAAATCAAACGGGTATAAAATGCATAACTACTGGTTGGTTGTTCAAGAATTACCTGATTCTCCGCAGCAAGTAGTAATACACTGGATGAACTTGTTCCACTAATTGAATCTATCATACGCAAATCTCCCTTATAGACTCGAAAATCAGCCTCATTAGCCTGTAAACTTAAGGAAGATGTACTTGTGGACAAAACTCCCATTCTCACTTCCATATCCGATGCACTTCGAACGCCGATCTTGGAAAAGTAACCGGATGCCAAAACCTCAGGTATTTGATTGGATGAAGATAATAAATCAACATTTGGAACAGTTGACCGAGATTCAGGAATAAAATACGTAGGACTTTCGACTAGTACGCTCGACCCTTCTCTCATGTAGGTCTCCTGCCCAGGTTCCAAATAAAGCTTGCTCGTATCAATTTTACTCTCTGTATCGTATTGATAAGCAGACTCTCTTGGCACCACACGAACAACATCTCCTTTGATTGATCCATCCGCTTGCACCTTCCTACCATGCATTTCAATTCGTGACGCCTCGATGATTCCGGTTTGAAGAATAGCATGCCCCCCAAGATCAGCAATCATGGTGGATGCTGTCTTAGTTTCGGAGCCAACGCTAACTGAAAGAAGACCGCTGGAATCAACCAATTCCACTGAACTGGTTCCCGTTGAACTGGTTAGTGAAACACTTGAGTTATTCCCCTCGTCTCCCTGTGCCAGCACCACATAGCCACCCGGTGCATAAATTTGTCCGGAATTAACAACTAGGGCACCCGCGAAGCTAACTGAGGTCGCATTAATCACTCCTTCATTTCTTACTTCGCCGGCCAAGTCGGTAAAGGTATCCGTACCAGTATTAAAATTATCATTACTCAAAGAACCCGCCACCACATGTAACCTGCCAACATTAACAGATGATCCTGAGCCAAAAACAACCCCTGCAGGATTAACCAGATAAACACTACCGTTGGCAATTATATTTCCCTGAATACTCGACTTTGCACCTGCTCCAACGACCCGGTTAAGTACACGGGATTCAATCGAAGGTTGAACAAAACGAACCGTTTCATTTGGAGCCACATTAAAATTTTGATGTTCAAAAATACTGTTGTCCGGTGCAGTAATTGTCATTTCGGAACCGACTGTTTGGGCATTACCCTCGCCCTGAACAGCAGTTGTACCTTCCGGTAAGGAAAACCCGTAAGTTATCAGAACAAAAGAAAGGACAAAACTTAAAAAATATTTTTTCATTCTAAAAAGTCCAATGAGTGGATGCATGGATTCGATAATCATCACTCTTAGTGCCCTCCCTTATACCTGTTCCCGTTTCAACTTTCTTGAGGGGTTTGGCAAAATCGAGCCTGGCTCGACCCCCACCCGGTAGTTCAGAAAGTAAACCACATCCAAGTCCGATTAAAGTCTGATCGGATTCATAAAAAAATGGATCTTTCACGAAGGATTGTCCGTAATCAAAAAACGGGGCAACCGAGAGCGAAAATCTCTTCTTAGGAGAGGAACCCAAAGAAAATAATTTCCAACGGTATTCCATAGAAAAAAGGAATCCACGGTCACCGGCCACAATGGCTTCCGGGTATCCTCTTACTCCTACCGTACCCCCAAGCAACCATTGGCGCTGGGGAAGCATTCGATTATTGGTCAGGGCACCAGCCAGTTTAAATTTCAACCATAGAGAATGACGGTCAAGATTGGCATAAGGATCACCGGAACGATTAAAAAGCTTGCTTAAATTAATCATGCTTTGATGGACAATTGAAAGAACGGGTACTTTTTCATCCACTTGAAAACCGCCCATAAATTCTCTTTGATGAACCGGAATCGATCCTAAATTTGACTTGAGCGTGACCGAGGCAAGAGAGCGAATAATTCGTCCTTTTCTTTCTCTAAACAAGGATATACGGGGAGTAAGAAAAGTGCCTTCAGCATTTTCCTGAAAGATTGAATTCCGGGCCTTCACCCGCTCATAATTAAACCCGATCTGATAGCCAAGGCTTCCCTTTTCACTCTCCCAGGAAAGTGGATTTCCATGAAGGGCCAGATCTGCACTCATGGAGGAACCCTCAAAATGAATCGGGGTTAAGGCAAAGCTGGAACCATCATATTCTCCGTAATTTCCCCTGATTGAAAGATCAAGTATACCGGGTTGAACCAGGGGAACACGATAACCAATGCCAACTCCAAATCTTTCACCGGTCTCCGACAACGTAAACGAAAGGTCTAACGGATCATCCGAACGGGAAAGCTCATGCAAACGAAATTGACCGTTCCAAAGCCATTCACCTGTCGTAGGACTGCCATTATTGGCAACGCCCAGCGAAGTCTGAGTTCTTTTTTGAGCCTTGATTTCTACCACACCTTCAACTAATCCAGGTTTATCAGAAGGAAGTAGGAGTAAGCGAGCAGACTTCCCAGGATTTCTGCCCATGCGTTTAATCGTTTTCTTAAATTTCGAACGGAGAGGTTGTCCGAGTACCCTCTGTTTTCCTAATTGGTTGGCAAGAATATTCATTATTCTTTGTTCAGATTTATTGTCATCTGATGCCGAATATGCCATGTGGACTTTCTTTACACGGGCGACCCATATCTTGATCTCCAAACCCGTTTCTCCAGGACCGCGAAGGTCCGCACCCGTGCTTGGATCAATCTGCGAGGGATTCACCATAGCAACCATACCCTCCAATCCACTTTCTTTTAAGTAATGAATACAAATTTGAGAAATCTCGCGAAGTTCCTCAGTTGAAAGAAGAAAAGGGTTCATGCCCGTTGAGGGATTCATTAATCCGCCCAAGTCAATCAACCCTCCTTTTCGGGAGTGTGGAAAACGGATTTTTTTAAGCTCGTTTAAGGGCGGTAATCCCTGACTGTCTACACCATAAGAAATGATTAAAGGCATAACGGAATATTCCTTAATAATATTTTCAGAGGGTTGGAGTGGAAGGGTTGGAGTAGGTTTTGCTCCAAGGGGAATTGATGGTTCAACTATATTAACTGGGGCTCCGGGCGATGGAAACAATTCATCAAATGACTTCTCAGATTCCTTGTTTTTTTGCACTCGGGTGGAAAATGGAACCGTTCTTGTAAAAGGCCGAATTTTTGTTTTATCAGCGAGCTTTTGGTTAAAAGCATCCATCCTAGCCCGTAAATCTTGAATATTCCTCTTAAAATTTTCGTACTCAAGAGATGAATTACTCCATACAAAACGGGTACAAAGGAAAAATACTAAAAGAAATATCGGTAAAGATTTGCGAAAGAAAAAATTCATTAATAATTTTAAATTATGCAAAAAAGCTAAGATAATTAAATCAGCAGGTTACAATTAGATTTTTAAACAAACTGATTAATTTAAGGGATAGATATAAATTCGAGGAATATTTTTAAATCGCTAATTTAGTAAGAAAGTATAATTTATTTTGTTTTAGCAACAATTTTCTTTTTATCTTTACAAACTTTTTTTTAAAATCACCTTTTGGTATATGAAATTTTTTGTATGTGTCCTATGAAAGAAGATTTTCCTGCATTTAATATTGCACTAGGCAAAACCCTTATCGCTGCTGCTTGGGTTGATGGCGAATTGAATCAACATGAAATGGTCTGTCTCAAAAATTTGATTCTACAATTCCAAGGAATCACTTTTGAAGATTGGAGAAAACTAAAAATATATCTCGCTTATCCAGTGAGCCAGTGCGAACAAAATTCAATCATTCAACATTTCACAGAACAGGTTTACTCCAGTAATCATAGAAAGCATGCGTGGGAATCCTTAATTACGGTTTTAAAAGCAGATGGGAAAATTAACAAAGAAGAAAAGGATTTTGCGGAAGAAATGGATGAGGCCTTACTTGAAAACTCGGAAAGTTTTCTTAGAAAACTTAAATTTTTCTTATTTAAGGATTCGATCAAACAGGCGGAACCTTGGCAAAAAAATGCGGATTCAAGAGATCGCTTTATCCATGAATTTTTTGATAACCCTGCTTACTTTCTATTTCGAAAAATTCTCCTTAAAAAAGATATTCATGTGCCTCATTCGAAACCAGAACTTCAAAAAATATGTCTATACGCATCCATTCTGTGTTGGCTTTCAAATGCGGATAAAAGAATAACTTTACCTGAATTAAATTCCATTCGCTCTATATTAATCAACACTTGCGGTGTTTCGGAAGAAATAGCAAAATGTATTCAAGATGTTGCGTTTGCTATGGATGTGAGTGAGCTCCAATTAAGTGATTTGGTAAGTTCGCTTCGGGATGTTTCCACCAGTGCTGAAAGAAACGAATTATTTATTGCGATGACCAAGCTAATTGCGATCGACAACGAGGTGAACGACCAAGAATTGGAGAGCCTTCGAACCATTGCAGTATACCTAGAAATTAGTAATTTTGTATGGGTAAATTCTTTAAAGAATATTGTCATTTCCACTTTCGGGGAAAACAAGACAACACTTTGAGTTCATTTACAAATACTTGGTGCGAAATAAGAATGAAACAAAGAATATTTTAATGTACCTGTCCCCTACTTCCACTCGAACCATTCTTTAGTGGAGTAATTATAATAGTGCCATGGATTGGAAGTTCCCTGGTCGTAATGAATCCAAGCATCCTCGGCATTCGAATACACAATCGGATAATAGTCTAAATCAGTCCACAACCAGCCTTTATCTGCGGTATAGTGCCAGCCTTTAAGAAAGGGTACTTTTAATTTCGCAACCAGGGTAGTTGCTTCCTCGCGTTTTTCTTTTACTTTTTTATCAAGAAGGTCGTATTCTTGGGACAGGCGAACAACTTCTTTTTCAGCATTACTTTTTTGAAGAATTATTTTTTCCGAATGTTTTTGAGCGTCGGTATATTTTACGCCCAACTCCGCTATACGTGCAAGGACTTGATTAAGCTCGGTCTCGGCCTTACTTATCTCTGTATCCAATCGAACATTATCTTTCCCTACCCCTTCGATTTGATCCTGAACGCCTCTTATTTGATTCTCTAATTTCACCAGAGTAGTATTTCGATCCTCGATCCGGTTATTTATATTTACTAATTCCTTCTTCTCTTTTTCCCATCGTTCCTTCCAGTCATTCATCGGTGGTGGAGGGGGCGGAGGTGGTGGGGGCAAAGACATTTTCTGTACTTCTATTACAAATGTTTCTAAAATCCTAACTCCCAATTGAGTCGCTTGGACCCGAATCGATAAAGTAGGACTTTGAGAAGAGTTTAATATAACTGATGTTTTAAGTATGCCACCAGACGCGATAGTGAAAAATTCATTACCAGAATCGCCCTCCCCTTTTACCAATTCAAAAATCGCTGAACCACCAGCTTTAATACTAAATTCACCAACCTTGGAATGTATGGGAAGATTTTCACTTACTTTACCATGCGACAAAATAATTAGCCTCGGATTTGATTCGTTTATATCTAATACTTCAATCTCAAAAACTTTTTCCATAGGAGTCTTCCTGGATGACTTTGCAAGCACACGGATAGAATGTTTTTGTTTTAGCTCGTAGTCGAAGGACTTCGCGGTTTTAAGAACGCCTTCCGAACTCAAGGTGAAATTCTGGTTACCTTCCGAACCCGCCCCACTGACTAAAGAATATTCAATTTTTTCCTGCAAATCAGTATCTTTCTTGTAAAGAGAAGTAACTTCAGTCAATGGCAAGGCCCGGTCATAAATACGAAGATTGTCGATACTGCCTTTATAATGACCGTTTTTGTAGTTTTTGCCCAAAATTATCGATGCCCCAATTACATTCGTTCTATCAAATTGAAGACCGTCTTTGACAAAGTTACCATTTACAAATAACCGAACCTTGTTGTTTATGCAGCAAACCACATAGTGCTTCCAACCAGACATGTCCGATGGGTATGCCAAAGTTGCAGGAGCACGACCACCTGTAAGATGGGCTATGTTAAGAGCATTCGAACCCAAAACTATCCCAAATCCTACTTGCCTTAAACCTTTGTTCCCCATCGGGTAATACATAAGCGTAGAATGAGCAGGAGTCGCCATTGCCCCCCCTTTAGTAGACTCGCCTACAATTGTTGTAGCTTTAAGGGGTTCAGCCCAGAAAGAAACTGAGAAGTTCGAGTAATGCTGAGATCCTATATCAAAAGTGAAAGTATCATTGATTCCGTCAAAATAGATCGATCGGTTAGATTCTCCATTTCGATCGATTGAAAAACTTACGCCATCCGGAGTTCCAGAAAGACCACTACCCGAAGAATCCGAGTAGTCCCCATCAAACTTCCTCCAACTAACTAGTCCTTTTAAAAGATCATCCTTGCCATCTGTACTGAATCTTCCGACCTCATTACCGACTGCACTGTTCTCGTCTACCGAATTGGAGGAAAGAACGAAATCAAAGGGTAAAGTCTCGTTCACATCTAAGACTCGGATCGTAAAGACTTTTTCAGTAGGAGTACTTCCGGATGCACTAGCGAGGACACGGATAGAATATTGTTGAGTTTGTTCATAATCAAAGGACTTCGCAGTTTTAAGAATGCCTTCCGAACTTAAGGTGAAATTCGGGTTACCACTTGAACCTGCACCACTTTCAAGTGAATAAGATACCGCACCCGAGCCGGAGGAACCGAAACGCCCCACATTCGTTCCGACTACCTGATTCTCTGCTACTCCATTGGATGAAAGGACGAAGTCTATTGATGAAGGCTCATACACATCTAAGACTCGGATCGTAAAGACTTTTTCTGTAGGAGTACTTCCGGATGCACTAGCGAGGACACGGATGGAATGTTTATTGACTCGTTCATAGTCCAAGGACTTCGCGGTTTTAAGAATGCCTTCCGAACTTAAGGTGAAATTCGAGTTCCCACTTGAACCTGCACCACTTACAAGTGAATAAGATACCGGACCCGAACTAGAGGAAATGAAACAACCCACTTTCGTTACGGATGATTGGTTTTCATATACGGAACCAACATCGAGAGAGAAAGGTAAAGATTTATCCTCAAGAACCTTAATTTTAATTGTAAACTCTTTATCACCCAGACCTCCCTTCATTATTTGTTCTGGCTTACTCAGATAAGTATATATCTCCTCATAATTCTTCATTCTGAAACCCGAAACCCCTAATGCCCAAAGGCTATTATCTTCTTTCAGGTAAAGAGTATTGTAATACGATAATGATGCATCAATAACTCCACTTGCAACAATCGGATTTTTCATTTGTAACGCTTTTGCATTGCCCTGTCCAATGGCTCCAAACTTCCAAAGGCTTCCATCGTTTTTGATAAAGAGACTTGCATTGTGTCTTGTGAAAATTTTCTTCACTCCACTGTTAATTAAAAGGGTTGGCTTGTTAGGGGATTCCCTAATAACAACATAAGTATCATAAGGCCAAAGATCGGGATCACTGATGCGTTTTCTTTCTTCTGGCAATCCCAGTTCTCCATTACCATTTCCACCCATCCCCCAAACACTACCATCACTTTTTAAATAAAGGGTGTGATCACCCCCTGATACAACACTGACAACACCACTTGCTTCAATCTGAAAAGGCCTTGAACGAGGCTTGGATGTCCCGTCTCCCAATTGCCCTGATCGATTTCCACCCATTCCCCAGAGACTTCCATCGGTTTTGATGTAAAAACTGCAATCATCTGCAACAATGGATGTTTTTACCCCGCTTTTTTCAATCAAGATTGGATTTGAACGACTTTGATTCGTACCATCTCCCAACTGTCCTGAATAGTTCTCTCCTATACCCCAGAGACTACCATCGGATTTGATGTAAAGGATATGCCCATCTCCAGAAGATTCTCCGGTAGCTAAAACTGACACTCCACTGCTTTCTAACTGCCTAGCTTCATATCCC
>JABGWU010000316.1 GCA_018645475.1 Opitutia bacterium
AATCGCATGGTTGGCGGTGGCGGTGGTGGAATAGTAGTTTTCAGGTGCCTGCTCCGGATCGAATGGAATGTCATTGAGCAGGTTGCCCTTGGCGGAAAAGAAATCTCCCTGATTATTTACCCTCCAGGACTGATGGAAACCATTGGGTAAGACCTTCCCATCGATATGCCACTTACCGCTATGATAGTTCTGATAACCATCCTGTTTTAAATATTCGGTCACCAAAGGGGCCCAAGCGGGTCGTAGGCCTCTTCCGCCACCTCCTTTGATACCTGGTAAGATATCCCGACGAACCTGTTGGGCATAGTAGCCGGTAAGAATGGAGGCACGGGTGGGCCAGCAGCGGCCCGTATTGTAAAATTGGGAGAAGCGGAGTCCGTTGGAAGCAAGCCCGTCCAGGTTAGGTGTGTCAATCTCTCCCCCGTAGCAACCAAGATCGGAATATCCCATGTCATCCACTAGAATAACTAAAAAGTTGGGGTGGTCCTTGGCTCTTGCTCCAAGATGCAGAAGGAGGAAGGAGGTGAAGGAAATGAGAATCGTTTTCATAGGTTGAGGGGTTGAGGTTTTGCGATTTGAATAACCGGAATCAATTACTGCGGAAGGCAGGCAAAGCTAATGCCTCCGCGATGCCTTTGTCCGTTCATGATTTTTTTGGCCAAATTAATCACCTGATCTTGATGGTGAACCACGAGAAGGTCTTCGATCTCAATATTTTTGTCGGTGTTGGCTAACAGTTTGATCTCATCCATGAGCAAAGGAATTTTATAAACCAACCGGACCTGTTGGTCTGCTTCGATCTGTTCGAGCCTGATTGATTTGTCGCTGAGTTTTACCCCTCTGTGCGTAAAGTCTATGAGTAAATTATCTGTTTTTCCGTTCACCTTGAAACTCACTTCGATGACCGAACCCGGCCGGGTATGGAGAATGGTGGCGAGTTCCTTTGGTCGAGGGTTCAGGTTTGTCTTCTTCTGCTCATTCATAACCTCAATATTTACATGGGCATGAAAGGGAACGGTATAGACAGTCCCTTCAAAGGAACCATCCTTTTTTAGACTTTTCAGGAGGCCAGTATGGCTGGGTCCTGTTCCAAGACTGGCAATATCAAAAGATTGGTCTTTTCCACGCCAGGGGCGAATTTCACGAATTCCCCCTGCCAGTCCTTTGCGTGGGGTATCATGTTTGGAAATCATTTCTCGAAGAGCGGATTCCTGAGCGTTATTAAATCCCTTGTCCAGCTCGGATGGCCACCACATCACATGCAAAGTAGATACTCCGTGATTACGAAGGTAGAGTAATTGGTTCAGCGACTTTTCATGACTTGCATTAAGCGAGGCGTATTCTCCAACCAGCATATTATCAAAGCCGGAGCTGTATGCCCCTTGTCCGATGTTATGTTCGCGGTCGTAGTAGGTTCCATACCTTGAGAACCCAAAGCCTGCACCGGTGGTTAGAAGCCAGTCAATGGGGGAAATTCTTTTTTGTCCTTCGGAAATTCCCACGATTGATTTGAATACATAGCTGTCCGGGATTTGATGGCTCTTGATCATTTCAGGAGGGAAACCCGCAAGTAAGCATTCCCGGTAACTGGTTCCCACTCTTCGGGAAACAACGACCCGGTTATATTCGACCCACTCTCGAAAGAAGAGGTTGTCGAAGTCATATTGATCCCAGTTCCCACGATAGAGGTTACGGGGGGCATCAAAAAAATCGGTAGTGAAACTCGTTCCCATGATCTGATTGATCGATTCGATATTTCCGTAAAGGGAGGAGAGATAATGATAGAATCCTTCGAGACTGCCGGTATTATAATCGCCAATGGAATCGCTTCCGGAAACGACTTCGTTTTCATGATTGGGTTCAACCGCGATGGTCATTTCCGGATTTTTTCGATACTCTGGAACCAATTTTCGATAGAAGGCTCTTTGAGCGTAGGTGTACAGATTATTAAGAGCTTCGTTCTCAAAATGCTGGCTCCCATAATCAAATAAAGTCTTACCAAAATAGCCCCCTCCCGTGGTATCATTTTTGCGGTCTAAAAGCAGGTATGTGGGGAGACCGGTTTTGGAATCTATTTTTGAGGATATTGATTTCATTCTCCCTATGCTCCACCGATGCGTAAATACGGCTGACCAGACAGTGGGATTTCCTTGATTATAGTCCATGACTGATTTTCTCCAAGATACCCTAAAGAGTTTTTGCCAATCTATATTCGAAGTCCATTCAGCGTAGGATCGGGATTCGATCTCTCCTGATTTCGCAAGAGGCGACCAATACTGAGGACTGCCCAGGTGATTGTATAGTCCATTTCTCACATAGTTCCCGTTGGGGAATTCTTCCCAAGTGGCAGGATCCCCTCCGTGCTCTTCCTGCGGATCGAACCAAAAGATATTTTCCATTCGGCCGATGTTCTGTGAACTGGTTTTTCTCTCTTGGTGTATGAGATGGAGCGTGGACAGGGTCTCTTCGGATTTACCGGCATTGAATTTCCGATCCGGATAAACTGAATCAAAAACTTTTAGCTTTTTGTTACCAACTGATGTAGAGATTTCCTTTTGCGGGGAAAGGATAGGGTGGATTTTTTGCCTTCCTAATTCCTGTACTAAAAGCTGGTTTGAATTTTTGGTAAGGAGTGAATATTCGCCAGCTTCTCCAGTTACAGGTTTTCTCTTCAAAAGCTTACCTGAATTATTGTATACAAGAACTACAGGATTTTCATTGCTAGCATATTTTGAAGTTAGGGCAATTTCATCACCAGGTGACTTGGGCAAGAAGTCACCCACAGCGAGATCGTAGGGTGGATTGATTTCCCCTGGGACTTGAATTTTTCCTTTAGTACCACCTGCTTGATTGAATAAATGAATGTTGCGAATGAGTTTTGAAGATAGCGGCCAGGTGGCAATGAAGGGACGACCTTTTTCATCGATACCCGTTTCGATTCCAACGCCCCCACGAATATTAGGTGGATAAGCAAGGAACTGCGTTTCACATACCTGGTAAGGTGAAAGAATTCGAATGACAGTGTGATTATCTGGATGGGGGCCTTCCCCGGCTACAATTCGAGGACCAAGAGGAACCGGGGGAACGA
>JABGWU010000317.1 GCA_018645475.1 Opitutia bacterium
AAACGCTTGCTGGATTTTGGCAGGCTCAGTTTTTGGGAGACCCCGGATATGCTCCAGCCTATCTTTTTCTGAGAAACTCTTTACTGAGCACGATTCTATTTACGGCGGTTTTCTCTTGGGTTTACAATAAAAACAAAGAAAAAAGATTTTTCTTTGGAAAAACAATTCAGCCAACGAAGGCTTAATTTACTAGTTTAATGGCATTCGTTGTCGGAATGCTTCAAATAAACACACTCCGGTTGCAACCGAAACATTTAAGCATTCAATAGTTCCTCGCATTGGAATCTTAATTAATTGGTCACAATTCTCCGCAGTCAATCGGCGTATTCCAGTTTCCTCCGCACCCACAATCAATCCTAAAGAGCCTTTGAGGTTTGATTCAAAAATTGTGCTTTTGGCCTGATCACTCGTCCCAACTAATCGAACGCCCCGGTCCTGAAGTTCTTTCATAAAACGGGATAAGTTACGAACGCGGGCAATGGGCAACGCTTCCGCTGCACCAGAGGCAACATGTCGAACCACATCCGTTATCCCAACCGATCGATCCGATGGAATGATTACTAGGTTAACACCGGCCCCATCCGCAGAACGTAGACATGCACCTAGATTCCTGGGATCTTGGACTTGATCTAGAACAAGTAAGAAGGGGTCTTCTTCAAAAGAATCCAACAACGCCAAAGCCTCGTCTTCATCCAAGGTGGAAATTCGGGCTTCAGTTTTAGAATGGGTTCTTCGACCAAGTGATTTTGAAAATCTTTTTCCCATCGAAAAATGTTAAATCAGGTAAGAGAAATTTTAATCATGGAAATCTGAACCCTGCCCCGTTGCCTTCACATATCCCTGCCTGATGCAGAAATCTCCAAATCGTTCGCTTTTATTTCGCAATTCGGAAAATGCTTTCAAAACAGGACGTAACTCGGAAACTATCTCATCGTGAGTAATAGCTGGTTTGTATAGCTTATTTAACCGTGTACCGTCCAACCCTGCACCCAAATAAAGATTATACTTACCTGGAGCTTTTCCAACTAATCCAATTTCGCCAAGGTAAGGTCTGCCACAACCATTGGGACAACCTGTTGAACGAATGGCTATAGATTCATCTCTCAATCCAAGTTCGTCAATAATACCGTCCAATTCATCAATCAAATGAGGAAGGTATCGTTCACTTTCAGCTAATGCCAAGCCGCAGGTAGGAAGTGCTGTACAAGCAATCGAATTAAGCCTTATACCGGATAAATTCTGAGGTAGCTCAACATCATATTGAGATAATATTTGATCAATCTTGGATTTATCCGCACTTACTATTCGTGCAATGACTAAATTTTGATTGGCGGTAAGCCTAAATTCGCAAGGAATCGAAGATGCGATATCTCTAATTGCCAGTTTTGCTTTGTCCCGCAATCGTCCACTTTCAAAAAATAAACCGTATGTCCAAGAGCCGTCCGCATCTTCATTCCATCCGTACCTATCTGTGGTTGATTCAAAAGTAAAATCGCGAACAGGCTCTAATTCCCAGCCTAATCTTTGGTTTAACTCGTCCTTAAACCATTCAACCCCACGATCTTCGATAGTATATTTCAAACGGGCATGACGCCGATCCGATCTGTCACCAAAATCACGTTGAATCTTAACCACTTCCTCAGCAACCTGAACAGCTTTTTCAGGAGTGCAAAATCCGATAACATCAGCAACACGGGGAAAGGTAGTGGTTTTACCATGAGTCATCCCCAAGCCTCCGCCAACTAAAACATTGTAACCAATTATTTTTCCACCTTCTGAAATTCCAACATAACCTAAACAATTTGAGAAAACATCGACATCATTTCGAGGTGGCAAAGCCACTGCTATTTTGAACTTACGTGGTAAATAGGTCTTTCCATAAATGGGCTCCTCCGTTTCTTCTCCGACAATTTGAGTTTTCTCGCCATCCAACCAGATTTCCGCATATGCTGAAGTCTGAGGAGTCAAGTGATCATGGATTTGTTGAGCTAGTTTTAAAGCTTCTCCATGCAGTGCCGATTCAAATGGATTTGAAGGAGACATCACATTTCGATTTACATCCCCACATGCAGCCAATGTATCCAGAAGAGTATCATTTATCTCTTTCATGGTTTGCTTAAGGTCTTTCTTTACAACTCCATATAATTGGAAAGCCTGTCTAGTTGTCAACTTTAGGGAATTATCGCCAAACTTATCGCATAGTTTATCAATCCCAAGCCATTGTTTAGGCGTACATACTCCACCTGGAACTCGAACCCGAATCATAAAGGAAAATGCTTTTTCTTTCTTTTCTTTAATCAATGCGGCCCGCTCGTCGCGATTGTCTTGCAGGTAAGTCCCGTGAAACTTAGTAAGTTGTGCATCATCGGCAGAAATGGCACCGGTTGAAGTATCCGATAAACCTTCTAAAATAGTACCTCGAAGAAAATTGCTATCCTCCTTGATACTCTCGTTTTTAGCTAGTTTTTTGCTTTTTTCGGGATCTGAAATCATGTCCTAATTGAATATATTTTTTTGCTGAATAAGCAAGTGTTCTCAATGAGGAAAAGAATTAAGTTAACAATTTCAGGGGCTCACATCCTCAAGCTTAAGCGATGCATTAAAGGATAAACCCTGCATTTCATTCGTCCATGTATTCTCAGGGTCAATATAAGATGCATATGCAATCATCGATGCATTATCCCCCGTGTATTTTGGCTCAGCACAAAGCAGTAATGTATCTAATCTGTCAGCCAGACCTTTCATTTCAGAGCGGAGTACTTTGTTATTGGCCACCCCTCCGGAAAGTCCAAGGCTTTTAAATTCCGCTTGATTCCAAGCGTGACTTGTTTTGCGAATTAATTGTTTTACTGCAGCCCATTGGTATGACGCAGAAAGATCTGAAAAATGGTCGTTAACCTCAGCTTCATTCATTTTTTGAATCGTGTACAGCAAACTTGTTTTTAGTCCGGAAAAACTGAATTTCATGTCACTTTTTTGAGGAAATGCCTGTGGGAAATCATATGCTTTAGGATCCCCACCTATAGATCTTCTCTCCAATTCAGCTCCGCCTGGATATGGAATACCTAATAATTTGGCCCCTTTGTCTAATGCTTCACCCGCTGCATCATCAACCGTCCTGGCTAAAATTGAAATTCCCAACTCCTCATTGATTGAAAAAAGCAATGTGTTTCCCCCAGAAACTAATAATCCTAAATGAGGTAGTAAATTCTTCCACTTAGAAACTTCTCCAAGCGAGATAAAAGGGGAAAATGCATGACCTCTTAAATGATTAACTCCAACAACTGGGACCTCCCAAAGAATACCTAGTGACTTTGCCACACTAATTCCAATTCCTAAACATCCGACCAATCCGGGACCACAGGTAACAGCGATTTTTGAAACTTTTTCTTCCAACCTATATTTTTTTCTAGCAAGGTCGAGTAAAGGGGGAAAATTATTTAAGTGCTCTAAAACCGCAATATCAGGAACAACTCCACCATATTCAGAATGCTTTACTATCTGACTATGAACCCACTCATCAACCAACCCATTTCCAGAGTCATATAAAGCCAACGCAGATTCATCACATGAACTTTCAATTCCTAGTATCATTATCAGGGGAAATTTATCCGTTTCATTAATCTAAGGTAGGCTTCAATTGATTCATCTTTAAAATCACTTCCTCTGCCTTTCTTAATTGAACATCAACAATGGGTAGGAATCCAAATTGTTTTTCAAAAGTTTCCTTATCCATTAGTTCCTGACTGTATCTTTGTATTCTAAGTTTTGTCTCATTTTCATCTGTACAATCAACCAAATATTTTGGTTCAATTCCTTGCTCATGAATGGTCGAACCATCTGGTAAGAAGTACATTGCTGTGGTCAAACGAAGACCAGAATCATTTGCTAGTGGAAAGATTGTTTGCACAGAACCCTTCCCAAATGACTGCTCGCCAATAATTTGAGCTCGGCCTAGTACCGACAATGCACCTCCCACAATTTCGGATGCACTTGCACTTCCACCATTCATTAAAAAGACAACAGGAGTTTCGAGAAAACTCTTGGAAGAATTTGCCTTAAAATTTCGGACATCATCGGTTTTCCTCCCCTTAATTGATACGATAAGTTGACCTTTAGGAAGAAAGCACCCGGCAACCTCAATTGCTGCACTCAAAAGACCACCTGAATTGTCTCTAAGATCAATAATTAAACGCTCCGCACCTTTGTTTATTAAACTAGTTATAGCCTCTCTGAATTCATCCCCTGATCGAGAAGTAAATTGAACTAATCGAAGATAACCCGTGCCATTTTCATCCAAAGCAACACCCTCGACGCTTGAAATATTAATTCTCTGACGAGACACCTGCATATTTCTTACCACTTCCTTCCGAGATTGAACTGTAATATCAACCAAAGTATTTTCTTCCCCTTTAATTCGACTACTGACCTCGGCCAAATCCAAACCTGCAATACTATTTCCCTCCACTTTAAGAATATATTCTCCAACAATTAAACCTGCTGTCTCCGCTGGTCCGTCAGAAAAAACTCGAGTAATAAGAACGCCATCACTAACTTTTCTAATCATTACACCAATTCCAACATATCTACGATGAGTATCATCTTTAAAAGATTTGTATTCCGAAGGAGTGTAATAACTGGAATGACGATCAAGCATAGAAGTCATTCCAGATATGGCATGGTCTGCAAGTTGACTATAATCAGATTTATTCTTATCTACATAAAGTGCGTTGGTAACCCGTAAAGACTCACCAAATCGAAATAGCGCATTCCAGTAATTCGTGTCAAAAAAAGACTGCTTGGTTGGATCCAACCAAATCATGCACAATATAAAAGAAAGAACAAAAGATGGAATTCCCCAAATTAGAAATTGCTTAATTTTCACTCTTTCCCTTATACCCAAGCAGTTAAACAAAGCCAATGCCAAAGGACAAAACAAACATCTATCAAGAATTCAGAAGCAGACTCCAAGAAGGCTCAATTATGCCTTATGATGAATTTATAAACCTTGCACTTTATCATCCCACGGTTGGGTACTATACAAAGCAAAAGGAACGAGTTGGCAAAAATGACAACTCAGATTTTTACACATCCAATTCAATCGGAGCACCTTGGGGGGAAATGATCATTGATGCATGTACCCAAATCTTAAAATATAAAGATCTTAAAAATTACTCATTTATTGAAATTGCAGCAGAACCCGAATGTTCGATTTTAAATCAAATCGATCACCCGTTTGGATCTTCTATTACCTACAGATTAGGAGATACAATTGAAATACCTCAGCATTCCATCGTTTTTTCGAATGAATGGTTAGACGCTCAACCCTTCAAGAGGTTTAGGTTCGATGCCACAAAAAAAGAATGGATGGAGATCGGTGTCTCATTATTCGGAGATGAATTCAATGAATGTATTTTCCCGACAAAAAAACCTACCGCCTTTCCCGCAAAAAGTGTAGATGGGTATAATGTTGACTGGCCTACGGGTGCAAAAGAAGCGATTAATATAATTATTTCACAAAGATGGAGCGGTCTATTTCTTACCTTTGACTATGGATTATCTCGGAACGCTATACTACATGAAAGACCAGATGGCACCGCACGAGGGTATTACAGGCATGAAATTATAACAGATTTGCTTTCTCAACCAGGAGAACAGGATTTAACCTGTCATTTATGCTGGGATGAACTTATTGAGTGCCTTGAAAAGAACAATTTTGGGACACCTGAACTACAAACGCAGGAATCTTTTCTTATGCATCATTCACAAAATAAAATCAAAAGCCTATTCGAACAAAAAAATGGCTCATTAAATATCGAGATGCAAAAACTAAAGGAACT
>JABGWU010000318.1 GCA_018645475.1 Opitutia bacterium
AATGATTGAAAGTGTATACAGCTAATTGATCAACCTTGAATTGAAATAATGAGGCCCATGGAATCGACAATCGCTTGACCAATGAGTCTTCAAAATAATAGGTTTTAAGGATGAAAATTATTTTACTCATTTCAACTACTTTATTTTTTCTAGCCTCGTCATTTTTAACTATGGCTGAAGATGAAGCTAAGGCTGAAGAAAAATCCTATTCCGAAAAACTAAAGGAAGTTTATGAAAAAGGGGTAAAGGGAGCTAAAGAGAAATATGCCGAAACAGTTGGAGATGGAAAGGATCTAACCAATAAGTCTAAGGAATGGCTACTCAAAGATATTGAGAATATTGGTGACTGGGAATACAAGGTGGAATCTTATGGGGCAGATCAAGCCAAGGATATGGAAAAAAAGCTTAATGAATTAGGCAAGGAGCGCTGGCAGTGCTTTTGGGTGGAATCCAGTAAAAAGGAAAAAGTCTTTTACTTTAAGCGAACAAAAATGAGTTATCTGAGTAAGATTCCAACCGGTGCAATCTTACGAATTATGGCTGATTTTCAGAATAACTGAATATCCGCTTTATTTGCCTTTTACGCAGATAAGTGTTTCGCCGGTTCGAAGGTAAAGGTCTCCGTTTGCCAAAGCCGGTGTTGATCGGCAAACCTCTCCCAAATCCGTTACTCCTAGTTGTTTAAATTCGTCACTATCAGCAATAGCAACCACTTGCCCATAAGCTGATACACAGAAAATGGTGCCGCCAGCAAGAACCGGGGATCCAAAAAAAGTGTCTTTTACTCCTTCCACTCTCGCTTTCCATACCTTCTCTCCGGTTTGTGGGCGAACGCAAGTGATGACTCCATTGTCGGCCCAAAGATAGAGCCGGTTTCCCGAGAGCTGGGGGGAAGGAATATGGGGCATAGTCTCTTCCAATCTCCAAATCTCTTCCGCTTTTCCGTTTTTCGAAACCGATGCAGGGCGAATGGCAACGAGGTGTTTATCCAAGGTGGTAAACCCGCAAACTCCCAGTACCAAATCACCTGCAACAATGGGAGAGGAAATGGCTCGTTCAGAATGGGGGCGGCCGAAGACAGAGAGTTCCCAAAGTTGTTTTCCTGTCTGGGGTTCCAAACTGGTAAACCCTAACCACCAATTTGTGAAAATGAGTTCATGTTTACCTTTGGGTGAGGTAAAAATACAAGGGGTGGAGTAGGTTAGTCTTTTGCTTTCTCGGGGTACTTTCCATTTGATTTCTCCGTTTTTACAATCAAGTGCGTAATGTGCACCGCCACCTTTTTCCTGATCATTGGGAACGATTAATAAATCCTTAAAAACAATGGGAGATACCGCAAAGCCGTGTCCGCCATTAACCCCTCCTAGATCTTTTTCCCAAATTAATTTTCCGTCATGATTATGTGCGGTAACCATCAACTGTGTGGCATGTCCCCAGACTGAATAAACATGGGATGCATCTAAAGCCGGGGTACTTGAAGCAAAGCTGTTAAATCGATGAGTCTTATGAGTTTTGGAGGGATAAGATCGGATCCATTCTTCTTTGCCGATGGTTGCATTTACACAAATGACTTTTCGAGTCTTTCCTTTATCTGTGGAAGCGTTAAGGAATACTTTATTATTCCAAACTGATGGCGATCCATGCCCGCTTTCTTCCAGAGGGAGTATCCATTTGAAATTATTTTCTTTCCAAACAGCAGGAATATTACAATCTGCAGATCCATCGCCGTTATTTCCCCGAAAACGGGGCCATTTTTCAACTGCCTGTGAAAATGTTAAAGCAAGGAAAAAGGATGAGATTATGATTCCACTGCCCATTTATAATTTTTTGATTTTTATATTTTTAAACCAGACGACTTGTCCATGATTTTGGAATCCAATATGACCAGTTCGGGGAAGTTCCTTGAGGGCAGTTTTAAATTTATTGGTTGTGCCATCGGGGTTTTGGCCAGCTTCTTTCCAGTCGTCTAAATTGATCGAGAATGCAAGTTGGCCGTTTAAGGAAAAGGATACCTGAGGACCTTTGCAGGTAAGCTTAGCCTGATTCCATTTTCCGACTGTATTGGAGAAGTCTCCATTGGGTGCGACGCCATCATAAAAAGAGGCATTTAACTTTCGTGGGGGCAGTTCCTTTTGTGCTTTTTTTTGAAAGCCCTTATTGTCCATTAACTGAATTTCGAAACCTTCCTGGACAGGATCTTTCGGATTACTTCGATAAAAAATTCCCGAGTTCGCGCCCTCGGATAATTTGTAATCAAGACTGAGAGAAAAGTCGCTGAATTTCTTTTTGGTCCATAGGTATCCCATGCCCTTAAGCCGTTCTACTCCTTTTTTATCCTTCATTTTTTCCATCCGGCAAACCACGGAACCATCTTTTTCAATTTCCCAGGATCCGGGGCTTAATTCAAAGGCATTCAGATCCGATCCGGAAAAAAGAACTTTTTCTTTCGCGAAGGTTGAAAGGTTAAGGAGGCTGGCAAATACCAAAACTATAAAGAGTTTCATTGTGGTGCGGTGGGTTTTCGGGTTCGTGGAGGCATGCGTTTGACTACGGATTGAGGAGGGTCTTCCTCTGGAACACCGAGGCTTTGCCGGTGCAGGGCAAGCTGTCGGGAGAGGCGGTTTTGAATGACTGCATACTCCGCGGTTCCGTATACGCTTGTCATTTCTTTGGGATCGGATTGTAGGTCGAATAGTTCCCATTGATCCACATCCTCCTCATAAAACCGAATCAATTTATAGCGTCCATCCGCCACTCCGTAGTGTCTCCGAACCCAATGGTATCCAGGATATTCATAGTAATGATAATAAAAACTTTTTCGCCAGTCTTTTGGGGTCTTTCCTTTGAGCAGGGAGACCATGGAACGA
>JABGWU010000319.1 GCA_018645475.1 Opitutia bacterium
ATCCCTCTTTCCATAATTGATAAACCGGGTATCAAATGAATGACCGATTGGCTTGGAAGCTGGAGACTGTTTACCCTTGCTCAAGGGAATCCATTTCAAGTTTGAAAGAGATTCTAGTTTTGGCACGAAAAGTTTTGCGAATTCAGTTGGCCCCTTCTTTCGCAAACGCTCCAAGTGCTCGGCATACTTAGGAAAAGAAACAAGGTTATCCCATTCAAACGGATCCTTTTTGATATTGTAGAGCTCTTCTTCTCCATTTGCATATCTTATGTAACGCCAATTTTCTTCGCTCAAACCATAGCTTCCCGGTTCCTGTAAATGAGTGAGTGAAACATGCCCCCAGGAAGCATTCGGATTTTCAAGCAAAGGCACGAGGCTTGGCCCATCGTGTTTTCCCGAAGAATCAAGACCACATAATTCAAATAAAGTGGGAGCAAGGCTTAGCAGGTTCACCGGTTTGGAGCAAAGAGATGGCTTCGTTCCCGCGATGAGGGAACGGCTAATGCCAGCGGGCACACGAATAATCAAAGGAACACGCGTACACGCACGCCACAGAGTAAACTTCTGCCAATGTTCTTTCTCTCCGAGATGCCAACCGTGATCGGACCAAAGAACCACAATTGTGTTGTTGGCATTAGGTCCATTTTCCAATGCATCTAATAAAAGCCCAAGCATCGCATCGGCAAAATGGATCGAGGCAAGATATCCCTGAATGCCCTGCTTCCATTGATTTTCTTTAAGGATGTGAGGAAAGTAGCGGTTACGGGCAAGCTGTTTTCCACGATTGGGGATATCTTCCAAATCATTTCTTACATACCCAGGAGGTAGTTTAATTTCATCAATCGGGAAAGCATCAAAATATTTTTTGGGTACAAACCAAGGCTCGTGCGGACGATAGATTCCACAAGCCAAAAAGAAGGGTTTCTCTCTTTTTTCGGAAAGCCGTTTGCCCACCCACTCCACCACTGAGTAGTCCCCTCCATACTCTTTATCGGTTGCATTGATCGGTCCCCAGTCAGTCTCGTAATATTGCCAGGAACCACCCCTGATCAGACTAACGGGGCGCTTAGACGGATCCATGGTTTGCGGAAAAGGATTTTCGGTTTCCCTGGCAGGGAAATATTCGTCCCAAGATTGAGCATCGATAAAATAGTGAAGCATTTTCCCGGAACCTTCCGCCCGGTACCCCGATCTGGAAAAGGTCTTGGGAAGAAGTTCAGCGTCCGGGAGCACATCTCTCATTTTCTGCTCGTTTCTGTAAAGCCCGGAAACATGAGGCGAGATTCCCGTAAAAATGGCACTCCGTGAAGGATTACATGCCGGCGCCGGGCAATGAGCATTGGCAAAAAGAGTACCCGAAGCCGCCAAGCGGTCCAGATTAGGAGTTTTGGTTTGGGGGTGACCACCCAGGCAACCAACCCAGTCGTTTAAATCATCAATCGCAATAAACAAAACATTGGGTGATTTCTCACCCCAAAGAAAACCTTGGCTAAGTAAATTAAGAAAAAGAAACAGCCTGCTTTTTGTCACTTCAGCCAAACTGCCTTTTTTACTCTTCCCTTTTTCGGATTGGCGGGTCCCCCAAGAGGGATCGAATTTTTTTCAATTTCCAGTAACAGCTTCTTTGCCAAAATTTGCATACTTTTCACCTTCGATGGAAATTCCTTTAATCGATTAACATTCTCAATCGGATCCATGTCCATATTGATGAGAATGGGGCCTAGATTGGAATCCTTGATTTCTTTGATCTGATCGAAATAGAGTTTCCATTCATTCACCCGGATTGCCTGCGGGGTAGCCCACCCATGAAAATAGAGCAAGTTCGATCTTGGATGTTTTTTTGTCTTTCCACACAAGCTATCCCAAAGATTCAATCCATCCATTTGGGGCACAATCCCCGAACCCTCTTGAAGTTCAATGCCACAGGCATGAGCAAGCGTGGGTAATAAATCAATCGCGGAGGTCAACTTATCTGAAACCTTTCCAGAAGGAATAACCTCAGGATATCGAATGATGCATGGCACCCTTGTACCTCCTTCCAAGGCACTCCATTTCATTCCCCTAAACGGATGGGCACTTCCCCATTTCTTTTGTCCCGGTTCCGTCCCGTTATCCGAAATGAAAACAACGATGGTATTCTCTTTCAACTTTTCATCTTCCAGAACCTGGAGAAGATCCCCTATCCTTCCATCCAACTCCTCCACCACATCACCATATGCAGCATTTTTTGATTTCCCTTCCCAGTCAGGATGAGCCTGGGCAGGAAAATGAGGTGCACTGAAAGGCAGGTACAAAAAGAAGGGACTCTCCTTATTCGACTTGATGAAGCTGATCGCCTCCTTAATGAAATTTTCCGTCAACCTACGGTTATCGAAGGGATCCGCTTCCAATTCCCTGCCACGCCAGAGTTTCGTAGTTTGATTATTGCTCTTGTCGATGAAGTAGGTCAGGTCAAACCCTTGACCTGCAGGATGTAACTCCGGAGTATCACCTAGGTGCCATTTACCGATCAGGGCTGTATTATATCCGGCCCCCTTAAACACCTCCCCCATGGTTCGTGCTTCTGGCGCCAATCCGTTTTGGGGCTTCAGTCCGTAACCAACCACACCTCCGCTCCAGCCTAATCGGGGTGGATAAGCTCCAGTAAGTAAGGCCATTCGCGAAGGGGTACATACTGTAGCTCCCGCATAAAAACTCGTAAGACGCAGTCCCTCTTTCGCCAACTTATCGAGAACAGGTGTCTTATGCCTAATACTCCCATAACACGACAAGTCATTATAACCCAAATCATCTGCCATCATAAGAATTACATTTGTCTTCGCCTCACTCCCCTTAACTTTTGAGCAAAAGAAAGCAAACAGGACCATAGGCCCAAAACAAAACTTATTTAGGTTGTTCCTAATCATATAAGGAACAACTTGATGACAAAAGTTTTAGCCTAACTAAAATCAATAAACTCTAGCTTTGATCAATAATCCAAACATTACGATAACGCACATCCTGACCATGTTCCTGAAGTTTTAATCCACCTGGAGCTGAAGTCACCTTAATTCCACCATTAGCTTTTTGGATCTCGGCGTTGTCATGAACCTTGATTCCATTCCCCCAAACCGTAGCTCGGGCATTAGCAACTTTTTTGTCACCCTCCCACTTGGCATCTTTAAAAACAAAATGAAAAGCATGCCATTGACCGTTGGGTCTCCAAGCATTTCGGTCAGGCACACGATCCATACAGAAAGCAGCAATCCCATGGCCACCAATTTTCCAATTATACGGATCTTCAATATTTTTCCCCTTGGGTGATTCAATCTGAATTTCGTAGCGGTTCTGCATGTAAACTCCACTATTGGTATAACCATCCGGCTTACCATCTCCACGGGCACCCATCATAATGAATTCAACATGTCCCTCATAACTGGAATATTTCTTTTTGGTCACCAAGTCATGGGTTCCCCATTTTTTTCCGCCATCCGTCATCAGGGTTTTTCCCTTACCTTTGGGGTTTTCCATAATCTTCCAGGTAATTTCCATGTCCTTCTTGGGCCACATCATCCAGTTCTTTTTGACCGAATTCATGGTGCCATCAAAGAGAACTTGAGCTCCCTTGGGTGCCTTTAATCCCACATCTTTAGACTTATTGTACCCACTCTGTTCTTCGGGTTTTTTTCCGGCGTTTAGAATACCCGCAATGGATAAACTGGCTATGATAACAAGCGTGGATGTAAAGAATTTACTATTCATATTTTTGGTTATGGTTAATTAAAAGTTGGTTGGAGAAGCTTACTCTTCCTCGTGGTCATCATGATCGTGCTCATGATCTTCCTCTTCCTCATGGTTCCGCCATTCTTCCCAAATTTCACGCGCTTCGCGTTCCGACATTCTTCCCAAGCGAACGGCTGCCTTGAGTCCCTGAGCCACCTGCCCCCAAAGTTCCTCTTCGTCCTCCCAATATCTGCGTTCCTCATGATGCTCCCTTTCCTCGGGATAGCGACGCACTTCTCTCTCCCGCTCGTGCATCCTTCTCTCTTCCGATTCCATTCTTTTATGCATCTCAACTAAACGACGCTCCCC
>JABGWU010000320.1 GCA_018645475.1 Opitutia bacterium
AAATCAAAGCCTTAGTTTTGATGTTGCTTCAAAAGTAGCTGATAAAAGTGGTTTTGAAGTGGAATTGATTAAAGAAAAGTCTGACATTGACTTTGAGGAAGAAGAAAAAGAAAACCCTAAAGACATCATCCAGAGACCACCTATTGTTACCATTATGGGCCACGTTGACCACGGGAAAACATCTTTACTCGATGCTATAAGAAAATCTAACCTCACCGAGAGTGAATCCGGAGGAATTACCCAACAAATTGGAGCATACCGAGCAAAAGTCAAAGAGCAATCTATTACATTTCTTGACACACCTGGGCACGAGGCATTTACTGAAATGCGTGCTCGTGGGGCGCAAGTAACAGATATAGTTGTCTTAGTAGTTGCCGCTGATGATGGTATAAAGCCCCAAACAAAAGAGGCAATCGACCATGCAAGTGCGGGTAATGTACCCATTTTAGTTGCGATTAACAAGATTGATAAGCCAGGGGCCAAGCCAGAAGAGGTAAAAAAACAACTAGCAGATGTGGGTTTACTGCCAGAAGACTGGGGAGGGCAGACAATGTTCACCGAAGTTTCCGCATTACAGAAGACAGGCATAGAGCATCTCTTAGAATTAATTCAACTGCAGGCCGAAGTTATGGAGTTAAAAGCAAACCCTACCCTCCGTCCTCAAGGAGTAGTTATTGAATCAAAATTGGATAAAGGAAGAGGTCCTGTCGCTACTGTGATTGTACAAAAAGGGACATTAAGTGTAGGACAACCTTTTGTTGTGGGGCCTTATTTTGGGAAAGTACGAGCACTCATTACTGATAATGGTACCAAAACCTCAAAAGCCACCCCATCCATGCCAGTGGAAATAGTAGGTATACCAGAAGTCCCTCAGCCAGGCGATAAATTTTATGTAATAGAAGATGAAAAAAAGGCTAGAAATTATAGTGAAATGAGGCTTAAAAAAAGACGCGAAGTTCAATTGGCAGAGTCAGCCAAGGTAACGATGGAAGACCTTCATGAACAAATTGCAGAAGGTAAAATGCAATTACTCAATCTTATAGTTAAGGCAGACACGCAAGGTGCGATTTCTGCAGTTCATGAAGCCTTTTCAAAATTAGAAACCGAAGAAATTAAGTTTAAAATAATTCATGACGGAGTTGGTGGAATAACCGAATCCGACGTGCTTTTATCAAGCGCATCTAATGCAATTATTATTGGGTTTAACGTGCGCCCAACAGATAAAGCGGATTCATTAGTGGCGAGAGAAAAAATAGATGTACGGTTATATAGCGTAATATACGAAGCTATTGAAGACATGAAAAAAGCATTAGAAGGTCTCTTGGCTCCAAAATTTAAGGAACTTATTACAGGACGCGCTGAAGTTAGGGAAGTGTTTACTCTCCCAAAGGTCGGGTCAATAGCGGGATGCCATGTATCGCAAGGCAAAGTTGAACGAAACCTTCAAGCAAGACTCATCCGTGATAGCGTAGTGGTTTATCAGGGAAAAATTCTTTCTGTCAGACGCTTCAAAGAAGATGTAAAGGAAGTTTTACAAGGATATGAATGTGGACTTTCTTTGGAAAACTTTCAAGATATAAAACAAGGCGATGTGGTAGAACCTTTCATTGTCGAAGAAATTTCTGTTTGACAAAATAATTTAATAAAGCTTCTTCTTCAATTTTGTTCACCGACGCCATAAAATCATGAGGTTTAAAAGGTCAGAACGAGTTCAAGAGCTACTATTGAAAGAGATTTCGGCCCTCATTCAAAGAGGGTTGAAAGACCCGAGAATTGGATTTTCAACAGTAACGACAGTTGACTTAACTGACAATCTAAAGCATGCAAAAGTTTATATTAGTGTCTTAGGGAATGATTTCGAACAGCAAGAGACTATTGAAGGTTTAACCAATGCATCGGGATTTATCAGAGGTTCTTTAGGTAAAAGTCTCAACCTTAGATATATCCCTGTTTTGGAATTCATACTGGATGAAACAGCTGAACACGTTGCGAAAATAAATAAAATCATTAATGACTTTCACACTGAATAGCGTGGTCAATCTTTTCAAGCCTACTGGCCCAACATCTTTTGATATG
>JABGWU010000321.1 GCA_018645475.1 Opitutia bacterium
ATTACTTTTACGGATTCTGTTCCGGACACTGGGGACATTATTACGATGCTCTGATGGAGAGGAATGGAAAACTGGTTAAGGGAAAGGGGTTCTGTGTGGATGATTTCACCACCGAGGCAATGAGTTTTATCGAGCGTTCCGTGAACAAAGATAAGCCTTTCTTTGCTTATGTTCCTTATAACACCCCGCATAGTCCGATGCAGGTGCCGGATCGATGGTGGAATAAGTTTAAAGATCAAGAGCTTGAAGATCTGATGAGGAATCGAAATCCGGTCAGGGAGGATCGTCTGCATCTTTTGGCTGCTCTAGCGATGTGCGAAAATATCGACTGGAATGTCGGTCGTCTGCTTAACAAACTGAAAGATTTAAAAGTGGCGGATGATACAATCGTAGTTTTCTTTCATGATAATGGCCCCAATGGCACCCGATGGAATGGGGGCATGGAGGGAAAAAAGGGATCGACGGAGGAGGGAGGAACCCGTTCCCCTTTGCTTATCAAGTGGCCAAAGGGAATTAAAGCGGGAACAGAGGTGAAGGAGATTAGCTCGGTGATGGATTTACTCCCCACCTTGAGCGAGCTTGCTGGAATCAGGAGTAAAGTTTCGAAACCATTGGATGGCAGAAGTTTAAAACCCTTGCTTGATGGAATGAATCAAGAATGGAAGCCACGCAGTCTGATTTCGACCTGGAAGGGAAGAGTCGGGGTTCGTGAACAACGATTCCGCATGGATCACCAGGGGAAATTATTCGATATGATAAAGGATCCGTGCCAACGGGTTGATGTTAGTAAGAAGTTTCCCAAATCGATCAAGCGTATGCAAAAGAGAGTCCAAAATTATCGGGATAAGATCGAGGTTGAACTTGGTGAAGATGATCGTCCATTTTTGATCGGACATCCGGGGGTAAGCTGGACACAGGTGCCTGCACGGGATGCAGTTCCTAATGGAGAAATTAAAAGATCTAATAAATTCCCGAACTGCAGTTATTTTTTAAACTGGAAGAATGTGGAGGATTTCATTACCTGGGAGGTAGAAGTGGGTAAAGCAGGTACTTATGATGTGGAACTATGGTATGCTTGTCCCAAAAAAGATTTAGGGACAGAAATTGAGCTTTCCTTTAACGGAGAAGTTTTAAAGAGCAGGATTACCCGGGAAGTGAACCCAACATTGTTAACCGGATATGACCGTAAGCCTAGAAGTGAGGGGTATGTTAAATACTTCGAACCTATGAAGATGGGGCAGATACAATTATCCGCAGGTAAGGGCCAATTAAAATTACAGGCAGTAAAGATACCCGGTGATCAGGCGATGGAATTTAGGTTGATTATGTTCAACCGTTTGGATGACAAAAAAAGTTAGGTCAGGCCTAGGCTGCCAACTTCATATCATCCAAAGCCAATTGCCTTTTCAGTTCCCGGAACCCAATCATTTTATTATTATCTTCGTCCCAAAGACGATAGTTGATTGATTTAAGACTGCTAAGAATATTGAGTTCAGGAGCAACCTGGAAGAATGGGTCCGATTTGTGGCATCGTTCCAAGTTGTAATTAGGAATCATCGCGTTCAAGTGATGAATGTGGTGAAATCCGATATTACCTGAGAACCACTGAAGAACCCTGGGTAACCTGTAATAACTGCTACCTTCCATTGCGGCCGCGGTAAAATCCCAATCTTCGCTCTGTGCCCAATAAGTGTCCTCAAATTGATGCTGTACATAAAAAAGCCAAATTCCACAGGTTCCAGCAATTGCCATCATTGTGACTTGAATAATTAAAAAAGGAAGAAATCCAAATATTGAACCCATACTCACACACCAAATTAAGAGTGCCAAATTCATGGTGTGAACAGATCGGCGTTCCCGTGGTTTACATTTTTTGGAAGGAAAGCGCTCCAAAACCATAAATAAGAAAAGCGGAGCAAATACAAAAAGTATAAATGGATTACGGACCAATCTGTAATTAAAACGGGTCATGCGAGAGGATGATAGGTACTCCTTAACGGTTAAAGTCCAAATGTCTCCAATTCCTCGACGGTCTAAATCACCATTAGTCGCATGGTGCATCGCATGTTCCCATCGCCAATGGTGATAAGGAGTAAAAACGGACATTCCCGAAATGAAACCCAAAATATTGTTGGCTTTCTTTGATTTGAAGAAAGAACCATGTCCACAATCATGAAAAATGATAAAAGAACGAACCAAGAATAATCCGGCAACTGCGGATAATCCAATGGTCAGCCACCAAGAAATCCCCATGGTGAAGTACAGGGCTATCCAGATAGCTGCAACTGAACCAAGCGTGTTTACAATTTGCCAAATAGCCCTGCCTAGGTGCGGGTGTTGATACTCCGCAACCAATTCCTTCCACTCAGCAACCGATTTTTGATTTTTTTTCTTTTCCATCCTGAATATATTAAAACAATAGAATTCTTATTAAGCAAGGGAAGAGATTGGACAAAAAAATAACAAAAAAAATCTTCAAGGATTATTTTTTGAGAATTTGCCATTTTGTAAAAAAGAAATTGTTTCATTTTGGACTTTTTTATTACCCATCATAAAAGAATGCGATTTATGAACTAAGTAAAAGTCATTCATTCCTTTAATTTTAGTTCTTTCAACCGAAACTTTTCCATCGTCTTGCCCGGGAATTAAAAATGAAAGAAATGGGTTAATACTTTTCGTTCCAGCAATCACACCCAATTCAAAATGAACAGGACCCAAACTCTGGACGAAGCCATCTGGAGATGTGCCTAATTGTAGGCAGGCCGGCCCATTTATTAGTGGGATTAGTTTAAACCGAGCAAGCTTATCGATAATTTCACTTCCCTGGTTAGGTGGGCCAAGCATGACTACCCGAGCGAGGTTGGGCAGAGGGGATGATTTCATTATTTGACGAAGAATTATACCCCCCATTGAATGGGTAACAAAATGGAGTGTTTTGGGAGGTTGGTCTGAGAAGTTTTGATGAATTTTTTGTCGGACATACTCGCTGAGTTCTTCAATGGGTTTCTTTCGAGAGGGATAATTTAAGTTGAATGTGGAATAGCCATTTTTTTCGAGTGCTTTTTTTATCGGTCGCATCGATCTAGAAGTTCTGGATAATCCATGAAGGAGAACAACAAATTCCATGTCTTTCTCGCAGGTAGAGCTCATAAGCGGGTTAGGAAAGTGTGCAGAGGATATCTTTATCAGGAAAGTAACCTGCTTGGAGCCTCGTCTTTGAGATCTAATGCTAAGGCTATGTTTAGAAAAGTTATTTCGCCCATATTCTCACATTTTGCAAAACGCAGATCTTTATGTAACTTGCCCAATTCTGTTCGAAGCCGTTTTACTTTTTCATCGCTCGAAATTCGGTCTTGGCACATGGATTGGCGTAATTTTTTGATTCGGGTGGGAGCAAAATTAAACCTTCTTTTGATCAGAGTTCGCTCTTCCCTTTGATACTGACTACTTGTTTCGGGATTAATCAATCTGGTACATAAATTAACCACAGGCAGATTATTTTTGAAGAATTGAGGAAGATAAAAAGAACGCCTACCTTCGTAGGACTGCTGGTCAAAATCGATTGCTCTTACTCGGTATTGATTTTGTTCAAAATCCGGAGTCATTTCGACGACATAATTGTAAGCTCGCATGTCCCCAAGTAGACGAACAAAGCAACGTTCGTTAAATTTGATGAATTCCTTGGCGAGTCGGACCTCATTGAGATCGGAGTGATCAAGAAAGTTATTGATAAAGTCGTCTCCGGGTACGCCGATAATATGCTCTTCAATTAAAGTATCTTTACAAATGTGAAAATTGATTTCATTAGGAGATAGAAGTTGTTCGAGTTCTAGACCATAGAGTCTGGACGCATCCGCTTTTTTTACATAAAAATAATCGTGGTTGTCATTGTATTGATTTACAATCCTTATTCGGAACGGTTTAGTATTCCCAAAGGTACAATAGTCTACCCGGTCAACATAAAGGTTGGGTAGAATGTTCACATCTCCACCGGACCGGAGTAGAACATAAATCTTTTTGAGTCCCTCAAATATTTCCTTACCGTAATGTTGATCATAAACCATGGTTTGCCAAAGAGTATCTTCGTTCTTTGCGTTCATAAGTGGATAGGAATCCACACTTTGCAGAAGGTTTTCGTAATGAACGGGAAGTTCAGCAGTGCGTTTATAATGGGTCAGATATTCCCTGAATTCATCAGTTATCGGATAAAAAATTTTCTTTTGTTGAACGCTTCCTTTTTTCATTGATGTATATTTATATCCACTATGTTCGGTAATGATTTCAGAGCACAAGAGAAAAGCAGAAATTAATTTTCCTGTAAGATTGAATTGGGTTTTTCAAGGAGAACTTTTTTGGTCGCCCATTCGGCGGTTAAAACGGAAAGGGATACCACGGTGAAAATAATCCCTAAGGGGAGTGCAAATTGGAATGTCCATACTTTATCGAAAATATATTCTGCTAGGATAAAACTAACTAGGGCGCTCAGAGAAACGCCAAGTATTGATGCACACAATCCCAGAAGACCAAATTCAATTCTCACTTGATTTTTTAAATCCTTAAAAGATGCTCCTAGAATTTTCAGGAGGTTGATCTCCCATCTTTGATCCCGTGCTTTTTCGCGGGAAATTGAGTACAGGATAACCAAACCGGCCAAGATAGAAAGAATTGCCATAAGCTGAAGGGCCCAAGTCATTTGAACCACAATGGATAGAATTTTTTTTCCGGTTCGTTCAACATCCAAAATTGAAATGGTGGGAAAGTTTCTTACGAGGAGGTTTTGGCACTCTTCTTTTTGATTTGCATCGAGGTGATTTAGGGTGGCAATAAAGGTTTTGGGTGCTTGGTCGAGGACACCGGGTTGCATTTGTACAAAGAAATTTGGCTGGAAACTTGTCCAGCGAACGCGACGTATATTGATTATAACTGCCGGTATGGGCACTCCGCCCACTTCGATCTCAATTTTGTCATTAAGATCGATGCCAAGAGATTCGGCATATTTTTGTTCCACTGAAATTTCAGCTGGTTTATTTGAAGTGGGGTCGAAAGAAAGCGAAACCATTCGGCCGCGAAGGATTTCCTCACTTTCAAGTAAGTGATCGCGATAACTAAGATTGAAGGCACGGTTTCGAAAACGGTTTCTCCTTTGTTCATCCGGGTTTTTTAAATCCTGATCTTTTACCTGATCCATCCTGTAAGGCTTACCTTTAATTTTGAGTAATTTTCCACGTACCCATGGCGTTAGGTTGTTAAGTGGATATCCTTCGTTTTTGAGCAAATCCTGAAGGGGTTCTACTTGATCTTCCTGAATATCGAACAGAAAGAGCTTGGGAAGTTTTCCCGATGGATCATCCAATCCGAGTTCATTTTCTAAACTATACTGAAATTGTGGAATCAAATTGAGAAGTAAGACACCAAGACCCAATGCAAGAAAGCCGGTAACGGAATGAGAACGATTTCTTCCTAATGAACGGGTGGCCATACGTAAGGAAAGGGATGATCGACTGAACAATTTTTCGACTCCTTTAAGGCAGAATCCTCCAATTGCGTATAGAATAAGAGCTGAGACTAAAAAGCAAATAAAGAACAGATTGCCTAATTTCCATGAGTTCGCCTGAAAAAGGGTCAGACCCCAGAACGCTAAAACCGCTGGAATGATGGCGATTAACCATTTTCTATCGGAGAAACTTCCTGGGCGCGCGGCCTCACGGAAAAGATTAGCTGGGTTTAATCTTTTAATCTTTTGCAGACTGGGCAAGGCA
>JABGWU010000041.1 GCA_018645475.1 Opitutia bacterium
ACTGATAATGATGTTGAAGAACCGACATTGCTTCTTTTCGCAGCACTGGAAACACCTCTTGCCAGGCACCATTTTCGCGGGCTTCCAGTCGATCCATAAAATTATCTTCGCTCATTGATTTCTTCAGGCAGCAAGCATCCACTTAAATCCTGTTTCATCGAGACCAGACTTCATTTTCCGGGTAATTTTTTCAAGAATGGACTGTAACTGATCCATCTGAATTGCACGCTCATTGACAATTGTGGAACGATCCTTTCTCATTAACCATCGATCATTGAAAATAATTTGTTCAAATTCTGAAAGGTGACTTATTTTCAAATCATGCATCAAGGAAATGAAACGAAAAATTTCCCGTTCCGTGGAATCCCGATCCTTTACTAAAGCTTCCTTCCATTTACCCAGAGGACCGGTCCCCAGGATTTCCAAAACCGGCAGGCAGCGTAGATAAACTTCAGTGACAACGCATGCACGCAGATCCTCCTCCCGCTTGATTTGGAACTGTAATATTTTCCCCGGCAACGAACTCAATGAATCAAAAGCAATGGACTCAGCGTCATCCTGGCAATAGCCAAGCACATGAGCGGCCCGAGTGACTACGGGATGTAAAAGAATGAATGCCTTTCGCCAAGCGTTCTGATCCCCCTGTTGAAGTAGGCGAAAAAAATCAGTAAAGAGATTCGACATAACAAAGAAAATAAAAAGTTAACTTATTCATCTGTCGAGGATTAAAAAGGAATAGTAAAATTTGCTGTTAAAAATTTTTACATTAACCCAAGTCCAAGGAAGCTTAACTTTTGCATTTCTATTCGCCCATTTGGGGGCTACTACGAAAACCGAGAGAACAAAGAAAAATATGAAAATAAACTAATAACTCCGGCCGTTTTTGTTTTCGTAAAAATTTAGGAATGCTTTGTGTGCCACACGATATCCACCGGGAGTTGGATAATCACCCGTAAAATACCAGTCACCGGGATGATCAGGTAAGGCTTCATGCAAATTTTCAATCCCCTGATAAATAATTTCAACCTTTGGATCTCCATTTAATTCTTCGGGTGTCACTAATTCAGCAACTTTTGCAGATATTTCAACAGGGGTAAAATTCTCGTAAACCTTTTTTACATGGTTAACCAGATTGGAACGGGTTTCTTTTAATGCTTCCCTACAATTTTGTGCAACCTCCTCCAATAAGCCATTAAATCCGCGTTCATTGATCAAGGCAACTGCGGCCTGAAAGGCAATGAACTTACCCAGTTCAGACATGTCTATTCCATAACAGTCCGGGTATCGAATTTGTGGGGCGGTGGAAGCGATCAAAAGCTTTCTAGGCTTCGAGCGACCCAATATTTTAAGAATGCTTTGCTTCAGGGTGGTTCCACGGACAATAGAATCATCAATACATACGAGAGCATCTATTTTCTCACGAACCACTCCATAGGTAATATCATAAACATGCGAAACCAGCTGATTTCTACCAGATTCCTGAGAGATGAATGTTCGTAATTTGATATCCTTATTAGCAATCTTTTCCCCCTTGGGCCAATTATCCATCACCAATTCATTGATCAGTTCGTCTGTTAAATCACCCTTATTTTTTGCTTCAATTAACTGTTGTTGAACCTCTGCTCTACGAACTAAGCGAAGTTGTTCCATAAATCCGTAATACGCACTCTCTGCAGTGTTTGGCACATAACTGAATACACTGTTTGAAAAATCATTCCCCACAGATTTGAGTACATCTGGAACTAACAAAGCACCCAGCATTTTACGCTCGGCATAAATATCGGGATCATTTCCACGGGAAAAATATATCCGTTCAAAAGAACAGGCAGTCTCTCGAGCCGGGTCATCTGCAAATCGTGCGACCTCAACCTCACCATTGGCTTTTGCCACAACAATCGTACCAGGCTTGATCTCTTTTACTTGATCTACTTTCTTATCAAATACAGTCATCAATGGAGCACGCTCCGAAGCAACCGCAATAACTTCTTCATCCTCAAAATAAAACCCTGGACGAATACCCAATGGATCACGCATGGCAAAGGCATCGCCATTTCCAATAATCCCAGCAAGTGCATAACCGCCATCCCAATGCTCAGATGCAGCACGAAAAATATTGGGTAAATCCACTCGTTCGCCAATCCAACTGGCCAGCTCGTCTCCCTTTATTCCCTCCTTGCCAGCTTCGGTGGAAAGTTTATCGTTAATCGCATCCAAGTGATACCCAGTTTCTTCAAGAATTGCCTGCGTATCAGTATCAAAAACCGGATGCTGTCCACGTTCGACTAATTTCTGATTAAGTTCTTCGACATTGGTAAGGTTAAAATTCCCTGCAACCATGAGATTTTTTCCGGGCCAGTTACTTTTGCGAAAATAGGGATGACAGGTGGTGGAACCATACGCACCCGAGGTTCCGTATCGAAGGTGCCCCATGAGGATCTCACCCCCATAATCAAAGTGCTTCTTATAAGTTTCTGGAAATTCTGGAAATGCAACTCCATCTTTAACCATTTGATCCAATTTACCATGTTGGCTGCCAAAGATCTTAGATAATGCCTTTGAGCTCGTGCTCCGTTCGCGAAACATAAATGCTTCACCAGGGGGCATATTTAATTTCATCGACCCAATTCCAGCACCATCCTGACCACGATTGTGCTGTTTTTCCATCAATAGGAATAATTGATTAAAACCCC
>JABGWU010000042.1 GCA_018645475.1 Opitutia bacterium
AGTGAGATCCCAAATTTTTTCTTCAATTTGTTTACAAATTCCATCTTCAACTTCTAATGGGGCAGCACCGGGGTAAATTACAGAGACGGTTACAATGTCGAGATCGAAATCCGGGAAGAGTTCCATTTTTAGGCTCCGGATGGAAATGATTCCTGCCAGTAGAATAATCCCGGCAAGTAGATTGGCAGCAACGCCATTTTTGGCGAACCAGGCAATCATGGACGACTCTTGTTTGAATCCAATGATGAGGGAGAAACCTTAACCTTCATTCCCTCCGCTATAATGTCTAATGGGGTGATACAAATTTTCTCACCTTCTTTGATTCCTTTGCTGACCCAGGCTTCTAGTCCATCTTTCTTTACTATTTCTACCTTTCTAAATGTGAGGCTATTTTCCTGATCAAGAACAAGAATTGTGTCCTGTTCCCTAAATGCAGAGATGGGAATGATAAATACATTAATTTCGGGCCCGATTAAATTAAGCTTAACAAACTGACCAATACTTAATGGATGTTTGATTTTAAGCTTTTTTTCGTATGGATCGGTAAAACAGTTTTCAAAACTTGCGACTACATTGTGTAAGCGTGTTTTTGGATCAATGATTCCTTGCGAGCGGTCAATCACGCCATTATGAGTAATCTTTCCATCATCGCTAATAATATGTGCAATGATTTGGTTTTCGCCTTGGGGTGAGCCTTCATCAAACTTTAAAAAAGAAATTTCTTTGCGACTCAGCGATAAATGAACATCTCCAGTTTTGATCGAATATATTTTTGCTAAGGCTGAAGGTGCACCTGCACCTACCTGCTGTCCCACATCGGCTAAGATATTTAAGATTCTGCCTCGGAATGGTGCTCGAACATTTGCCTTATTTACATTTTTTTTTGCTTGAGCGTGAAGTGCTTCTGCTGCTTTGGCTTCTGCCTCAGCTTTTAGAATTTGGGGAACTCTTTTGACTAAATCAGAAGCCAGTTTCCAATCACGGTCGCCCCATTCTGTTTTAGCTTGAACAGCCAATGCACGTTCCTGAGCCAATTGATATTCGCTTCGCCTAAGGTTTGCAAAAGTTTCTGCCTCCCTTGCTTTTAGATCAATATCTTCAATCTTCACCAGTAAATCTCCTTTTTCGAAAAATCCTCCGTCGCGAAAAGACGAAATTACATTATCTGAATCTTTTTGAAAGGGAGCAACTTCCTCGATTAATCCTGGCACTTCAGCAATTAAATTCGTAAGAGTGCGAGCTTGCACCGTTCCAAAAGCCTCAATGTTAGAGCTTTGCGCAATGAGTTTAGCCTCAATAATATTTACAAATGGGAGAGAGGCCACAATTTCTTTGGGCTTAGGTTCGGGTTTACTATCGACGAGAATTTTTCCAATAAAGATGGCAGTACCAATGATAATCCCGCTTAGACCTGTTATGGCTATTTTTTTCATAGTTCCGGTGCAACTGCTTTCATACCAATCGCAATGTAAAGATTAATTCGATTTAAAATTCGTTCCTTTTTGGCTGATAAAAAACGGCTTTGTGCTTCGAAAGCACGCCGGCGAGTATCTAGAGTGTTGAAGATTCCTTCTAATCCATTTTGATATCGATCCCAAGTTAGATCAGCAGCATTTGCTAATGCCAAAGACGCCTCTTTGAGTTTTTTTTCCTCTGTCGCCAAATGCCCATCTGCGGAAAGAGTATTTTCAATTTCATAAAAAGAACGAAGAGCAATTGCTTTAAAATTGAGTAGAGCAGCTTTTTGCAAAGCTTTTGCTTTTCTAACACCAGCACGCAAGCGTCCTCCTTGGAATAGAGGTTGACTAATACCTCCTGAAATATCCCAGACTCGAAACTTTTTATCAATTAAATCTTCAAAATTATCTGAACGACTACCCGGGCTACCGGTTAGGGTCAAAGAGGGAAGAAGGTTTTTCTGTGCCACTTTTAAATCCAGACCGGATGCCGCAATTTGAAGTTTTGCTGATAGTAAGTCGTGGCGTGCGTTTACTACTTCAGACGGGGTTGGAGGAAGGGGAGGCATGATCAGTTCAGGTAGTGAAGATGTTGTGTTGAAGTTGATCTTTTCACTAGGGCTAGATCCGATTAATTCCAGCAGAATTTGCGTAAGGTTATTTTCAATCCTTCTCCTTTGGGCCAATGTAGATTGGGACGATTTGAAACTGGCTTCGGCCAATTTTTGATCGAGTGCGGTTGCGAGTCCTTTTTCATAACGATTATTTATAAAAGTTAGGTTTTTAGAGTAGGTATTGATCGTTTTCTCAACGAGCTGGATTTGATGAGAATTTTCTAAAAAATTGAACCAGGCTTTTGCGACCTGCCCATTGAGAGATAACTTGGCAGCTTCGTAATCGAGCAGGCTTGCTTCAAATCTTTTTTTTGCCGATAGTTTTTGGTTTTTGATTTTTCCCCAAAGATCTAATTCCCAACTTATATTTATTCCAGAGCTAAAGCTATTGGATGTAAATGAAGTTTCACTATTCGGAAAATTAAATCCGATTAAATTTCGTTTTGTTTTGGATCCGGATACATGAGCATTTGCTTTTGGGAAAATTGTGGCACCGACCATAGTTGCATCTTCTCCTCTAGCCACAACCCGTTGGTACATTGAATTAAGCTCATAATTGTTTTTATTGCTAAGTTTTATTAATTCGGTGAGCTCGGTTGCATTAAATTCATACGCCCAAAAATCAAGTGAATTTTTTTCCATGAAGCCCGATAAATCAGCATTCCATTTACCAGGTACAATGTCATTTCCTAATGAGGTGGCATTTTGATTTGTCGAGCGACAAGAAATGAAAATGAAAGTAGGAAATAGAATTAAAAAAGTAGTGGTTTTCATTTCTTGTTTTTAATGCCGGCTTCAAAACCTTGAGATACAAATATAATTAGTCTTTCGATCATTTCCTGAATCGAATTTTCGTTACATCTACCCGATGAGAAATCACAGATGCGTTTGTGCTGTGCAAGTGCACCGAGCATCGAAGAAACTGCAAAGTGGTAATTCCAATATAAATCCTCTTCATTCGCAAGTGGGTGAGCAAATTTGAGTTCGTTCATAAAAACTTGTGATAATTCACCAAAAAATCTTTTGTGAACTTTCTCTAAGAAACTGGCAGGTTCTGTAAAACTGCGTGAAATAATTTCTAGAATACCTGATTGATTTCTCAATTCTTTTTCAACCTGCTCTCCCACCGGACGGATTAAGGCTCTGAATATTTGAACTGTAGTTAATGGGTTGTCCGGATGTTTTAATTTTGCTTGGGCAAGCCTTTTCCTTCTTGTAGCGTTAATTGGTTCTATTTTAGATTTGATCATTTCCAATACCATGGCCTCCTTGCTTCCAAAATGATAACTAACCGATGCAAGATTGGTATTTGCTCGCTGTGCGACACCTCTCATTGTAACTCCCGCAACACCTTTCGCGGCAAACAGGATTTCTGTTGTTTGCAATAAACGAGCTTTGGTATTTTGTCCATTGAGCCTTTTTTGGACGGAAGGAACTTTCATTGAGTGTTGTTTAAACGATCGTTTGAAAAAAGACAAGATTGCTTTGTCCGTTTCTAATAGATTACAGTAAACTGTGACTGCTCTGAGACCCTATTTAACGCGGGCTTTTGCATTGACAGAGCACAGGAAATCATCTTTTATTTTTCTTTTTCCTTATTTTCGACCCCTTCAATTAATTAGTAAATTATGATCAAGATTCGCTTGCAAAGACACGGAGCACGCCATGCCCCTTTTTACCGCATGGTTGTTACTCCTGCAACAACCCGTCGTGACGGAAAGTTTATTGAAGTTTTAGGAACTTATAACCCTCAGGCACATGCTCGAACAGAAGAGTTAAAGTTGAAGATGGAGCGAATTGATCATTGGCTTGGTGTAGGTGCTCAACCCACTGATACTGCCAAGAGTCTTATTCGTCAGGGTAGACTTACTCCTGAGCAATGGTTGGACAAATCTGAGCGCGAAGCAACAAAGCGGCTTGCTCGAGCTCAAAAAGGTAAATCTATTCCAGAGGTTGAAGTTAAAACTGAAGAAGTAGTCACTTCCAAAGAGAAGGCACCTGAGTCCGAAACCAAAGCGGAAGCGAAGGCACCTGAGTCCGAAACCAAAGCGGAAGCGAAGGCACCTGAGTCCGA
>JABGWU010000322.1 GCA_018645475.1 Opitutia bacterium
CCGCCGGGCACCCAACCGACGTAAATGTCTTCATTGAAATAAATAGCTCTTGGGTTTTCCGTCGAGATTCGGCTCAACTGGAGACTTGTGGTAGAAAAAACCAAGGTTTGCGTAAATGGAGAAATCCCCAAGGCGCGAAGCAAACTTACCAGATTGGCTTTGGCGTTAGTGTGGTCGAGACGAACCTTGCCCGTCTCAATTTTGGCCTTGAGCTTTGTGAAACGGTCGCTCGGTGTTCTCTTTTGGTATTCGTGAGGTGGTTCCTTGAAATGGGGAAACTCAACATCCGCACCATAGAGCAAACCATTGCCAACACATATATAAGTAAAGAATAAGAGATATAATAGCTTTTGCACCTATTTCAAAAACCTTTTTTTTAAGCCAAAAGCCACATCGAATTCTCTTCTATGTGATATTTTGTAATAGAGTATCCAAAAAATTCGCTTTGCACTGGGAGGAAATTCGGTCAATGTTGTTTAATAATCTCGTAGTAAGAGGTAATTACATGGTTCAAGGATTTAATTCCAAAATGTTTTATGTTGCAGCGATCTCTATCACAGGTTCGCCCTCAAATACATTTGGTGCGGATACAGGCGAAGTTGGTGACTTGAGCGGAGCCCTCGGAGTCAAACTGGACGCGGGGTCAGCCCAAGCTCCTTTTTACAAAGTAGTTTCAGCCGGAATGAAAAGCGAAGCTGCTTTTCGCGGCCAGATTGCCTCCGTAGCCGACAACAACTTGACCTTCGATACACTCCCTGACCTTCTTGATCCTACTTATCCGTCTTTTCCATTTGTCACTGGCATGTTTGCCACTACTAGAGCACGAGCTACAGCAGAGGTGATTAACGGAGAAGTCGCTTCTATCTCCATCGACTCGAATGGTAGCGGTTACGTCAAAGCACCCGAAATTCGTATCCACCCGCCGGATTCAGGAACAGATGCCTCGGTCGATGCGGTCGATGCCATTGCCGTCGCCGAAGTGAACGGATCGAAAGTCACTGTAATCTCAGTCACAAACGGAGGCAAAGGCTATTCCTATGCTCCTAGAGTTGAAATTGAGGGCGGTCCTCATTTCCTTCGTCTAGTGGAAGAGGATCTTAACGAAGGTCGTTTTTTTCTGATTACTTCAAATTCGGGAAACCAAGTAACTCTCGCGAATCCTCTCAATCTCGATCTCGGTACAATTTTAAAGCCCGATGCCCTCGTCGAAATTTCGCCGGCATGGACTTTGGGGTCTCTTTTTGGTTACGGTCCCCCTTCTCTTAAACTGAAAGAGGGTAATGAAACTACGGCCGATCACGTTTATTTGGGAGAAAGTAATTCCACTGATTATCAAGCATTTTATCATGATGGCTCAGCTTGGCGTCGAAAGGGAGCACTTGCGGTGGATGCATCAGACTCGATCATTTATCCTGATGAAGCCTTTATATTGGCTCATCATAATGCACCTGCAGTAAATCTCGTTTTCGAAGGTGTTGCCCTTACGGTTAACTCTTTTGCTTATCTTCCTGATTTCAACGACACCTTTCTCATGAACAATCCGTTTGGAGCTGACATGATGCTCTCCGATCTCATCGCAGCTGAAAACATTACTACTGACCTTAACGACACTGATAAGTGGTATGCCCACTCATCGGACGAAGAAGCCGACAATGTGGAAATACTTCACAATCGTGTCTGGACCACCTATTGGCACGATGGCACTAACAAAGACGTAACGGAACCCGCTCAAGCAACGGCCAAGCGGGGTTCTGGAGTTGCGGGATCTCTAACAAGTAAGGATATCTCGTTGGCATCGGGCTCAATTGCCATGATGACAAATCCTTATGTCGGCCAAAATGTTGTCGTTACCACTCCGTTGCCTCACGGTCTGCGAAACGGATTTTTAGTTAGTATTACGGGCGTTATGGGACGCAAAACCGATTCTGCTTCCCCAAAAAATCAAGTGGATGAAAACGGAACTATTGCAGGACCTGACTCGGGCCTCATCATCAAGAGCGCGGCAAACGGGTCCTACGAAATAACAAATGTTTCTTCCTATTCATTCGAACTGAAGGGCAAGAGCGGTAACTCTGATTACATTGTCGGAACCGGAAATTGGTCGACCGGGACAGGTGGTTTAGGCTATGTGTCCAACGCTTATGCACTCTTCGTCGGCGGCGGCGGTTATGGCGCCAAGGGTATTGCCATGGTTTCGGGAAGCGCTGTTGTTGGAATTACTTTAACTGATGGTGGAGTTGGTTATCTAGGTGCTCCGAAAGTTATCATTAATTCAGGTGGATGGCGCCGAGTCGATGCAGGCAGTTCACCGATTAATGATTCACTTGTACCAGCAGGCGCTGGAATTCTTCTTAGGCGCAATCATCCCAATGGTACTATATCTCGGCTAAGAATTGGAAATCCGATCAAGTAGATGCCACGCTAGATTTTCGGAGAAGAGCGTCTCTATTTCCAGAGCTCGCTGATGAATTCGCTTATATCTGCGGTGATGATGATAATGCGTGCTACAACGAAGCAAAGTATAAGTGCCATGCAAATCCAGAAAGCACGGAAATTAATGATGCTTTTCATCATACTTCGGTAATTCTGAAATGCATGAGAATCCTGTTTCTATTAATCGAACCTTAAATGTTTACGAGAAACTTTGTTTTTTGAAGAAACGATTATCTAGCTGCTTTTTCACTCCTACATGGACTTGATGAACTAGCGACCTTCGTTCCGAATCCAATTAAGAGCGTTGGAGTACTTTCGAGCTTTAGGTGCCTTTGCTTGCGGAGGATTAGAGGCACTCTCCCG
>JABGWU010000323.1 GCA_018645475.1 Opitutia bacterium
CCATAGGTCACGAGGATTGGTTGGAGGATCCGGAATGGTCTACTCCGAAAGCCCGTCTGCCTAAGCTTGATAAAGTCTTTGAAGAAATAGAGAAGTGGACTAAGACCAAGACCAAGTTTGAGGTTATGGACATCCTCAATCCACTCAACGTCCCCTGCGGCCCTATTCTCAGTATGAAAGAGTTGGCGGAGGAGCCTTCGCTTAGAGCGACCGGCACCATTGTCGAGGTCGATCATCCGGAGCGCGGCAAATACCTTACGGTTGGAAACCCTATCAAACTATCGGATTCACCTACAGATGTTAAACGTTCACCGCTATTGGGTGAACATACGGATGAAGTCCTGACAGAGATCGGACTCAGTGATGCAGAGATTGCAGACGCTAAAGAGGAAAATGCGGTTTAACTATCTCAGAAAAGGAAGGAAATTTCAGCCATGCGACTGATCATCATGGGCCAGCAGGCCTTCGGAAAAGATTGCCTGGAAGCCGTCTTGGAAAAAGGCAAGGACGAAGTCGTTGCTGTCTATTGTGCTCCCGACAAAGAGGGTAAGCCAGTGGATCCGATCAAGGAGTTCGCCCTGGAGCAGAGACTTCCAGTCGTCCAGCCTCCCAACTTCAATGACAAGGAGGTTCTGGACGAGATACGTGGGTTCCGTGCAGATCTCTGCGTTATGGTCTATGTTACGCTCTTCGTACCAGAAGCAGCCCGTGACATTCCGACCCACGGCTCCATCTGCTTTCACCCGTCACTGCTACCCAGGCACCGCGGACCAAGCTCCATCAATTGGGCACTCATCAGTGGCACAACAGAGACGGGACTGACATTATTTTGGCCTAACGACGGCCTTGACGAAGGCGAAATACTCTTGCAGAAAAAGGTGGTAGTTGGCCCGGACGACACACTCGGCACCCTTTATTTTCAGAAAATTTATCCTTTGGGGATCGAGGCCTCCATAGAGGCCATTGACCTTGTGCGCTCCGGAAACCCGCCGCGCATTCGGCAGGACGAATCTCAGGCAACTTACGAATCTTGGTGCAAGCATGAGAATACCCAGATTGACTGGTCACAACCGGTTGATGAGGTGTACAATCTGGTCCGGGGGACCAACCCGCAGCCGGGTGCATGGACTATTCACAATGGCGATGTGCTGAAAATTTTTGATTGCTCCAGAGTCGAGGTTACTGGGACACCCGGGGAAGTTGTCCAGGTAACAGACGCGGGTTTCATAGTAGCCGCCAATGGAGGCAGCATCCTAGTGCAGCGAGTTCGTCCTGTAAACGACAAGAAAATAATGGCATCTGAGTTTGCATCAAAGAGTGGTCTTTCAGCTGGAATTATTCTAGGAAAATGAATGACTAAACGTAATGGAATTTTTGCTGGAAGATTTGTGTCTCTATCAATACGTATACCCACTAGCCTGGAGCTTGATGGCACAAGGACAGTATGTTTCCTAATCCTCTGATATTCGGTTTAACTGTAACTAAGTACCAACCAGCTACTAGCATAAATAAAATCACAAAATCTGATGTACAATCAAATCTCTCTTTCGGCTTAGAGTACAATCATCTGATCCTGCAACAAGTCAATGATGCATACTCTTTCGTCAAGACGTGACATAATGTGAATATAGAATCAATACTTTGGTTCTTTAAAACTTTTTAAACCAGTCACCATCCTTAAATTATATCTTCTAATCGGATTTCTACCCTATGGTATCTGTCTTTTCTCGAGGCATAGGTTGACCTTTAAGTGAGCCCTTATAAGTTAGGGCTTTTTGCTGATAGTTCCTGGGAAAAAAAACCTTTTCAAGGGTTTGACAGCTGGTAGGATCAACAGAATTATTGCTATAATCGTAATCGGGCCTGCAATGGGCCGGGTTAAAAAAACAGAAAAATCCCCGTTTGATATAAGAAGAGATTGGCGTAACGCTGGCTCTGCAATAGGTCCCAACACAATGGCAAGCACTGCTGGGGCAAGTGGATAATCCAGCTTACGAAGCAGGTAAGCCCCTACTCCAAAGATCAGCATGAGCCAGACATCATGCATGTCCTGAGTAGGTGAGTAGCCACCGACGAGGCAAAGGACAAAGATTATAGGAGCCAAAATGGTGAATGGCATTTTCAAGACCCATAAGAAAACAGGAATAAATGCCAAATTGATTAAGACTGCGAAAAAATTTGCTACATAAAGAGAGCCAATCAATCCCCAGACAAACTCCTTTTCCTCGACGAAAAGCAGTGGTCCAGGTGTCAATCCCCAAATAACCATTCCCCCTAAAAGAATCGCTGTAGTCGGAGAACCAGGAATACCGAGGGTGAGCATAGGCAAAAGTGATCCTGTCGAAGCGGCGTTGTTGGCAGCTTCAGGTGCTACCACTCCGGCCACTTCTCCCTTGCCGAAATTACCAGGTTCTTTGGATGCCATTTTAGCCACTCCATAGGCCATGAGAGAACCTGGAGTTGCGCCGGCAGCTGGAAGAATTCCGACAAAGAATCCCAACAGGGATCCTATTGTCCACGAAAACCAAGTGCGCCCCATGTCTCGTATACTGTCCATAATCCCGCTCATGGAAATTACAGCTTTAGACATGGCGCTGTCCTCCCGATTGCTCTCGATCGTCCACATCATTTCACCGATTCCGTAGATGCCAATCGCCAAAACTAGAAAATTGATTCCATGCATAAACCCGATTATATCGAAAAAAACTAGTCTTGGCTCTCCCGACATAATATCCAGGCCCACCGCACTAAAAACTAAACCGATACAAATAGAAAATATGGTTTTTGGGATATCATCTCCGCTGAGGCCAACAAAAGTTGCAAATGCAAGGAGCATCAACGCGAAGATCTCTTGGTCTCCAAAGTCCAGGGCAATATTGGCAAGCATGGGAGCGAAACCGGTAAAAAGCAATATGGAAATGGTACCCCCAATGAAGGAAGCCATCGCTGCAGTAATCAATGCTTTATCGGCTTTACCTTTAAGGGCCAGAGGTCGACCGTCAAAGGTTGTTGCCACGGCTGTGGAAGCACCTGGAATTCCAAGCATGATTGAGCTGATTGCTCCACCATACATTGCCCCATAATAAAGTGCTGCAAGGAAGATGATCGCACTCGCGGGTGGAACCAGAAAAGTCATTGGCAGTAAAATTGCGACTCCGTTCACAGATCCCAAACCGGGCATGGCTCCAATGAACAAACCGACAATTACCCCGACTATTATTACTACGAGGTTTAGCGGTTGGAACGCGACGACAAAACCATCCAGTAGAAGTGCTATTATATCCATTTATTAGTTAATTAATGTTAATGTTAATGAATTAAATATATACCGTAAATCTTAATTCACTAAGCACCTAGTGTTAATTCAGAAACAACAAATATCCTAAAGGAAAAAACTGTAAAGCGGAAAAAAAAGAGGTTCCAAATATCCCTTGGGCAAAACAATTCTCAGGGCAATGTCGAAGAAGAA
>JABGWU010000324.1 GCA_018645475.1 Opitutia bacterium
AGAAAATCATCTGCTTGCCGCGGTGGAAGGAAAAATTGCCGGACTCAATCCTAAAAATGGAAAAACCTTATGGGAAAAACCTTGGAAAATTTTCCTGAATAATGCTCAAATTGCCCAACCTATTGCCTTGTCAAATAAGTCCATCCTCCTTGCCGCAGGCTATGGAAAAGGTGCCGAATGTTGGACTTTTACCAAAGAAACCAATGGAAATTATCAAATCGAAACAATCTGGAAATCCAAAAACCTGAAAGCCAAGTTTTCCAATCCAGTACTCAAGAATGGTCACCTATACGGGCTAAGTGAAAATTTGCTGGTTTGCCTGGAAGCCAAAACGGGAGAGTTAAAATGGCGCGGTAAAAAATATGGTTACGGGCGAATTCTTGTATCTAAGGACAAATTGCTGATTCTTGGTAACACTGGTGTTCTTTCTGTTGTGGAAGCAACACCTACTGAGTTTAAAGAAGTGTTTTCGGAACAAATCCTAAGTGATTCCCGCTGTTGGAACGGCCCGGCTTTAGCAAGTGGATATTTTGTAGCAATGAATGGTGAGGAAATTGCCTGCTTTGACTGGGCAAGATAACCAGAGGCTCAAAACCTTTCCTTTAAAAGTATTCTTATATAATATTTGAAAACTAAACCGAAATAAAGAAACCAGATTTTTGGGGTGACATAAGCCTTGTTGTAACCAATTTTAAAGATTTATATATTTAAGTTGATTTTTTTATAATCTCGACAAAAAATTTAGTTTTTCTAACTTAATTTTATGACATATAGTTATTTTTTTGGCCTGTTGGTTAATTTTTCAATTACATGGCAACAATGGGTATTTGTACTTTTTATTTTATTATTAATCCTGATAGGATTTTCATCAATAATTTGCCTAAATTGTAAAAATATTAAATCAAAGATCGCTTATTCTCTCTTCTATTTTCTTGTTAATTTAATATGTTTTGGATTACTCGGTTCCGTACTTACTATTGTATTGCATTTTATTACATACTCACTAATTTCTGAATTCAGAAAAGACTATTAAGCACATTTTTAACATATATAATCATGAAAGAACTAACAAAATACATGCCACTTAAAGAGGGTGAAAGAATTTTTAGCACACTGGAGGGAGACTCTTATAACACATCGGCAGATATTTTGAGTAGAATGGTAGGGTCAATTATTCGAATTATTTCCATTATCATAGGTTCCAGAAAAAAAGCATTGATAGTTTGCACAGATTCAAGATTAATTATCATAGAAACACAAAAATTTCTTTTTTTTATAGATAATTCAGTTACATCTAAGAGTTACACTCCACGATCAATTCAAATTGTCGGATATTCTTTGATCAGAAGTCTTGTTGCATTTAAAAGCCATTACCTTGAGTTGGCAGCGGGTGGTCAAACATCTTTAACTAAATCCAAAGGGGGTAAGGAGTTAGTCGATAAGATGATTACTGCAATAACTTATCTTACTGAAACTAAATAGATTTTTTGTATTTAAAAAACTTTTACAAGATCGTCCCAGCAAGTTGTGTAACGCGGGGTTCTCATTTCCCGACGCATGCTCCATTTTTGTTTCACCCCTTGAGCACCCAAAAAAGCACAAGACTGTCCATAGCGAGCGGATACCTCCTCAAATGCATCGATAAATTCACGGCGACGGGGACTTCCATGTTCCTCAAAAAGCAGTGTTTGTTGGCTTCGCTTCGGGATTAAATCAAGTAGAATAACCCCGGTTTTTTTATAAGCATATCCCTTTCGGTAAATAGAACGAAGGAGGACTTTTGCATTTTGAACTACCCGAATAATATCGTCCGTGGGTTCATCAAACGCAAGGGTCCGGGAATTGGCATACTGTTCCTGGTCCTCACGAAAACGATTGGTGTTGATAAAAACCTGCAAACCCGAGGTAAGGGATCCTTCTGAACGAACTTTCCGGGTCGCTTTGACCGCATAGTTCGCCACTGCCTCCTCTAATTCCGCCAGAGTCTCCACAGGTCGCCCAAAAGATCGGGAAGAACAAGTGTTTTTACGGGACTGGGGAACCTGCTCCATTTCCAGGCATGGAATACCAGTAATTTCACGCTGGGTACGCTCCAAAGTAACTCCACCAATTGAACGGATAACAGAAGAGGGAGCCTGAGCAAAACGAAGGGCATTATTCAATCCCACCCGTTGCAAACGAATACTTAAACGGTGCCCCACCCCCCAGATATCCCCAACAGGAATCTGCTTCAAGATATCATCCTGTTCGGCACGAATCTCAAAACAACCGGTCTTTTTTTTCTTGGCCAAACGATTGGCCAATTTTGCCAGGGTCTTGGTTTTCCCAAGACCAATCGAAATCGGTATACCGGTCCAACGGACCACCGTTTTACGAATCCGCTGACTCAATAAAAGAGGAGTGTTTACTCCGCTCAGGTTCAGAAAGGATTCATCAATTGAATAAATTTCAAGTTCAGGGGCAAACCGGGCAAGTACCGATGTCACCCGGCGGGACATATCTCCATATAATTCATAATTCGATGAAAATACCGTCACTCCATTCCACTCGCAGAGTTTCTTAATTTGGTGATAAGGAGCGCCCATCGGAATACCGAGGGCTTTGGCTTCATTGGATCGGGCGACGGCACAGCCGTCATTATTCGAAAGCACAATTACGGGTCTATTTCGTAATGCGGGGCGAAAGACTCGTTCGCAGGAAACATAAAAATTGTTACAATCAGCAAGAGCAATCACAAGGAATGAATAACGCTGGTCACGACACCCCATAAGTGTGTGTCATCTTCTTCACTCAAAAGAATGGGTTTAAACTTTTTATTTTCCGGCATGAGCCAGGATTTTCCTTTTTCCTTCCGAAAACGTTTAACGGTTAATTCTCCATTCAAGGCAACAATCACAACTTTTCCATCCGACACCCGGGCACTCCGATCAACGACCAAAAGGTCTCCATCATGTATCCCCGCTCCAATCATGGATTCTCCATTCGCCCGAACAAAAAAAGTGGCATTGGGTTCCCGTACTAAATGAGTATTCAAATCAAGGG
>JABGWU010000325.1 GCA_018645475.1 Opitutia bacterium
CCATCTTGACAATTCTATCGATCTGTTCTTGTGGATAACAGGTTCCTCCCCCCCGATTAGCAGTGTTCTCGAGGCAAACTAGAGTCCCGTTCGGATAATGGCTTTTCCCGTGAACAGATTTTCGAATTTTCGATTCCACATCAGAAATATCCATGATTCCTGATTTACTCGGAACTAACGCCACGGAACATCCCGAAAGAGCAGCATAACCTCCTCCTTCATAAACATAAATATGACTATTTTCTTCAGTTATAATTTCGTCACCGGGTTGCGTGTGACAGCGAATTGCTATCGCATTGGACATGGTTCCACTGGGCACAAATAATCCTGCTTCTTTCCCCAATAAAGATGCCATTCGGCTTTGCAGTTCAAGAACGGTTGGATCTTCGCCAAAGACATCATCCCCTACCTGAGCGGTTGCCATAACCGCACGCATTTCATCCGTGGGTTGGGTGACCGTGTCGCTGCGTAAATCGACTCGGTTCAAGGAGCGGTGTATTTAAAGATTTTTTTCTTATTTAAGAACAATGTTCTTAAAATACACTTTCATTGGAGGTCCGGCATGCAATTGCAAAGCGAGTAAACCGTCCTTTCGTCTGGTTTTCTCATCGTTATCAATTAACTCGGTTGTCTTAACTCCGTTAATGAAATGATTAAAATGAAAACCCTTTGCGGTTATTCGATATTTGTTCCATTTTCCTTTCTTAACCGTTTTGCCAATCTCGGCGGAATCACCAAATTCTTTTACATCTTTTTTGAGCTTACCTTTAGAATCTAGGGTTAAAGTGGTTTTCATACCACGCATGGAAAGGATTCCACGAAAGCCTTCTCCGTAACATATACCAGAGAACTTGTCGCCCGCTTCCAAGTCCGCCTGATATCCACCAATTCGCCAACCATCATGTTTCCCCGGTTTAACAAAGCTACGATATTGAATTCCGCTATTTCCAGCTTCAATCTTATAATCAAGTGTAAGTTCAAAGTCGCCAAGTTCTCCATTCTTCCAAATAAGAAAGGTATTTCCCTTAGTCGGATTCTCCTTTGTGGTTTGCCCAAGAATTGCTCCATCCTGGACGCTCCAGAATTTTGGATCACCATTCCAACCATTAAGGCTTTTACCATCAAAGAGTTTTTTTTCCGCAAAAATGGATGAGATTAAAAAAAAGGAGGAGAGGATGATTGTAGATATTTTCATAATAAGTTGATATACTATAAACTAATGTCTGGTTTTATGGATTTTAGGCAAGGAAAAGTTGACCCGTTCGCCTTTTTATTTTGCAATACATCCTTCCTCTCATGATTAATGTCAAAGACCTTAAAATACACTACGGTGAATTTGTTGCCGTAGATAACCTGTCGTTTTCAGTAAAACCAGGTACGGTTTTTGGACTAATCGGGCCTAATGGTGCGGGGAAAACTACCACGATCAAAGCCATCGCGACTTTGATCGAACCAACCTACGGGGAAATTATGCTTGGTGAGACATCTGTGCTTCATCAACCGGAGCATGCGAGGCGTGTGCTCGGATACATGCCTGATTTCCCTCCGGTCTATGACGACTTGAGGGTAGAAGAATTTTGCGATCTCTTCGCCCATGCCTATGGGCAATCGATAGTCGAAAGGAAAGAGAGGGTGGAGAAAGCATTAGCCCAAACCGAACTAACTGACAAACGCAGGGAACTATGCAAATCCTTGTCACGTGGAATGAAACAACGTGCTCTTCTGGCCAAGACTCTTGTCCATGATCCTTCGGTCATGCTACTCGATGAACCCGGAGCCAATCTTGACCCCAAAGCCCGCATAGATATGCGCAATCTACTCCGGAAACTAGCAGATGAGGGAAAGACCATTCTCGTCTCCTCTCATGTACTCACCGAACTGCAAGATCTATGTGATGAAATCGGAATTATGCGCGATGGAAAAATGGTGGTATCAGGATCCATTGAGGAAATCACACAACGTAAAAATTCGACCAGAACCCTCGAAGTTGAACTTTTGGAGACTTCGCCTAATTTTGCAGAATGGGTGAACCAGTGGTCCACTCTTTCAGAACTCAAACAAACCCAAGAATTGAAAGGCCAATTTGAAATAACTCATTCGGGCGATCGTAAAGAAATACCCGAAATTCTTTCACAAATGATTGATGATGGGCTGAAGGTCACCTCATTTACCACCCGAAAATCAAAGGTGGAGGATTTATTTTTGGAAATTGAATCAGGCACCTCAGAATTTGATCAAAATTGATGAACCCACTCATCCTAAAAGGCATCCGTGAAAACCTTCGGACGAAACATCTAATAGCAGCAGGACTATTTTCCCTGATCGTATGCTCAACCGTTTACCTGACAGCTTTCCTCGATGGTTCCGAAGGAAAATATAGCGTTAATCCAGAAACCAAAGAGTGGACAAAGGGAGAAAGTTCTCCGGTTAATGGGGCTCGCTATGCCTTTACTTTCCTTCTCGGGCTCCAAGGGTTTTATTTAATGTTTCTAGGAACAGGTCGAGTTGCTTCCATCACCGCCGAAGAAAGAGAAACCGGTCTGCTTGATTATCAGCGAATGACTCCAATGAATCCGCTTTCTAAAATAATTGGCTATATATTTGGAATACCTGCCCGCGAATACTACATGTTTTTCTTCACGCTGCCCTTCTTGGGGCATGCAATACTCGCAGGAGAACTCCCATGGGGAAATATTATTCAATTGTATTCCGTTTTCTTTTGCTCGGTCATTCTATACCACCTCACCGCACATGCAGTGGGTTTGGTTGTCCCTAAGCCCCGTGCAGCTTCATGGGTCTCACGAATTGTCGTTCTTGGTTTATATGTGGTGCTACCAGGACTGGGCCAGGCAGGAATATCGTTCCTTTCTTTCCTTACGATTCTTCCAACCTACTTTGGAAAAATACTTCCTGTCATACGGGAAGAAGGATATCAGAATAGGAACCGCTTTGATTATGAAGCTCGAATGGCAGATTTTTGGCAGGATGTTCCCTTTTTTGATTTTGTAATCTCGCCCACTACTTTCACTTTTCTGATGCAGGGGTTGCTCATTTTGATTC
>JABGWU010000326.1 GCA_018645475.1 Opitutia bacterium
CTAAATGGGAAAGGGTGTTGCTGATTGATCCCTTATTTTTAATTTTGTTCGGCCAGTGCACGATCATTGGGGTATGGATACCACCTTCATGATCATATTGTTTGAAGAGTCGATAAGGGGTATTCGATAAATTGGCCCAACCATAGCCGTAGCTCTGATATGTAATTTCAGGTCCGGGCATGATGTCGGGAAGATTGCCCGGCTGCATGGTTTCACCAATACGGGTTTTTTCGGGTAGGTAATCTCCTTTTCTTTCCGGTGGGTATTCAACATGACATCCGCCATTATCTATGGTGAAGAAGATGAGCGTGTTATTGAGTTGATCATTTTTTTTTAAATGCTGGATTACATCTCCGATCACCTGATCCATGATGGTTATCTGGGCAGCATAAACTTCCATCCTTCTCTCCTGCCAATCTTTATTTTTTTCATCTTTCCATGAAGGAACCTTGGGATGTCGCGGAGAAAGTTCGACCGATTTGCCGATCACTCCGAGTTCTTTCATCCGTTCTAACCGTTTAGCCCTCAATTGATCCCAGCCCTGCGAGAAAACTCCTTTGTAATGTTCGATATCCTTGGCAGGAGCATGAAGAGGCCAATGAGCCGCAGTAAACGGCAGATAAAGAAAGAAAGGCTTTTGCTCGGGAGTTTTTTTAAGAAAAGAAATCGCTTCCTCTCCAATCGCGTTGGTAAAATAGTATTTTTTGTTTTCTATAAATTCATTGTCAATCGAATCTCGATTTCTTTTGAGACCAAATGGAGCATAAAAGCTACTCGCTCCGCCGAGAATTCCGTAAAAGTAATCGAAACCCCTTTGGTCGGGATAAACGGCATCAATTCCATTATTCTTGGTATATTTTCCTGCCAAGTGCCATTTGCCCATCATCCCAGTCTGATAACCATTACTTTTAAGAGTCTCAGGTAGAGTGAGGCAGCGAGGATGAATGGCATTATCTTTAAGCGAAGTTCGGTGATAGATGCCTGTCATCATCGATGCTCTTGAAACCCAGCACATGTTTTCACTGTAGAAATTGGTGAATCGGATTCCACTCTTAGCCAAAGAATCAAGAATTGGCGTGCGGATTTCGCCCCCAAAGCAACCGAGGTCGGAATATCCCATATCATCAGCCATGATGAGAATAATATTGGGCCTTCCAGGAAGTTGGAGGAATCCGGTAATTAAGAAAACTAAAGGTAAGATCGTTCTCATGTAATAGGATGGAAGATAAGAAGGCTTTCGGGTCAATAATTAACGGTTGGGCCGAAAGATATAATTTTTAGATCATAGGTTTCGGCGTGACCTTTTCTTTGCCAGTCAGTTAAATGATCTTTTCTTTAGCATTTGAATTATGAAATTATTCCTTACCAATCTTACTTGTTTCCTCTTCCTTTCATGCATGGCCTTGGCCAAGAAACCTAATTTTGTCTACATCATGGTGGACGATGCTGGGTATGGAGACTTCTCTTGTTTCGGTCAGAAAAAATTTAAAACTCCGAATGTGGATCGAATGGCCAAAGAGGGAATGAAGCTTACCGATTTTTATTCCTCCAGTACCGTTTGCGCTCCCTCCCGATCCAGTCTGATGACCGGGCACCATTCCGGGCGTGGTTACATTCGTGGAAATAAGGAAATCAGGCCCGAGGGGCAGCACCCGTTGCCCTTGAAGGCGGTGACTATTCCTGAAGTTTTGAGACAATCGGGGTATGTTTCGGGCATGTTCGGGAAATGGGGACTGGGTGCTCCCGGTTCAGAGGGAGACCCAATGAATCAAGGCTTTGATCGGTTTTACGGACTCAACTGCCAGCGACAGTCCCACAATTTTTATCCCACCCATGTTTGGAGCGACCGGAAGAAGGTCATGCTGGATCGTAAGCATTACTCCCATAGCTTGATTGCGGACGAGTGTCTGAAGTTTATTCGGGCAAACAAGGATAACCCGTTTTTTTGCTATGTTCCCTTCACCATTCCTCATGCGGCCATGCAGTCCCCGGAAGAAAGGATTGCTCCCTGGAGGAAAAAGTTTCCTGAGTTCGAAAAAGTAATCGGTAAGTATGGAGGGTCAGTAATCACAAACCCGGTAGCGGCATTTGCGGCGATGATGGAGCATATGGATGAGGATGTAGGACGAATCCTTGATCTTCTGGAAGAACTTAAAATCGATGATAATACGCTGGTGATTTTCACATCGGATAACGGTCCTCACAAAGAGGGTGGACATAAACCTGACTTCTTCGATAGCAACGGACCGCTCAAGGGATATAAACGAGACCTATATGAGGGGGGGATCCGGGTGGCAACCACTGCCTGGTGGCCGGGTAAGATCAAGTCTGGTACAATCAGTGAACATATTGCGGCAGGTTGGGATTTAATGCCCACGCTTTGTGAGTTATCCGGGACGAAAGTTCCGGACGGACTTGATGGTGTTTCCTTTGCACCCACGCTCTTGGGTAAAAAGAACGAACAGGAGAAAAGAGAATTCCTCTATTGGGAATTTCATGAAAGGGGTGGGAAGCAGGCGGTCCGTATGGGCAAGTGGAAAGGGATTCGTTTGAATGTTCGCAAGGATCCAGATTCTCCGATCGAGCTCTATGATTTGTCCAAGGATATCGGTGAGGAAAATAATATTGCTTCCAGGCACCCGCAGATCGTTAAAAAAGTGGAATCGGCGATGAAAGAGTCACATGTTGAAAGCCCAATCTTTCCATTCATTAAGTAATGTGGATTTATTTCTTTTTTATTCCGGAAATCACATGAAACTAATTTCCTCTGTCCTAATTTGCATGTTAGTCATGTCATGCGGAGGCCATTCCAATAAATCCGTTCCCGAGTCAGCTAAGGTAGGTGCTTCGGTTGTTGCTGCTTCTCCAGTTATTCTAGTCGGTGGTTCCATGATTGGCGGGAGGAAGATTGCTCAAAAAAGTGCGATCGTAACCAAGGCACCAGCGAAATGGTTTGCTGAAGAAATTAGTGGAGAAAGACTTCGGACCTTGATGATGCCAACTGGAAAAATAACGGGAAAATGGAGCTACATGGGAAGTCGGGTGGATCATCATTTTTTTTCACATGAGATTTTGGGGAGGGATATATACCGTGTGTTGAAAACTCAATACGAGGTGAAAGATCCATTCCCATTGACTTGGCAAAATTCAAAATGGAGAAGTATTGAAATTAAATGGGAGCCCTATGACCCGGAATGGCTCGAAAGGTTTCGCAATGATGCCCGAATTGAACTGCATGCCGAGGATGATCAGTAGAACTTGATTAATTTTTTATCCTTAGCGAGCTCTTTATCAAATCAGTGTCAGTGTGTAGTCAGATTATCTTGGATAGTTTTAATTGGTACGGAGTTTTTGAAATTATCTGACTTGTTGAACAGTTCGTTGATGGGAAAAATTTTCAGTTTTTTATGATTAAGTGAATTTCAAGTTCAAGTTTTCATGACATTCTTTTGACAAATATTTGACCGGGCTTTGACGACATTTTTTTTGGTTTATGGTTAGATATGGTTTTCAAATTCAAAACCACTAACCAAAAATATTATGAAGAAAATATCATTTCTCCTAGTCGCCGTCTTTTTTATTACAAGCGGAATTCAAATTTTATCCGCTAAAAAGAAAAAAAAAGAACCGATTGAGCCCGATGTTCATTTACGGGTTGATCTTGACCGTCATGTTTTACCCGCTGGAAAAAAAGGAAAAGCCGTGGTCAAAATTTGTCTTGAACCTGATGAGGTTATCCGTGAAGTCGCCAAGAGACCTCCCGTTAATTTAGCCTTGGTCCTGGATCGCTCAGGATCCATGAGTGGCGAAAAAATCGCTCAGGCCAAGGAGGCTGCAATCCAAGCCATTCGTCGACTGGGAACCAATGACCTTATTTCAATTGTTGCCTATTCCAACCAGGCGGAATCAATCGCATCGGCTCAAAAAGCAGGAAATGTGAGCAAACTTGAAAATCTGGTCAGAAATTTACGGGCGAATGGAGGTACGGCTCTTTATGCAGGAGTGAATCAGGGTGCTGCTGAACTTAGGAAAAATTTAAAGCGGGAGTACTTTAACCGAATTGTTCTTTTATCAGATGGGTTGGCAAATCAAGGGCCTTCGTCTACCGCAGATCTGGTTAGACTTGGACGAGCCTTTGTAAAGGAAGATATTTCGGTCAGTACGATCGGGCTCGGTGGAGGATATAACGAGGATCTAATGACGGGGCTGGCCAAAGAAGGTCAGGGAAACCTTTATTTTGCAGAAACTAGCAGCGAATTGTCTGGCATCTTTGATGCTGAAATCGGAGATGCACTTAGTGTTGTAGCACGCAATGCTGTAATAAAGATTGAAGTGCAGGGTAATGCGAAACCTCTACGTCTGATTGGTAGGGATGGTAAAATAAAGGGGAACCAAGTTGAGATTGAAATCAAACATCTTTATGGCGGGCAGGATAAATTTGCTTTGCTTGAGATCGAGGTGCCGGAAGGGAATCATGAGCAATGTCTTAGCTTGGCGAATATTTCTGTCAGTTTTAATTCTGCTAAGGGCGAAGAAAGACAATCCCGTAAAACCAAAATTGGATGTACTTTCAGTGATGATGAGAAAGCTGTTAATGAATCAGTTAATGAAGATGTAATTGTTGCCTATGTTGACAATCAGGTAGCAGAGGCCAAAGATCAAGCCATTCAACTGGCGGACGAGGGGAGACACGAGGAGGCGGTTCGTCAACTTAAGAAACTAAATTTTAAGATCGAATCTCAAAACAGAGTTTGGGACAGTTCATCGATCAGTCAGAAAAACGGCCAGTTTCTAGATGAAGTTGAGGAACTTGATCAAGCTGAAGGCTTGACCAATGAGAATCGCAAGGCTTGGAAATCTTCCAATTATCAAGTACAGTCTCAGCAGAAAATAATTCCAAAATCCCGGAATTAGGCTTTGAGCTGTGACTTGCCATTCTCCGTTTAGTTTATCAGGTTAGATAATCATGCGTTTAAATCGGTTTGTTATTTGGCTAGGCTTACTTGTTATGGCAACATTCTCAGTCGGAATCCTTGCCTTTCTTCTATTGCAGAAGGAAGGCAACCGGATTCGGTCAAATGCCGAACAGTCCCGTGTTATGGCAGACGAAGCGACGAGCCGGGCAAAACTTTACCACGAAATGGCCAAGCAGTCCCGGGAAATGGCGAAGTATGCTGAAAAAGCGGCAGAAGACTCTCTTGCTATCCGGGCAAGAACGGTGGCGGACAATATTGATTTAATTATGTCTGAGTTGAAGGAAGGTTTAATGTTGGGATTAAGTGCAATTGAGGAGGAATCTGGGCAGGATGAACTAGTCGCTTGGTCCAATTCAAACCGCTGGGTGGCCAATGGATTTGTGTGGGGAGAGGGCGAAGAGTTGACTCACTCCAAAAATATTAAAAATCGAAAACTAGCAGCGAAGAAAGAAGATGATGGTTTTGCTTTGCAGAAAACAGAAAAGGCCAAAAAAGAATTTGCTGATACTTTAGAAGCTGATTCTTTGGCCCAAGTAACTCGTGATGATGAAAGAAAAGAAAACAAGGATTCAGGTGCACCCCCTTCTCTAAGTAAGTCTGCTTCAATCGTAAGCAAAGAATTATTGGTTGTGGAGCAGGCATCTTCAACTGACCAAAGTGAGGCATTGGATGCATTGGCACGCCAGCGAACAAATTCCGAAGCCCTTTATTCTCAAATCAATGCCCCTATGGCAAAACAGCAGGCACCCATTTCACAGAAGGCCGATTCGCAGGTGGAGAATTATCGTGAGGCCCAGTCATTTCTGAGCCAAAATATAGCAGATTTAAACCTGCAACAGAGTATAGGAGAATCAAAAAAATCTTCATGGGCAAAGGGCTTGGATAATTTCCGTTCAAGCAAAGTGCAGAGGAAGCAACTACGTGAGGAAGTAAGAAATGATATTCAGGAGCTTGATGTAATGGAAGAATTAGAAGAGGTGCAGCAGGCTTCTTCCATTGATGAAGTTCAATTCGAATCAAGGGAGGGCTTGAGCTATGACAGAAAAGAGGATTCTCCCGTTTGGTTGGCATGGAGACAGTCAAACCCAGTAAAGACTTTGGGTCTGGAACTTCAGGCTGAGGAAGTGATCAAAAGCCTTAAAAGTGGATTTCCCGAAAATTTGGTTGAGGGTGAATCATTTGTGTTAAAAGACGATCAGGAAATTCAAGTATGTTCTGTTGGCGAGATGCCTTTGGATGATGAAAGATTTGTAAAGGTTTCCGTTCCTGTTGGTGAGGAGCTGCCTGGTTGGAATCTTGATGCAAGGAGAGTCTTGCCTCCAGAAGTTGTACTTCCTCCCACTGAACTCCCGGATGAACAGATTGCAAAGTTAGGAAGCATGTCTTCAGTTTTGGGTATTTCATTTAGTCCTGAGCGTGGAGGTTATCTTGCATTCAGTGCCATTATCTCGCTTATTCTGGTGGCTGCATTTCTTTTGGGAGGTTCAGTGCTCTTGATACAAGTCAGGAGAAACAGTTTGGAGGCGGTCAGAAAAACCACTTTTGTTTCTAATGTTTCCCACGAATTGAAAACGCCACTCACCACCATTCGTATGTATGGAGAAATGCTTGGCGACGATATGGTGAAAGATGAGAAAAAGCGCAAAGGATACCTGCAAACGATCATTTCGGAAAGCCAGAGACTTACCCGCTTGGTCAATAATGTTTTGGACTTTGGTAGGCTTGAAAGAGGAGAGAAAACTTATAACTGGGAGCAGGTGGAAGTGGGTTCAGTGGTTGCAGGAATTATCGAAACTCAAACTCCAAGACTGGAGAGAAACGATCTCATGGTTGAATGGGCGGATGAATCGCGAAATGGGTTGGCTAAATTGGACCCCGATGCCCTTGAGCAGATTCTATTAAACTTGCTGGATAACCTCGTGAAATATGCAAGTGATGGGAAATTTGCGGGAGTCCGTCTGTTCAAGGATAAGCAGTCCATCACCCTCGAGGTTGCTGACCACGGACCCGGAATTCCTGCTGAACAAAGGGAAAAGATTTTCGAAACCTTTCATCGTGTGGATGATGCTCTTACTTCCACCAAGCCGGGTTGTGGAATTGGATTAAGCATTGCACAAAAACTGGTCGAGGATATGGAGGGAACGATTGCTTGTGAACCGAACCATCCCACAGGCACTTGTTTTCGTATTGTATTCCCCATAGCAAAAGAAACATGAAAAAAAGAATACTGATTGCCGAAGATGATGTGAATATCCGTTCAGGTTTGCTTGATGCTTTGGAAATGGATGGGCACGAAGCCCATGGAGTCGGAGATGGGGCAGCGGCTATATTCCAGTTCCGACAGGAAAAATGGGATCTTCTTATCCTCGATTTAATGATGCCGGAAAAAAGTGGCTACGAGGTAGCCCGGGAAGTCCGGGCGACCGGCTCGGAAGTTCCCATCCTCATGCTTACGGCCAAGAGCGAAGAAATCGACAAGGTGCTCGGTTTTGAAATGGGCACCGATGATTACGTGACCAAGCCTTTTTCCGTTCGTGAATTATTGGCTCGGATCAAAGCGCTTTTGCGGCGAAGTTCTGCCGGTTCATCTGACTCACAGAAATCGGGAGCAGCCCCAGTAAACTTTAGTATCGGATCCGTTCAGGTGGATGGAAAGCGTTATGAACTTAGGGCAAACGACAAAGTACATTCCCTTACTCC
>JABGWU010000327.1 GCA_018645475.1 Opitutia bacterium
ATCAATCTTCCGGGGGTAATTACCAATCCGGTGGAGGTAATTATCAGTCCGGTGGAGGGCAATATCAAACACCGGCAGGTGATACCATCGCCATTCAAGCACCGGGTAATGGCTCACTCGTTACTTCGAGTAATGACAATTTATCCGTTCACATTACTTACCAGTCAAACGGAGGTGGATACCAGACTCCCACATGGGCATACAAGATTGATTCTGGTTTCCCCAACTATGGTTCTCCACATGGAGGTACCCAGGTAGTTGGCACAACCAACCGAAATGATATTTTTAACGGACAGTCTTACGGGCAAAGGCAGATCAATGTCGTCCTGCTTGATCAGAATGGTAATATGCACAACCCACCTATCACTCAGTCGGTTTCTATAAACTATCAATCTTCCGGTGGTAATTACCAATCGGGTGGAGGAAATTATCAGTCCGGTGGAGGGCACTATCAAACCCCGGGTGGTAGTTATGGTTCACCGGGAGGTGGATACCAATCTCCTATGAACGGATATCAGTCCCCAAGCGATGGCTATCAGTCGAGTGGCAACGGCTTTCAGAGCCCAGGAGAAGGATACACTTCCCCAGGTAGTGGCTATTCCTCACCTTCTGATGGTTACCAATCTAGTGACGGTAATTATCAAGATCCTACCGTTCAACCAACTGTAATTCTTAGAGCTACCAATGGACAAATCGTTGTCGATCAATTAAATGGAAAATACAGGTATCGAGATTTGTCTGGATTAACTGTATGGACAGTTTTTCAAACGCAGGGAATCTGGCAAATTAGAACTGGGTATAACTCACAAAATTATGCATATGGTACCGATGGAGCTTTAGAACGATTTAGTCCAAGCACACAAGACTTCGGGACTCCATATCTGATCAATTCTAGTGGGCAATATGTATGGAACTCAGTGAATTCTTTCCCGATATACTACGATATAGAATCGGTCGTAAATGGAATGGTTACCTCTAATTATTATACCATTCCTGCAACATCACTAATCGGCAAAAGCTATCTCTTTCTTTCCAAATCTCAGGCGGAAGAATTCTTAACTTCTAAGAATCCTAAACCCGTCCAAAGTATCTTGAAATCCTTTGTGGAAACTCTTGGTTTCTCTCACAGTAATGAACAATTCATTCTCACAGGTCGAGTAATGCAGTCGATTGATGCCGCTTCCTCAACTCAATTAAATGTGGGATTTCTTATTTCCTCAAGTGCGACACTAGACCCAAAACTTAATTCAACCCAAAAAATAGTCGGACAGTTAAATCCGGATGGAAATTTTTCTGCGTCTGTCATAGCCTCAATTAGTCAAAATCAATACTTTCGAGCATTTGCAGAAAACGAAACAGGCACTACTTACGGGAGAATTCTTAAGATTTCTCCAAGTAAGGAAACTGATCCAACTAAACAGAGTCCACATCAAAAGGCACTGAATTTTCTTGCTTCTGAATCAACTGAACTGGCAGGTGGATGGTTAGAAAACTCATGGTTTGGAACCTTTAAAGATTTTGAAAATGGATGGATTTACCACTCAGCACATGGCTGGCTTTACCTCTCCGCTGATCCGCTCAATGGAATCTGGGCATGGTCGCCAAACCGGGAATGGATTTGGTCAACAAAGGAACAATACCCCTTCCTCTTTCAAGCAAATATCGGCGAATGGATTTATTTCATGACAGTTCGTAAGGGAACACCTTACTACTATAATTATTCAACAAAACTATTAGAAAAATAGTTTTAGAATATAACGGCATTTCTTAAATTGATAGCACATGAAGAGGTATTAGTTTGGAAAAAAATAATTCAGAACCTCAGACAGAGGAACTAGAAACCGATAGATTTCCCTTTAAATTAACGAATTGGATCCTCTATACTCTCTCATCAGTTTTATTTATAATTCCCCCTCTTTTTTTTATTGAGCTAAAACAAGACGAATGGGTTAAAGGATTCATCCCAATTCGTATGGTTAATGCAGAACTAAAATTTTGTATTTTTATTCTTTTTGCCTCGATTATGATTGGCATTGTTTGGATACGTGTTCAACTCGCAGGAAAATTTAACCAAGCAAGCAAACCGGTCTATCTTTTTGCATCTATTTTTATTGCCAGCATTTTAATTTCCACACTGACAGCTCATAATTTTGAAAGAGCTTTTATTTCCAGTTTCATTTGGTATTTGTTACCAATTCTTCTTGTATTTAGCCTTCTTCAAATAAAATGGTCGACCGTCCGGCTGACCAGATTCACCATCCTTATTGTACTCGGTGGGCTTTTTTCTTGCTTAGTGGTAATGGACCAACATTACCAATGGACGGACTGGAGCCATCGATTAACTCGCTTAGGATATGGAGGTTTAATTTATAATCAAAATTTTGCTGCTGAATATCATGCTCCTCTCCTCCCCCTTGCACTTGGGCTTTTTTTCTATGTAAAATCAAAATTCATAAAAGGACTGCTGCTGAGTACTTTACTCCTGATTTTCTTGCCTGCACTTTCACTATCTCTTGCACGAGGTGCATGGGTCGGTTTAATTGGTGGGTGTTTTCTGACAGGTGCAGTTTTTATTGTTACCATTTTTTTTAAGAAAAAAGTTAAGGGAAAGCAAAAGAGCTCTCTCTGGATAGCTAGTTCATTTATTTTACTCGCTTTAGCCCTTCCGCTTTATTTGGTCACTTCTGATTATTGGAAAAAAGGAGCTTTTACGAAAGAATTGACAACCCCGCAGAAATTACCGTCAAAGGAGGCGATTGAACTAAAAAGTATTACTGAAATAAGCGAAGCATCTGGAGGAAGTGGTAGAAGAATTGTTCTTTGGAAAGATGCTCTAGAAGCGACTCTATCAAAAAACTTTTTATTTGGTCTTGGGACAGATCATTAC
>JABGWU010000328.1 GCA_018645475.1 Opitutia bacterium
AATTCCTATAGCCTGACTCGGATTAATTCCCCATGTTACGGTTGGACCAATTTCGGACGCATCGATTTTTACAATATCGTCGTAATGACATCCTTCATCCGAAGCAAAAGATCCCCAACTAGAAACTGATTTATCCCAATCTTCATTGGTGGGTGAATAAGGTTTTCCTTCAAGATATTCGAATGTTTTCTCGTCCGGATTTACATACCCCACTCTAGCCCCGCCCTCGATTGACATGTTGCAGGCGGTCATCCTTTCTTCCATAGAGAAAGAATCAAAAACATCGCCTGCGTACTCGTAGGCAAATCCAGTTCCACCATTAACCCCAAGAAGTTTGATTATGTGTAAAATGACATCTTTTGCAAAAATACCTGGGTTTAATGCACCATTAACTTCAATTCGTCTGACCTTTAATTTACCAAGGGCCATGGTTTGCGTTGCAAGCAAGTCGCGCACTTGGCTTGTTCCAATACCAAACGCAATGGCCCCAAAAGCACCATGTGTCGAGGTGTGTGAGTCCCCGCATGCAATGGTCATTCCTGGTTGAGTTAAGCCTTGTTCAGGACCAACCACATGAACAATGCCTTGCTTGCCTGTATCCACATCAAAAAAAGTGACATCAAAGTCCAGGCAGTTCTTACGTAACTCTTTAATCATAGCATCCGCTAATGGATCAGAATATGGTTCCTGAGTTTCGTTAGTTGGGACAATATGATCTACCGTGGCAAAAGTTCTCTCTGGGTATCGCACAGGGAGGTTTTTCTCGCGCAACATACCAAATGCCTGTGGACTGGTTACCTCGTGAATAAGATGACGACCGACAAAAAGTTGGGTTTGCCCGTTGTCTAATTGTCCAACAGTGTGTGCATCCCAAACCTTTTCAAATAAATTACGCTTGTTCATAATAGAAAGGATAAAACTATCAAAATCATGAATGCGGGCAAGTGCAATGCCGATCCAATTGAAGATAAATTACAGCTCAATTAAAAATCCAATCGGGTATTTTGATTAAAAGTATTATTTTCGTAAGCTTTTTTGAGTCTTTGCTTAATTGGATTTACTTTTGAACTCTCGTTCGAATTCTTTTTCTCATTTTGATGTTCCACGAGCTTCCGAAATGAATCTGCATTTCTTTTTTGAAGTTCCAATACACGATCTATTAACTCATCCGCTTTTTCATTGGATCGCGGATCAAATCCAATATTATCTTTAGCTTGAAGTAGAAGTTTTAAACTGTCTTCTTTTTTACCAAGGATGGACTGAATTGTATCCAAATGTTTCGCTGCGATTGCTTGGGTTTCAGCATGAAGAAGATTTTCATGGGTTTCCAAGGATTGGAGAAAAAAAGTGAACTCTTTGGGCTCTTCGCTCAAAGCAGGATGATTTCCAGGTTTAAGCTTTTAAAGATAGAGAGCCAGGCTGACCATCTCCAGATATTTCATTCTCCGGATTTTGGGCGAGCATTTCGGACCACGCATCTCTGAGTTCAGTAATGACTTTTTCAGCCTCATCAATTGAATCAGGTTCTTTCTTAAGGTTAGCCTGTTGTAGTTGATGCATTACATAGTCGTAAAGACGATAAAGAGTTCCGGGCAATTCGCCGGGTACTGACATATCCAAAGAAGATTGTAATTCGGTTACAATATTTTGAGCACGAATGAGGTTATTATTCACATCTTCGTTACGCTTAGTAAATTCCTCTTCACTAAATGCACGCTTGGCAGCAGTTGTAAATCGAAGACAACCATCAAAAAGCATCAAGACTAATTTACCCGGGCTAGCCGTTTGAACGGACTGGGCTTTATAGGATTTCGCTATTTTATCGTATTGCATAACTGTGGCTCGGGAAATTTAACCTGTAAAATCTTCGGTGGTCAGAAGTTTTTCAGCTAAACCTTCAATGGCATCATCATTTAGCCAATTGGGGTCAGAAAGAAGGGCTTTTGCCCGTTCAATAGCTTCAGGTCTAATTTCGTCACCAGAGTTCGCCGCACGGCTAGCTAAATCTGAAAGGTCTGTAAGTTGTACCTTTGAATGTGCGATATTTGCTTTGTCAGATGCAATGGGAGGGCTATGTACGGACTTGGAATAAGCCCGACTGATTCGATTTGCCTCACTGTTAGATATTGCATCCATAAAGATAAACTAAGCTAATATTGCGCCAATTTGTGTAATAATGCAACCCCTTTTTTTAATCACCTTAAAGGTAATGTTGAGAAGGTTGTGGAAGCAACATATTTTGCAAATATACGAGGTGAATGTAAAACACTACCAGATGTTTTTGCAGAGAGTGCACGCACTTGTGCTTTTTCTTGAAACTGGCTTGAACCAACAATGATACTGGCATGCCCGGCATCAAAAGTTTCATCGATTGCCCACATAAACTCCCCTGTTTTAATATCTACAAGTTTTGCCCGAACCCCTATAGACATTGGGCGATATGGCCTGTAAGAGTTTAAATCCACGAATAGTACGCCATTTGCATTGGTCATATCTTCAAGTTTGCGGAGGAAGTTTTCAGGTAATTCACCTGCAGATGACACCCTTTCCACTCCAAATACCCTTTTCATTTGCTTAGTTTCAATTCGAATCGTTTCAAATATCCTTTCCTGTGCTAATTCCTGTTGGAAGATATCATCGATATAGGTCAGTAGGTGTGAATCTTCATCGGGGTAATAACAGGGTAGCACAACCACACGATTGAAATAGCTGGGTAGTCTTTCAATTGGGTACAAATTTGTGGGAACAAATGGATCCGCACGAGCCACAACTTTTTCCTGCTCGAATTTGCGGCATGATGAAAAACCAATGACGAATAAGGCGAAAAGGAAAAAATATCTTAAATAGCTCATTTACTTTTGAATGAATTTTGGAGGGTTTGAAGTTGGGTATTAAGTTGTGATTGCATTTCTTCCATCCTCATGAATCCATCACTTAATGTTTTTTCGCGTTGCTCAAGGTATCTTTCCATATCTTCAATTCGCTCATCAATACGCCTATTCTGACTGCGAATACTCTCGATATGTGTATTGTAAGCACCCTTGTATCCGGAGTCTGAATCGCCTGATAAAAATGCACTAATAAATTCATCAATCGCACTAGCAATACCCTGGTAGGATCTGTAGGAAGATGTATTTGCGTCGTAAGCAGCGGAGTTAGCTATCGTGTCACCTACTACGGCATTTGTTCCTGTCGGGCTATTTGCATCATTATTATTAAGTGTTTTTGGTGTGCTTAATAAATCTGCAGTTTCTGCAGTTTTTGTAGCTTCAACTTGAACATCGGCAAATAAGGCTTTTACTTTTTCTGGGTTCTTTTCAAGTTCTTGTAGGAGCAGTGCAGAATTCTTAACCATGATTCGATCTGAACCAATTCCAAAATCGAGGCCGATATTTGACAACCTGAAACTCGAGTAAGTTGGATCTGTCGCAGTCCATTCTCCTGCACCACCTGCCCCTTTGGTAAACTCCCAATACTTAGGGTTCCCTGATGAATTGTCATTTAGAACTTTGACAATGTAACCGTCATTATTGGAATCAAAATTAAGTTCTGTTGCAATAGCTATCAATTCAGTACTTACATTATCTCTCGAATTGATTATAAGATTCGAGCCGTCTCCCGTAGTCCCACTCTCGGAGTGCGGGGTCGAGTCTCCAAATATAACCTTCCTTAATTGGCTTCCTAACCTACTAATTTCAATATTGCTAGAGAATTTCCCTGCAGAAACATTTTCTCCGTCATTAGTCACTGATGTTAAGCTTTTTATATAATCCTGGGCATCGTTAAATTCTTCCACAAGTTTATCGATTGCTGCTTTTGCTTGCGAGGAATCCTTAGCCACAACGAAAGAGGCCGAGTCGTTAACTGCCGCCTGGGAGATATCAAAAGTGATCCCTTCATATCCGTGTTCTGCGTCAGTAAAAACTGTTTTGTTACTGTAAATTAAATCACCCTGGTTGACTTTAACAGTAGAGTTTTCTCCTAGCTCATCTACCATTGATCTACCCACGCTGGGTATTACTTGTCGCCACTGAATGCTGGCAGTTGAAGGTGCTTCCGTAATCGTATTCTGTAGTGCCTGCCAGTATGTTGTTGGATCACTACCCACGCCACCGAGACTTACATAAGTGCCATTTGCATAAGTGCCGTGGTTTCCCGCGTTATAATCATTGTAGACTGAAGATGCAGGGTTTGTTAAATTTAATGCAGGTGCAGCTAGCCCCATGGCATTAAGAATGTTACCGTTCCCTGTGTTTGCGGATAAAGCATCCCAATCCCCCGATTGATGAAGGGTGATACCCACAGAACCTGCTTCTTTGTTTCGAACAACAAAGCGATCGCTTACGGGGTCGTAATACATATGAACATTTGCATCCGAAGCATTTACTCGATCGACTAAATTAGCAACGGTGTCGTTATTTATATTGTAATCTATTCGAACTGCCCCTTCACCTTCTCCGATGAAAAAATTGCCTAGTCCTGTACCAATAGGATCAGAGAGTGTGACCCCAAAATTCGAACTTGCTAGTGACACGGTCATATCGATTGTTCCTAATGCTTGAGAACTTTGTATGACAGTTTCCTGTAATTGCTCCCAGTATGCCGATCCCGCATCAGGGTCGGGTATGGTTACAGACTGCCAGAAGTCCGCGTCTGTATGCACATGATTATTTGCCTTTGTCAGATCGACAGCAACTAAGTCCCAATCATTTGCATTTGCCGCCTGAGTG
>JABGWU010000329.1 GCA_018645475.1 Opitutia bacterium
CGTATGCATCAAGCGTAGTCTGTGATTCCCTGGAGATATCTTTCAGTTCCGGAACACTCGTCTGCATACGATAAGCCATCTCATACTGGCTGATCCGGGTGGCGATCTCGGGATCCCCCACCCCATCGAGTTGCATCTCATTTAATTGATTCACCGCAGAGATGACTTTCCTACGGGCGGTTGCATCGACTCCCTTGGGGTTGGATAGAAAGAGAACGGGGTCTCCTTTCCCGCGAAATTCAATCCCCTGATAAACGGATGGAAGAAAACCACTACCAAACACACTGTTTCCCGCTCCGGGATATTGTCCGGTGACCATGACCACAAATCCAGGAAGGTCTTTATTGGGTGATCCAATCCCATAATTCGTCCACGCCCCAAGGCTGGGCCGGCCGAACCGCTCAAATCCCGTCTGCATAAACATCTGAGCGGGTGCATGATTGAACTGCTCAGTATGCAGCGTGCGGATAAAGCACATATCATCCGCCACGGTCTGCAGATGAGGGAGTAAATTAGAAATCTGAATGCCGGATTTTCCACATTTTTTAAATTCAAATTTGGAATCCTGGGATGTACCGAGCAGGCTCGGACGGGAACGTATAAATGCGAGCTGTTTTCCCTCGAACATTTCCTTGGGGCAGAGCTCCCCATTTCTTTTCTGGAGTTCCGGTTTATAGTCAAAAAGATCAAGATGGGAGGGTGCCCCAACCAAATGGAAATAAATAACATTCTTTGCCTTAGGAGCAAAGTGGGAGAATGGATTTTGTGGAGCGGCCGATAGATCGTTGTTCAGCAAATTGGCAAGAGCGAATCCACCCACACCCAATCCTACCCTTTGGAAAAGCTGACGGCGGGTAAGCGTACGAAGATATTGATCAACTGGGTGCGTATTCATCCTTTGGTAATGGTTTCGTCGAGATTGAGCAGAGCATTGGCTACGAAGAACCAGGCACCCACTTCGTCAGAGTCCAATTTCTCGGAGACCTCAATTTGGGGAGCCTGGGAGAGCAAGGACTTGGTGATCAACGAGTCAGACTTCAGTCTTTCACTCTGTTCATTTAATAGACTAAGCAGGACTTCGATTTCGCGGGCAGATGGATCACGGGACAAGGCACGGCGGACGGCATGGATGACTCGATCCTTATCGGACTGCCCCTCTGTTTTTTCCAAAATCGATACCGCAAAGCCGAGAGCCATTTCCACATATGCCTGATCGTTCAGTAAAGTAAGTGCCTGCAAGGGAGTATTGGTACGGCTACGCTTGGGATGACAGGAAGCTCGGTCTGGACCATCAAAATTTACAAAACTAGCAAAAGGAGCCGCTCTTCTCCAAATTACATAAATTCCACGTCGAAAACGGTCCTCCGTCTTAGCGGCAATGTACTTGGGTTCATTACGCCCAGTCTGCCTCCACAATCCATCCGGCTGGGGAGGATAAATAGGAGGACCTCCCATTTTATCACTAAGTAAACCCGCAACCTGTAAGCCATTATCACGAATCATTTCCGCAGTCATTCGAAAACGGGGGCCACGAAGAAAGAAACGGTTATTGGCATCTCGCTCAAGCATCGAGGCGGTGACCTTTGAGCTTTGTCCGTAGGTACCACTGAGTGCGATCAGTTTATGAATATGCTTCATCGACCATCCCTTTTCCATAAATTCAACGGCCAACCAATCCAATAACCCAGGATGAGTCGAAGGTTCGCTCTGGGATCCAAAATCCTCTTCCGTGGAAACGATACCGGAACCAAAGAACTGGCCCCACCAACGATTCACAACCACCCGAGCAGTCAAAGGATTTTCAGGATCGACTAACCACTTGGCCAATCCAAGACGGTTCTTTGGCCATTCAGGATTCCAGTCATTGAGCACTTGGGGTACATCAGCTTCCACCTTTTGCTTAGGGGATAAATAACTTCCACGGGCCATGACATGGGTGTCCCGTTTTTCATCCATTTCCACCATCACCAGTGTGGTGGGTGGAGTAACTTTCTTTAGTGATTTCTCAAGACCCTCGACTTTCTTTTGGAGAGCCAAAAGTTTTGGGTTTTCCTGATCAAAGATCGCTCGCAATTCCTTCTCTTCTTTTCCATTCCTTTTCTCCTTCGCCAATAATTCATGCAGTCTATTTTTGTCCGCTTTACTTTTCTTCACTCCATCAGTGGAAAGAGAGAAACGTGGACGGCCCACATTGCGCCCTCCCCCGTATAGATGTTTCATTTCTATATGTAACTTGGAATCCTCACTCAGTACAAGTGGCTCAGCAAATTCCGCCTGAACCCAGTGTGCTTTTCCAAACTCGGGTGAAATCGCCCAGCCGTTACGCGTATTCAAATTTCCATCAAATAATTGCTCAGGTAAAAATCCAGCCTGATTAAAATCTGCCACCACCTGCCCAAAATCTAACGGTTTCGACAAACCCTCCAACTTGATAATCATTTCCGTGAGTACGAAATTGGGATTTGAATTAGTTGTGTTTCGTCCCGGTCCATTTTGCTTCATGGATTTGTGAAGCATGGTTTCCATTTGAATAGATTTATAGGTACCGGCAGGCACGGACACTTCGATTTGATAAGTTGATTTGTCTCCGGACTTTCCTTCCGCCAACAGGCTTCTATCCTTTGCGATTCGCAAATTTTCCCCGCCATCCGAAAAAGCCTTGGTAGGAGTGAGTACCTGCCACTCGGGTTCCTTCTCTTTTCTTACTGCCAATTTTTGTTGAGTCCACTCCTTATAATTCCGCTTCGCTTCCTTGTCTAGAATAGCAAGTTCCTCTTTTCTAACCTCAAGCTCAGCATTCAAAGAATCCCGCTGCTTTTGCTTATCAGTTGGAAGAGGAAGATCCATCTTCGGTCCCCAAAAATCATAGGATACTCCCTTACCGCTTTTATTCTCCACTTCCAGGGGAGTGTTATTGAAGAACGCAAACATTTGAAAAAATTCCTCCTGCGAGAAGGGATCGTATTTATGACTGTGGCACTGGGCACATTCC
>JABGWU010000330.1 GCA_018645475.1 Opitutia bacterium
GCGTGCCTGCATCCCCCGCAGTTTTTCAACCTTATCAAGTTGGTCGTCTCCGTTGGAGTCCGTGAGCCTATAAACTCCACTCTCCATCTTTTTTTCATAATCATTGACGGCAACATATAGGCTATCAAATGCCCAAAGGAGACCATTTGCTGCCCGTATATCGACAGGGATCTTTTCGATATCACTTTCTTTGAGTGTTTTTCCCTTAGCTGGGACCTCAAAACGATAGAGTCCACCAAATTGATCACTTGCAATGATGCGATTTTTATTATCCACGCAAAGATTGACCCATGAACCAAGCTCTTCTTTGGGAACAGTGAAGAGTAATTCGACATCGAATCCGTTTGCAACTGATATATTTTCGATTGGAGTAGCTTGATTTTCAATTTGTGCAAATAAGAGGCCCGAAAATAAATTGATAATTATTACAAAATAAAAGGGAGATTGGATTTTATTAATCATATAATAGCTATGTTATAATTATTATTTTTCTTACAAATTTTTTACTCAGTTTAAAACAAACTTGTAGATTAATTTTTGTTAATGCGATTATAAAATCGTACTTAATATTAATCCTTTTTAAGTAAGGGCGGGTAATAAATTTTAAATCCGGTGAGCCTTTCGGGTTTGCAACAACGACCCAAGGTAATTTCATGTAGGTATGAATCTTTTAAGCACTCTGACAATACTCGTTGGTTCAATTTTAGGAATATTTACTTTTGCATCAGGGGAAACGCAAAATCGTGACATCTTATTTGAAAATTTCAGAAAATCGATGCAAGGTGTCCGCTTTAGCGGTTATTTTACGGTCGACGGTTCAGCCCGTCCACCTTCTAAAGAAATGTATGAAGTACAAAATGTCCAAAAGTTTGGGGATGACGATTTATGGATTTTTACAGCCCGTATTAAATATGGTGACAAGGATGTTACTTTACCAATGCCACTACCGGTTAAGTGGCTTGGTGATTTACCGGTCATCACTATGGATGAAGTGAATATTCCTGGTTTGGGAACTTTTAGTGCTCATGTTGTGATTGATGGAAATAAATATGCTGGTACATGGAGTCATGGTAAAGTCGGTGGTCACCTGTATGGTAAAATTACAAAAATTAAATAGAATATTTTGTAACTTTCTCTTAATGGTCGTTGTAATATTAGAGTGTTGAAATTATTTTGTAATTATGGAATCGAAAAGTTCAAAAAAATTGTCAGGAGTATTTCTCCTCTTGGTGGGTGCCGCCCTTTTCTTGTTTGGTTATTATTTGGGACTTCCCAAATCTTCAATTGATAATCAAGAGATCGCATCTGAAGAATTGCCCCCAAAGCCATCCGTAGAACTCCAATCGAAAAACAATAATCCAAGCACAAAATCCTTTGATCGTGATCGGGATGTTCAAGTAAACGAGGAGGAGGAAGAGGAAGAAGAAAAATTGACTTCCCACACATCCCTTGAGCAAATGTTACTGTCTGCACAATTGGAAACTAATCCAATTAAGCGTTCAGCTGCGTTTGCCCGTGCTTTTGAAAATTTAAATCGAGATAACATTGGTCAGGCATTGAAAGCTTTTGAATCTCTGCCCATGGGTTTTGAAAATATGCAGGAATATAAAATGTTACTTTATTCCTGGTCTCAATTCGACCCGCTTGCAGCGATCGATTATTGTAAAACGAGGGCATCCGGCATTGGGGCAGGATTCGCAACATCAGGAGTTTTGGAGGGGTGGGCGAATCGTGACCCTGAATCGGCCAGAGCATGGGTTGAAGACCCAGAGAACGCAGGGATGGCAAAGCTGTATAATTTTGGCCTAGTCAAAGGCTGGGCAAATCGTGACCTGGAGGGAGCAACTGCCTATGTAATGAACCTTAAGGGAGGAGAAGAGGTTGCGAAATTAGTAGGTATTCTCACTGATCGCCATAATAGAGAAGGTGGTTTTGGTCAGGCTTCCTCTTGGGCCGAGGAATTACCTGACCCAAAATTGAAAGAAGGTGCCTTTATGAATTTGAGTCGAAGTTTTGCCCGTGATCGACCTGAAGAAGTTGCGGAATGGCTTGAAACTCATGCCAATGAAAAATATTCTGCCAAGGCATTTGAAAATTTGGGAAGGAAATGGAGTGAGACAGATCCCGAAAGTTCAATAGATTTTTTCTCAAATTTACCGGATGGAAAATCTCAGGAAGTTGGAATTAAAAGTTCGATTTCAAACTGGGCAAAGCAGGATCCTCTGGCGGCAGGGGATTGGCTTAATGAAAGAGAGTCAGGACCTAAGCTTGATTCTGCACTAGCCGCTTACGCATCCACAGTATCTACTAAGGATGGTGGAGCAGCTATGGAGTGGGCAATTTCCATATCCGATGAAAAGCTTCAGCAATCGACCATCAAAAAAGTCGGACAGGAATGGTATCGACAGGATAAGGATTCAGTTGAGTCTTGGTTACCTACAAGCGGACTTTCAGAAACTGCCCAAAAAAGTATTCGTAATCCACCTAAAAAAAGTTGGTGGCAATCAATGCACGAGAAATGATTAGGAATTAACTGGAAGGTTCCTTTTCAAGGTCTTCTATTTCTTCCTTTATAATGGCCATGTATTTGGCTGGATCTTTCTTGAATTTGGGCAGACAGGGCTTGCAACAAAATTTAATTGTCTGTCCTTCGTGTGTATATAAGTGGGGAATCATTCTTGAACCTTCTTCGTCAAAGTCATTTCCTGAAACCACACAATAATCTAGGGGATAATTTGCGAGGGAAGAAGAGTTTTCATCTCGCTCGTTTTGTATACTCTCACTGGAGCATCCAAATGAATAAGAAAGTAGAATAGACATTATGGCTAATCCAATAGAAAAAGGTAAACAACCGGGTTGTGGATTCATGATGAATGATTATTTGAGCAAACTGAGAGGGGCAAGAATCCTTTTTATTTTACTTCTCGGGCACGAATTTTGCGGAAGGCGACCATTCCCCCTTTGCCGTGATGTTGAATTCCAAAGTGTCCAGACATTGACTGACTATCTTTAAATTTAGCTATAAGTTTATGATTAAGGAAAGTCTTGATACTCGAACCTGCACAAATAACCCGCACATGGTTCCACTCAGTTAGTTTAAAAAGATTTTTGGAACGAAGTTTGTACTCAACTTCTTGTTCTTTTCTCGGGTACAGCCAACCACCTAAGCCAATTCCATAAACAGCACCCGGTTTGTTTCGGTCAATTTCGAACTGATATCCCTTTGGTTTTCCACTCTTTCCCGTTAACCTAAAACCGAGTCCGGAGTTAAACTTTTCGTAGTCAAGTGGGATCTTTACTTCACATTCGGCTTCAAAGTCTGTCATTTGCATATCACTAAGTACCCATACATTGACCTTAGATTGCAATTGCAGTTCTCCATTTATAGCTTCGAACTTTTCAACTTTTGCACGAGGGGTCCAACTCTTGGTTGTTTTCCCGTCGAAAAGGGATGCCCATTTATTATGGTTATTTTCTGCCTGAATAAAAAGTGGAAGAAAGAAGAACAAAAGAAGTTTAGTTTTCATATTGTTTTAGCTTAAAATAAGAGGTCCGCCTTCCGAAAGTTTTGGATTCCCGAAAGTTTTAAGTGGATGCCCGACTGCATGAGCTAGGCTGAGCAGAAATCGATTATGAGGGGCATTCTCGCAGGATATCGAGCGCCCCATACGAAATCCAAAGCCATTACCAGCAAGTACAAAGGGAATATGATCGAGCGTATGGTTGTTTCCCTTTCCCAGTTCGTTAGTCCAGATGACAAGTGTGTGATCAAGCATAGATCCTTTTTGACCAGGTTCTGGAGTGTTTTCTAATTTTTTTAGTAGGTAAGCGAGTTCCTCGGCAAACCATGTATTAATACGAACCAATTTTTCATAGGCATCCTTATTATTATTTGGCTCGTGGGAAAGAGTATGGTGGGCATCTTCAACATCCAACCATTTCATCTTCGCCTGCCCGACGGATTTGGTGTATTGCAAGGTGGCAACTCGGGCAAAGTCATTGACGAATGAATTTACAAGTAAATCAATTTGCAAGCGACCAAGTTGTGGGATGTTTTCGTTGAGGTTGCGGATTCCCTCAGGTAAATCGGGTGGGGGTGCACTAAGGTTGGAAAGCGAGCTGCCTGCCTCGTACTCCTTATCCATTCTTTGAACTAATTTGGAGTGTTCTATTAACAATTTACGATCGGATTCCGGAAGCCGATTGGCAACTTTATGCAGGTCGGCATTTAAATCATCCAAGATTGACCGAACTTTCTTTTTGTCACGAACATTA
>JABGWU010000331.1 GCA_018645475.1 Opitutia bacterium
GAAATCTGAATGTGAAACAAAGGTTCAAGCCATAGAAGGTGTTGAGAGTGTTGATGTCAATATGACAGCGGTGGTTCGCTCGACTCAACACAGTCAACCTGTTCTTCCAGGAGTTAAAAATATCATTGCCGTTGCAAGTGGAAAGGGTGGGGTGGGTAAATCTACTGTCAGCACAAACTTGGCCATTGCCCTATCCATGACTGGCGCAAAGGTAGGCTTGATGGATGCAGATATCTATGGTCCCAGTATTCCACAAATGATGGGTATTCCGATCACCTCCCCAAAAGTAGGTGAGGAGAACAGATTCTTCCCACATGAAAAATATGGATTAAAAGTGGTTTCCGCAGCTTTTCTTACCAAGCAGGGTCAGCCTTTGATGCTTCGTGGACCCATGCTTGGCGGTATCATCCAGCAGTTTTTGCAGAATGTCGAATGGGGTGAGCTTGATTATTTAGTTATTGATTTGCCTCCAGGAACCGGCGACGTACAGTTGACTCTGACTCAGAAAGCTCCGCTTTCAGGTGCTGTCGTCGTTACGACTCCGCAGGAAGTCAGCCTGATAGATGCCGATAAGGGTGTCAAAATGTTTCAACAGGTAAAGGTGCCTTTGCTGGGCATTGTCGAAAATATGAGTTATTTCGTTTGTGATGGTTGTGATAAGAAACACACTATTTTTAAAGAAGGAGGGGGTCAAACTCTCGCTGACAATTTTAAGATTCCACTCCTCGGCCAAATTCCGATAATCCCGGGCGTGGTTGAGGGCGGAGATTCAGGTGTGCCAATTGTCATGGGCGATGCAGAATCCACTGCAAGTCAGGCATATAATAATTTAGCAGGGCAAGTGGCAGCGCAGTTGAGCATCAACCAATCTAAAGACAATACAGTGGACGCTTCATTTGAGTTAGCCTGGAAAAGTTAGTTCGGTTAGTCCCGCTTGCAACTGATCCATTAATTCAGGGTTTATAAAAAGGAAAGTTAGTAAACGATTATGACAGCACCCGCACCAAAAAATATCAAACAGATTGATGAAACCACTTTGGGAATTTCCTGGAATGATGGGCATGAATCAGAATATCCGGTAAAAGTATTACGAGAAAACTGTCCTTGCGCAAATTGCATTGATGAATGGAGTGGAAAAAAATTAATTGAACCGGGTTCAATTCCTGAATCCATTCGTCCTAGCAATTTAAAAGCAGTGGGACTTTACGCTATCCAATTTTACTGGAATGATGGACACGATACAGGACTTTACACTCATGAACTGCTCAGGCAACTTTGCCAATGTTCGCCGTGTTTAAGCAAAAATTGAAGGTCTGACTCACGTTTGTGTTTGTGATACGGCTGGGATGTATATTAAACATGATTCAATAGAAAGATAATATAATAAAACTGGATGGATGTCCCTCTGCCTATACTTCGCTCTCTCATTTTATCTTGCGGTGGATAGGTTCCCTTCCCTAAATTTTAAAGTACGAACGCTAACCCCCATACAAGTTAAGTGCTCCAACGTGAAAGGGAGCGGTGGTCAGGCCGCTCCCGTTTTTTACGCTAGAGAATCAAATGTTAGAACGCTTTTTTGGTGGTTCAACGGGGGGTGGCAAGAATATCGCCATGATAATTTCTAGTTATGTCTACCTGTGGTAAATAATTCAGTCCATTGGTGTTGTTTAAAAGAGAATAATCTAAATCCTCAAAAAACTTTTTAAGCGTTCTTTTTGCCGCATCCCTCTCGTTATCTAAAAAATATCGGTCCTCTAATTCAAATAAAATCATCGGTCTGAATTTCTTAATTGTCTTTTCCGCTGATTGAAGCACTTCTAACTCCGTACCCTGTGTGTCAATTTTTATCAAAAGGACTGGATCGATACTGTCAGCAAAAGTCTCGTCAATGCTAACAATGGGAACTTTGATTTCATCATGTTCAATGATATCGGTGTTGAGTTTCAAGCTTGATTTGCCCATATTATCTGCACTTTTTTGCGCATAGAATTTTAGTGTTTTTTCTGTTGAATTTGAGACGGCAGATTTAATAGGTTCTACATTATTAAAGTTGTTTAGCTTGATATTATTTTTTAGACGATCAAAAATTTCAGGATGGGGCTCGTAGCAATGGAATCTGATTTGAGGGTGCTTGGCAGCTAACGGTAAGGTGCTAGCGCCTATATTTGCACCCACATCTACCATCACACCATTTGAGCCATCCAAATAAACGCTCATAATTTTTGCAAGATGTTCTTCCCATATTTTATCCAGATAGATAGTGGTCTCAATCAAATTGCCAGGATGGCAGTTTATTAAATAATCTTTGCCTTGGAATGA
>JABGWU010000332.1 GCA_018645475.1 Opitutia bacterium
AGTGTGGAAAAAAGGAAAGAAATCAGGACAGGTAGGTTTTTCATAATAGAAATCGAAGATACTAGAGAATTACACTAAATATTTAGGCGGATTGTCAAACGAGTTATCATAAGATTATAAAAAGGGCGTGTGGGTGGTTCGCTTTGCGGTTCACAGTGGATCGCCACGGGCTTTCAGCCCTCGCGATGACAAGAATGGTAAAACGGAATGCAACAAATGGACATTAAAAAACTTAGAAAAAAATTTGTCCTAAATATTTTGCTTTTTGATATTTGAATTATAGTTTATATATCAAAAAATGTCTCAAGAAACGGATCAAAAATATAATGTCCCCGGGCTCGATCGTGCACTTTCGATTATTGAATTGCTAAACGAAAGAACCGATGGACTATCTGTAAACGAAGTGGCTGCTGTTCTCAGATTACCAGTCAACAGCGTTTATCGGATCATGACCACATTGGAGCGTAGAAAGTATGTAAAAAAGAGCAAGGATGGACCTGGGTTTATTCTATCGGAAAGACTTCTGCAGCTTGCAACCCCGGTAACAGGAGATCCGTCCTTCATCGAATCTGTTATTCCATACCTCTATAAACTAAGGGATGATACGCAGGAAAGTATGTTGGCGGGAACCTTTGTGAATGAGGAAGGAATTGTGTTGGAACAAATTGATGGCCTGCACAATTTCAGTTTTAAGGTAAAACCGGGCTTACGTTTTCCATTACACACCTCGGCCCCGGGGAAGGCATTTTTAGCCACCCTGTCTGACACAGAATCGAAGCAAATAATTGCAAGGCTCAAGCTTACCCGCTTTACATCCAAAACAATTACTACCCAAGCAAAATTACACAAAGAACTCACCCAAGTCCGCCAATTAGGTTATGCGGTGGACAGGGAAGAAGAAATGGAAGGGCAAATTTGTATCGGTGCAGTGGTAAAGAACAAAAAAAATAATATCGCAGGGGCCATTTGGTTAGTCGCACCATCGAACCGAATGGATAAACAAAAAATCGAAGATACAGGCCGCTTAATCAAACAAGCTGCCGATGAAATCTCCACCAACCTCGGTTATCTTTCTTTAGCTGTGGCATAGGACCATGTTGCCTGGCAGAAATATAAGCATAAATTATTCTTTGATGACTAAATCCTTTATTAGATACTTTTCTAAATCTCTAGCTGGCATCTGTACCCTTCTTTCGACCTGCCTGCTTACTCAAAACCTCATTGCAGAGGATGGTATTGCATTTTGGAAAAAAGAAATAAAACCGCTTTTGGAACAGAACTGCTGGAAATGTCACGGTGCGGATAAAGTGAAGGCGGAACTTGTTCTGACCACCAAAGAAGGCGTACTCAAAGGGGGAGAGGTTGGGCCGGCTGTGGATTTGGAAAACCCATCGGCAAGCCTCATGCTTCAAATGGTATCATATAAAGATGAGGATCATCAAATGCCTCCGATCGGGAAATTGCCCCAAGAGAAAATTGATGCTTTGACTAAGTGGATTGAGATAGGCCTGCCATTTCCCAAAGAGGATGAGATTGAACCAAAAAATGTCCATAGCCATGCCAGTACCACGGAGGTTAATGAAGTAACCAAATCTCACTGGGCATACAAGAAACCCACACTTCCTATTATTCCGGATTTACCCGACCATGCGAATCCGATTGATCGCTTTATCCAGGCTAAACTTGGCGAACAAAATTTGCCTGCCAATCCACCTGCTGAAGACCATACCTTAATCAGGAGGATGTATTATGATTTGATCGGACTTCCTCCCGCTCCCGAAGAAGTGGACGCCTATGTTTCCAATCAAGAACCCACTAAATTTAATCAACTGATCAACCAACTTCTTAAATCCCCACATTACGGGGAAAAATGGGGCAGGCACTGGCTTGACTTGGTTCGTTACGCCGAAACCAATGGGTATGAAAGGGACGGAAATAAGCCGCAAGCATGGCGCTATCGAGATTATGTGATTAATGCGTTTAACCAAAATAAACCCTACGACCAGTTCATTCTGGAACAACTTGCCGGGGATGAAATTGAAAGCCCAAGTGCCGCCGCCATCACCGCGACTGGATTCCACCGACTCG
>JABGWU010000333.1 GCA_018645475.1 Opitutia bacterium
GGAAGTTCTTGGTATTACTGAATCACAAGTTTCACAAATCCATTCAAAAGCTGTTTACAGGTTGCGCTCAAAATTGAAAGCCATCTTCGCTGCAGAAATGTAGTTTTTTATACTCCCTTTGAATTCTTCAAGTATTTCTGTTGTTAAACTATAAGCCTCTCATTTTAGTTAGTTTTTTATCCTTCCAAAAAATATATTATAGTGTCACAGATTGGATTAGTATGGATATCTCTGAAATTCAATTAAGCTCTGCTTTTTAGAGGCGATTGTCTTAGATCGGTATATGTAGAAGGGGCCTTAAGCGTGAAAGTTCAGGAAACTAAAATCCCAGGCATGATGCTCATTGACTTGGATGTTTATAAAGATACCCGAGGAAGTTTTCTGGAATGCTATCAGAAAGAACGGTATAAAGAGCATGGTATTAATGTCGATTTTGTGCAGGATAATCATTCTCATTCGACAAAAAATGTTTTACGCGGCATGCATTTTCAAGTAAATCATCCGCAAGGGCACTTGGTTTATGTTGTTAGAGGAGATATCTTTGACGTGGGTGTAGACCTTAGAAGAGGTTCCCTGACATTCGGACAATGGCAGGGTTTTAGACTTTCTGAGTTTCGCCCTCAACAATTGTTTTTACCTGCAGGAGTTGCCCACGGATTTTGTACATTGAGTGATAAAGCGGATATCTTATATAAATGCACTGATTATTTTGATCCTGATGATGAAGGCGGATTGTTATGGTGTGACTCTGATCTGGGAATTGATTGGCCAATCGATAATCCTATTATCCATAATAGAGACTCAGGATTTCCAGTTCTAAAAGAAATTTTCAACTTACCTAATATTTAACAGAATCAATCAGGAATAGATATGATAACAACTTGTCGTATATGTGAAACTGCAATTGAGCCGTTTATGTCCTTCGGAAAAATGCCAATTGCTAATGGATTTCTCACCCCTGAGGACTTCGCTGCAGAATATTTTTTTGAGCTGAAACCTGGTTTTTGTGAAAACTGCTCCACCTTGCAAATTTTGGAACAACCTAATCCTGAAAGAATGTTTCATGAAAATTATGCGTTTTTTTCGCGTACTTCTAAACGCATGGCCATCCACTTTCAGTCTTATGCAGACTGGGTGAAGGAAAATTATCTTACCAGTGTAGATCCCTTTGTGGTTGAAATCGGTAGTAACGATGGTTTGATGATGGAATTTTTTGCAAAAGATAATATCCGACACTTGGGGGTGGAGCCCTCTGCAAATGTTGCCGAAAAGGCTCGTTCGTATGGTGTCGAAACTTTATGTTCTTTTTTCAACCTGGAAACAGCGGAAAAAATAGTCTCTGAAAAAGGCTCTGCTGATGCATTGATTGCCGCTAACGTTATGTGCCACATTCCCGATCTTCATGGGGTAGCAAAAGGTGCCGATCATTTGCTCACTCCTGAGGGAGTTTTAATTTTTGAGGAACCTTATCTTGGAGACATGATTGAAAACACAGCATATGACCAAATCTATGACGAGCATGTTTTTATTTTTTCTGCCCGCTCGGTACAGAATATTTTTGGCAGGTATGGATTTGAACTAGTGGATGTGAAGCATCAGTCAACGCACGGAGGATCGATGCGTTATGTGCTTGCGCGTAAAGGAAAATGGCCAGTTTCTCCCGCCGTCGATACCCAGTTGTTATATGAGGATAAGGAAGGACTACATCTAAAGGCCACTTATGAAGTGTTTCGAGATAAATGTGAGGAGTCACGAGCGAATTTGGTCAATATTTTGCAAAAGCAAAAGGATTTGGGGCGAAGAATAGTGGGTTATGCTGCAACATCCAAAAGCACGACTGTGCTCAATTATTGCAATATTGGGCCGGATCTAATCGAATTTATTTCTGATACCACTCCCATTAAACAAGGGAAATTTAGTCCTGGGGTGCACATCCCTGTTCTTTCCTATGAAACATTGCGTGATGGATATCCAGATGGTTTTCTACTTTTTGCTTGGAATCACAAAGCCGAAATTATGGAGAAGGAATCTTCTTTTATGGAAGCTGGTGGA
>JABGWU010000334.1 GCA_018645475.1 Opitutia bacterium
ATCCGGTGATAAGCATAGGTAAAATTTGTCCGACTTCCACGTTACTCTCTTCAATGATAATCTGCCCATCAATTTCAGGAGCTTGAGTAGCAAGGCGTCCCGTTATCAAATATTCTTCATTTGGGTCAGAGCCTTCAATTAATACGGGTAAAACCTTACCGACTTTAGTCGTATTTTTCTTATTACAAATTTTCTTTTGAACGCCCATTAATTCTTCCCTACGAGCAATGGCGACTTTATTAGGAACAAGATCCTCATAATCGAAAGCGGTGGTCCCCTCTTCATGGAAGTATGTAAATACTCCGACATGATCAAATTCTATTTCGCGGACAAATTCAAGAAGGTGCCTGAAGTGTTCATCAGTCTCACCAGGAAACCCAGTAATAAATGTTGTGCGTAAAGCGATATCAGGGACTTTCGTTCGTAGTTCATTAATCATACTACGGACGCCCTTTTCGGTTTCCTGACGCTTCATTCTTTTAAGTATAAAATCATGGGTGTGCTGAAGAGGAACATCGACATAATTACAGACCTTTTCTTCGGAGGCGATGTATTCGATCAATTCGCTATTAATGAAGGTAGGGTAACAATAGAATAAACGCATCCAGTCTATTCCTTCGATTTTAGAAAGAGATTTTAGGAGCGTGACCAAGCCATTTTTCATCCGTAGATCAACCCCGTACATGGTAGTGTCCTGAGAAATTAGATTGAATTCTTTAACCCCGTGTTGAGCAAAATGTTTGGCTTCAGCAATGATTGATTCTGGTGTTCGGCTTCGGAATCGTCCACGAATTTTAGGGATAATACAGAAGGCACATTTGTTAGAGCACCCTTCCCCAAGCTTTAGGTAGGCAGAATAAAAAGGAGTGGTGAGTACTCGGTTCATGTATGACTCAAAATACTCTGCCGGCTCGTGTACATGGTTTATCGAAGTATTATTGTTTTGAGAATTAGATTCTTTTAAAATTTGCTTTAACCGAGGATACTGGTTGACACCTAGCATGTGATCGATTTCTGGAATTTCTTTTAGAAGTTCATCGCTGTATCTTTCAGAAAGACATCCGGTTACTACAAGTTTTTTGCATTTACCCTCAGTTTTAAGAGCGGCCATTTCAAGGATGGCATCAATTGACTCTTTTTTGGAAGATTCAATAAACCCGCAAGTATTGACAATAATGACGTCGGCATCTTTTTGATCAGAAATTAATTCGTATTCATCTTCATCGCCTTGTAGATCTCCGAGAACCAGTTCGGTATCAACGGCGTTTTTTGGACAACCCAGACTGACCACACCCAGTTTTTGCATAAACTTTATTTACAAAGGTATTACAGAAAAAAAACAGACTTAATCTGTAATTATTTATATTGAGATAAGATTTAAATTTTTATAAGGGTAACTTAAATAATGTATTAAAACCAATAGATTCTCAGATTTTTAAAGAGTTAAGACTAATTATGGGTTTTTAAAAATACGGATTAATTCATCCAGCGATTCAGAATCGGAGGCACGAACCAATTTTTCTAATTGGTTGACGAACTCTTCTCGGGTACGAAATTTCACTTCAATTCGAATTTCGTCACTTTCAAAACTATCTTGCACATGGACTTTAGTTTTATCATCTAGCTTCAAGCTATCCAAAGCTCTTGCTAAACGAATTCTCATATCGTTAAGAATGGGATACCGACAGGAATATAAAATTTGGCGAATCTTTTCGTACCTTAAATTAGAAGCAAGATCATTTTGGTTGAGAGCGGATTGTAGTTCCGGTAATTTGAAAACCTTGCAAGGAGTAATTTTATCGCGCTTTGAAATTTCATCGACCCACTCTAGAAGGTCTCGCCATTTATTTGCCCCTGGGCGAAGTATGGAAAAAATTTTTTCAGCAGACCTTATACTTTCAATGTCCCAATCAAAAAATACTGAGAAGATTCGAAGCGGAATATTCATTTCATGCAAGAGTGTCTGGATTTCAATATTTAATCGACTGATGCTGAGGTAATCGTCCAATAGTTTTTTACTCTGATCCAAATTGACTAGAGGCATATACATTTCGATA
>JABGWU010000335.1 GCA_018645475.1 Opitutia bacterium
GAACAATAGAATTCATCAAGGAGGAAAGGTGGTTCACACCCCCTGCCGGCGTATCGAGAATTATATAATTGAATCGATCTATCAAGTCGTTGACAAATTCCAGAAAAATAAGAAGAAAAGCAGGTTCATTAATGCGTTTACGATGATTTCTTTTACCAAGAATTGGAACCTCACCACCCAGTAATGAAAATTTAAACTCTTCAATATAATTGATGTATTCATCAGCCGATGGTCTTGAGTTTGCTTCATGTTTTTTGAGGATATGTTTAAACTGCACCATATCTATTTTTTTTAGGAGCGGTCTGAGAACCCTGATCTGCCCTACCGTGTATATCTGGCTCCTTTCTAAAAAAAGTTCTTGTAATTCATTTCCAAAAGCGAATTCAGAAAAATTGAATAATTCCATATTCAAGTTTTTGTATAAAGCCAGACCCTTTTCAAGTTGCGGATGGTCTCGTTTAACTTCCTTATTTAGATAAGCGTTAAAAATAGTTAGGATGCGATAAATTGATTGTAAAAAATCAACCTGATAGGTTTTATTTGCCAGTGTTTCAAATAAATCATAAAAAGTTTTTTGTGGATGACTCTCCAGAATGCTGGAAATGGTGGGAAGCCTGAGATCAAGATCGAACAAGCACACGCTGTCATGGTTCAACGACTTTCCAAGCGAACGTGTCAGCGCAGCGGCAGTGTTGATGGATAAGGTGGTTTTCCCTATACCTCCTTTGGGACCGATAATTGATATAACTGGCATTTAATTCATCCTCTTTTTTTATCTGCACCGGCGATCACCATAGTAATCTCACCTTTCCAGTTTCGTGTCAGGGTCGAAAGCTCTTCCAAGTTTCCCCTAATCACTTCTTCATACATTTTAGTCAATTCTCTAGTAATAGCCACTTTGCGATCGCCAAAAAATCGATAGAGGTCTTGTAGTGTTTTTTCGATTCGATTGGGAGATTCAAATATAACTATAGTGCGTTTTTCATTTGCGAGATTCTCCAACATCGTAGTGCGCCCTTTTTTACGTGGAAGGAATCCTTCAAAAATAAATCGATCCATGGGTAAACCCGAAACAACCAATGCCGCGAGTAGTGCTGATGGACCAGGAATAGAATAAATAGAAACACCTTTTTCAATTGCAGCGTTCACTAAATGATAATGTGGGTCGGAAATTCCTGGTGTGCCCGCATCTGAAACCAATGCTAGGTCGTTTCCTTTTTCGAGCCGTTCTATGAAATCTCTGGTTTTTTTAATTTTATTAAAACTGTTATAACTGGAAAGGGATGTTTTAATTTCATACCTGTTTAATAAAATTTTTGTCCTGCGCGTATCTTCGGCAGCGATCAAGGAAACTTTACCGAGAGTCTCTATAGCACGATGAGTCACATCGCCCAAGTTACCAATTGGGGTGCTCAATACAAATAAATTACCGGTTTGTACAACAGTCATATTGATATTTATTGCAAGCTCACTTTTTGAAAAACTCAATTTTTAACGTGAAAAATTAGTCGGTTTTTCAATTAGCCTTTTGTAGGCTCTGAGGATACTTTCTTTTCCTTTTCTTCTGGTTTTACTAAAGGAGTAATTTTAGTTTCTTTTCCTGACATATCACAAGTACCGTCCAATACTCCTCCCAGCTCAACATACAAAGCGGGCGACTTAATATTACCAATCACTCGGCTGTTCGCATGAATCTCAACTTTTTTCGAAGCCATCATTGTTCCCTCGATACGGCCCATGCAGATGATCGTTCCCGCAGAAATTTCCGCGATAAGATGCCCAGTCGCTCCGATAATAAGCGTATCATTGGTGAAAACCTGGCCTTCGAACTTGCCGTCAATACGAACCGTTCCATCAAAATTTAAAGATCCTTTGAAAACCGTATCTTCGCCCATATAGGCCTTAATCTGATCGTTCTCCTTTTTCATTTTTTCTCTCCACATGAGAAATAACCTATCCCGCTTTAATTTTATTGCTTACCAATCAAATTCTGAATGCGTTCCAGATCATC
>JABGWU010000336.1 GCA_018645475.1 Opitutia bacterium
CGTCGAGTTGCCCAAATGGTTTTTCAGGATCCTGCGGAATCCCTCAATTCCAGACACACGGTTGGCTCGATCGTCCGCGAACCCCTTGAAATTCATCAAATCGGGGACAAGTACCAACGTGCGGAACGGGTTGCCCAATTACTTGAACAGGTGGGTTTGCCGGCTAGTGCGGCCTCCCGATATCCTTTCGAATTCTCTGGCGGTCAGCGTCAACGCATCGGAATCGCTCGGGCTCTTGCCTTGAACCCTGACCTGCTTTTGCTCGACGAACCGGTTTCCGCCTTGGACGTCTCCGTCCAAAGCCAAGTCCTCAACCTGCTCATGGACTTGCAAAACGAATTGGGCTTGAGCTATTTGTTCATCGCTCATGATTTGGCCGTGGTCAAGCATGTGTCCGACGTAATAGCAGTCATGTATTTGGGCAAAATCGTAGAGATCGCCCCGGCTGAAGAACTTTATGCAAACCCCCTGCATGCCTACACCAAGGCCTTGATCTCCGCCATACCGGTTCCTGATCCAACCGTTAAAAGAAAAAAAGTCGTAATTCCAGGAGAAGTTCCCTCTCCCATCAATCCACCTGCGGGCTGTGCATTTGGACATCGGATTAACCAATCCCGTTACCAGGAAAGCATCGATAAAAAAATTCAGTTTGTGGAAGTTAGCAAAGATCACTGGATTCTTGAATGCCCATGTTGTGTATAATTTTTTATGGCACAAAATGGTATTATTATAAAAAGCTTGCGAGACATTCTATCAGTCTCTTTTATGATTATCTTCCCAAATTCTCTTACATGCCCCAAAGAAGAAATCATATTCGAAAACTTTTTGCGTTAGTAATCACGCCTGTTCTTTTGTGCTGTTTTTTTGTCTCACAAAGTGCTTACAGTCAAAGCCCAGCAGATATGCCATTGCGGCAAGTTATTACAGAAGCTCAATCTCTGATTGGTCAGGGAGATTTTGCGGGAGCATCTCCTTTGCTTGATGAATTGGAAGTTAGGTTCGAGGATGAGGAAGATCCAGAAGTCGAAAAAATCCTTCAACAATTCGGTTTTGTACGTGGAGTTGGTTATTTACAGAGTTTTGCAAAAACAGGAAATAAAGATTTTCTTGGCAAAGCATCTGCCGCATTCGGATTTTTTGCGGAAAAATTTCCTAACGATCCAAAAGCAGTCATGGCACTCCAGAAAAGAACAGATTGTTTACGAGCACTTCATGAATGGAAGGAAGCAGCTCGCGTAATCGAACTTCTTCTCGACAACACCAAGCCTTACCGCAAACAAATTCTTAAACGTTCCGAATTAATGACCCTTTATTTTGGTCGTGCTCAGTGCTATCATATTGAGCAGGACTGGGCAAAGGGAGAGCCATCATTTAGAGAACTCCTGAAATATGCCGATTTAGCTAAGGACGAGGATCGTTCTGCCTACGCAGTATCCTGCCTGACTGAAATGTTTGTGCAAACTAAACGGATTGATGAAGTTTTCCCACTTTTACCTAGGCTTTCCGGGGATACTCCTGCACGCTATGATCTTAGGTTAAATGTTAACCTTATGCAAGGTGCTGCACAGCTGAAAGATAAAGAACGGCATGTTGAAGCCTCTCTCTTTTATGCCTTAACAATGACCACTGAGGAAATTGTTGCATTTTACACAGAAAGGCAAAAACAATTAAAAACTGAACTTTCTCAATACGAGCAAATTATTGCATTGCAGGGAAATACCATGCCCAGACGAAGACTTGAAATATTGAAGGAGAGATCCAACACCATTGCCATGAAGCTAACAAGTGCAAAAGGACAATTGAAATTAGCCCAGGATACGCCTTCATTTACCACAGTTTTACGGTGGAGGAAGGCTGATAACTTTCAAATTACGAAACGTGATTGGGAGTCATTCTGGGGTTTTTATTGGCTATACAATGATTTTCCAAAGCACGAAAGTGTAGAGAACTTTATTTACGCAGCTTTTGCTTCGGCGAATACGGTCAAGCATAGGGAAAAATCAATTGAACTTGGAGAAGAATATCTGAAAAATAAGGATTGGAAGAAATTTCGAGCAGATGTCACTTTTATTATGGCCAATGCGTACAGGCAAGAAGCGGAAAATCTTCAAAAGATTGCAACCAGCTTACAATCCGCAATGGGAACTGCAGAAAGAAACCAAGCAGAAAATGCAAAAGTCAAATCTGCTGAATATTACAACCGTTTTTTTGCTTTGTGTGATGATTTCATTGAAGTTATGCCGGAACATAAATACGCCAAGGATTTTGTGGGCATGATGGGGTCGGTATTTTTCAAACGAAGGAAATTTGACGGTTTGTTGGAAAAATTTGCTGGATTTGAAAATGGAACCATGAATCGGGCAAAAGGCTATGTAAATCGTAGCGAATTTAATAATAGTCCAGCAATGCCAACTGCTCATTATATGAGCGGTTTAGCACTTCTTGCCTCAGGTAAGTTCGAAGAAGCTAAACCATTGCTCGGTGCAGTAGTTGGAGTGAATGTTGAAGGATTGCCACTAGGTGGCGATCCTTATGGCGAAGAGGACGAAAACGGAGAAGAATAGATGATTAAACTCACTAGAACTCTTTATTTTCTGATTCTTTCCTTGTCCTTGTTGTTTTTTTCTTGTGGAGGGGATGACGGGATTGTTACCGAAGACAAAACCACCCCAGGCACAGAGGAACAAAACAACCCTGTTGATGCTCCTGTTCCTGTGGAAGTAGTTGAGGAGGAACCCGAACCTGTAGTTTTACCAAATCCAAATGGTGTTTATTTACCAAACGGAGAAGAGCAGAATGGAAAACCTGTTTATGCTAACGGCGAAGGTTTTTTTATGTGGTTTAATGGTTCTACATGGAAGATAACCGACAAATCAGGAGGAGGGAAAACAATTTCTTCAGGCAAAGAATCTATAAATGATAAATGGAGTGGTGGTGGGAAAGCTCGTCATTTTCCTGATGAGGAATTTGCAAAAGATGCCCTTTTTCGACTAGCAGTAGCATATCAAGGTTCTACTGATAATCCTAATGCCATTCGTCTTTTTGAACAATTTGTTAAAGATTTCCCAGAAGACAAAATGGTGGCCGAGGCTTATTTAAGCCTAGGGGATCTAGCTATTAGTGATGTTAAATCAGACGAGCAACCTTCCTTTGCACAAATTCAAAATGCGCAAGCAAGCTACAATTTAGTACGAGAGAAATCTCAACAAATAAAACTTATTACAGACTCTACATTTAATGAGGGAGGACTTATTGAGAGAGTAGCAGAAAACCCTGAGGGTGTCGTGGAGCATTACCTAACATTTGATAAAAACAAGGATGAAGTGCTGCAATCAACCGAGTATTCTTCGATTGGTCTTAGTTCTGAAAAGTCATTCGCGGATTTTGATTTGAATGACGATAAGGCGATAGATTTTGGTGAACTTTATGATGTAGCCTCATATGTTTACTACACAAACATGGAAAAGCTATACGCTGAATATTCAGAAAAAAATAGCGAAGTTGCCGGTGCCAGAATTTCCGAAGCAACCGAAAAGATTGGATTGGCAAATGAAATGCTCGGGCGTCCCTCCACTATGCTAAATCTTTATTATAACGATATTGAAAAATACGGAAACGACCCAAGCAATGTTGGGGTCGACGGGATCCTAAAAAAATACATTGATAAGTACGACGAATACGAAAAGTTATATGGTAGGACTTTAGATTTGTTGGAAAAATTACAGATGCCGGGTCAAACTATTTCTTTTACTTATCGTGATCGTAAAGGAATTGAGGAAACAATAACGGGCACTGTAGAAGATATTATTGGTGATCGCAAAAAGCTTCTCCCTCTCCTTTCTTCATCTTACAAAGGAATGGATCAAGATATTTACAGCGAGGTTGTAAAATCAAGAGGTGCTATCTTTTCCAATCCCATGCATATGGCAAAATTTAAGGGTTATCTTAAGAAATATAAGGAATTTAAGAAAGGGTTTCCCTCTAATCTTTCTCCTGCCGCAGCATTTGCAAAATTACTTGATGAAGCGAAAAGCTCTGGAAACAAACCTTTGGAACTTCGTATGCTTGCTGTGCTTGATCGAGTTGGTTCGAAGGCTGGGGGAAGCTATAATCCTCAAAAGAGTGATTTCCCTGCTGCTAGTCCTGGTGTCTTAGTCTGGATGGCTGAGAAATTACTTGAACAAAATTCTGTACAGGATGCGGTTTCTGCCATGGAGCGCTTAGTCAATGTATATGGCGATACAGGTGGTGAATTTCTTTTTGATGCCAATTATTTGCTTGGTCAGGCTAAACAAAAAGAACGGGATTACCAGATTGCCGTATCCCATTATGAGGCTGCCCTAGCAAATTCATCCTGGCATGATGATGCGCATGACGCGAGAATACGACTAGGAGAATCTTTGTTCGAAGTTGGTCAGTCCACTAAAGATTCAAGTCTATTTGACCGTGCAGTTTCTTCTTTTGAAGAAGTGCGCAGTGATTCCGACACAAGCCTTGATCAACGAGCCCAGTCTTCTTACATGATGGGAGAATGCAAGCGAGCCATCCGGGACTATGCTGGTGCTGCTTATTATTACCTGGATACTACGCTTAATTTTCCAAGTGCAACCAAATGGGCCTCTAAATCATTTGAGAACGCTATTCGCTGTTATGAACAGAGTGGACAATCGGACCAAATTACTAAGGTGGAAAAACAATATGTTGCCTGGCAAAGAAAGTTTTTGAAATGAATAAATACTTTTCACTTTTTACAGTCTTTATCTGTCTTTTTGTTCCTCAATTGCTCTTATTATCGCAGACTAATCAGGATTATTTCAAAATTTATACGGGTGCTTTACCGGTTAAGATCTTTGTTGGTAATGCAGCTAAGCCAGGAAGTTTATTAGGAGTGGATGGACAGAAAGGGATAATTTATGCCCAAATGGAGGGAGCCGGTAGAATGCAACTCGAACTTCGTGGTCTTAAAAAGCAAAACATAAGAGGATTCACTTATGTTTGGCCTCAGGATGCAATGAAGACTCTAAAAATGTATTCAAATGAACAGTACAGCAAAGAACTTCTCCCCGCACTTCGTCCTGTTATGTACAAAGTATTGCTCTTTTTGGATATTCCGCAGCAATATTTTGATATTCACGACAACTGTTTGATTTTTGTTAAGGCTTTAATTGCTATGGAGCAGTACAACGAAGCTTTTTATCTTCTTTCTAGGCTTAATCTAAACAAATTGGACAGCTACGGATACAGAGATTTTTCTGAGGCTTCTCTTGATTTAGCGAGTAAGATGATTCAGGCAAATTCGAAATTGGCTAAAGTTGCCCGTGCACTTCTTCAAAAAGTTACTATTCGGAATAACAGTGCAGACCATGCATCTTATTTAAAATTAGCTGATTCCTTACGCACCCAAGGTTTATACAATGAAGCGATATCCGAGTATGCTAGACTCGGGCCTATTGTCCAAAAGTCTCCGGGTAGTCCATACGCCAAGATCATCGAGATCTGGCCGATTTATTGTTATCTTAAATTGTACGAGACTTATGCAAAGGCCTCTTTAAAAGACGCTCGATACAAAGAACCAGCCGGAAAGATATTTAATACAGCAATGCAGACGGTTAAGAAACTTGATGAAAGACCCCCGGCAAGGCATACCAATGAATATTCTCTGTATAAATTAATTCGGGCTCTTTTACGGGTTCAATATGCCCGGCAATACGAACAGGGTGGTAACGAGCTAAAGGCAGCCGAATTTTATCGTCAATCCGTCCTTGAGGTTACGGAAGGGATCGTAAGTGCCCGAGTTGGATTAGATTGGCTTCCCGAGTCCTTGCTTATGGCAGGAGATGCTTATGAGAAATTAAATTTACATGAAGCCGCTATGAATGTTTATAAGCAAGTTTCTATATTCTACAAAGGTTCAAAATGGGCTGTAGAAAGTAAAAAACGTTTAGATGCACTTCCGTCATCTTAAATAAATCCTGTACTTGACCCTTCCTTCCTTAAAAGTAATCCTAAGAAATACTAATCTATTAAAAATATGAAACTAAGCCTCACACGTAAATTCAGCATATTGGGAATATTCTTTGTCTGTATATCTCCAAGTTTTTTCGCAAACGTTGTACATGCTCAGCAAAAAGGTTTTGGTTCTGCCCTCGTGGACAATCTTGGACCCTTTCTTGTACCATTTATTATCTTAATTTTGGCCGGCTTTACACTGATAATTTATAATGGAATTGCCATTCGTAAAAAAGCATTTGTTAAGGATGATGTGATTCAGCCTATTATGCAGGAATTACAAAACCTTAATGTGGAAGGTGCATTGGCACTTTGTGAGCAATACAAACTTCCTGCTACTGCTGTTTTAAAAGGAGGACTTGCCAGAATTCAAGACGATGAGCTTGATATCGAATCAATTGAAAAGGGATTAGAGGAAACATCCGGTCTTGAATTAGCTAAGCCTTTCACATGGATCAATCTGCTTAATACAGTGGGTTCTATAGCTCCGATGGTTGGTCTATTGGGGACCGTTTCAGGTATGATTGGAGCGTTCCAAGTCCTGCAAAGTTCCGGTATGGGTGGAGAGTCTAGTCAAAAGATGGCAGGAAATATTGGTAGTGCTTTGTGGACAACTGCAGCCGGTCTAATCGTTGCTATTCCAACCCTTATTTCTTATTTTATCTATAAAACAAAATTTGGTACTATCGTCGCCGAGGTTAATCGTGTGGCAGGTGAAATGGTTTTCACCCTTGTACGTGCCGCTAGAGGTGGTTTTTCCGAAGGGGGTGAAGCAGCTGAGGAATATTATGAAGAGGCACCTGTTGAAGGATTGCCTGCTCCTAATGCTCCCCCTATGCCGCCTGCCTGATTAGTTATCTCTTGTCCTTTCGGTCAATTGTAAATGAGTAAATACAAACCGCCAGAGTCGAATGACTCTCCAGATTTGACGCCGATGATTGATGTGGTGTTTCTTCTAATTGTTTTTTTTATGGTGGTTGCACAACGAATGTCTGAGCAATACATAGAATTATCAGCTCTGCCTGTTGCGGGTAATTCTAGCGTGAAGGAGCAACCTCCTCCCAGAACAATTATTAGTATTGATGACACACCGGTGGGGCAGAAATATTACTGGGGAGAACAGGAGATCGATATGGAAGCGATTGGCACTGCAGTAAAAAGAAATCCTGAATGGAAGGTTTTTTTAAGAGTTCATCCTAAAGTTACTCATGCGGTTGTTCAGGATGTAATGAAAGTTATTGGAAACGCTGGACAAGCAGATATTATTTTTGGTACTTGGCAAGTAGGTACATAATTTCATGGAAGCATTAAAGAAAATTTTAGGGGATGAGGATGAGGTTGATCTTACTCCCATGATTGATGTTACTTTTCTTCTCTTGATTTATTTTATGGTGACTACGATGCTCAAACAACCAGAGGCCGAGTTATCTATACAATTACCAGGCAAACCGCAAAGTAGTGATGTTACTCCAATGGACATGCTAAAAGTACGCGTAGGAGACCAGGGAGAAGTTTATTTGAATGGTTCAGAAATTGAAGATGGATTTGATTTTGAAATGCCCGACTTGGTAGCTAATTTAAAAGTACAAAAAGGGATGCGAGATCAATTGATAAGTTCAGGTGCGAAGACGAAGGCAGAGGCGGAACTAAAAGTACAGATTGAATCCTCTGGTATTGCTGAACACCAATCTGCGATAAGTGTTCTAAATGCCTGCTCAGAAGCAGGTGTAAACAAAGTCACATTTTCATTTTAACCCGGTACTGACTGATGAGCTCGGTGGTGTGTAAATTTCTTCATACTCGGATGAGGGTGAGTGATCTTGATGAGACGGTTGAATTTTACCAAAATGTATTTGGTCTTGAAGTTACCAAGAGGCATGAATCTCCACGTGGTTCTAAATTGGTTTTTTTGTCTGTTCCTAATAGTGACGAAGAAATTGAACTTACTTATTTCCCTGGTTCTGGACCGGTTGTTGTTCAGGAAGATCTGATGCACCTTGCTTTCGAGGTGGAGAGTATGAGCGTATTTCAAACTCATGTTGAATCTCTAGGACTCTCTTTAAGTGATGGTCCAACGAGTAGTTCATCTGGATCAACTTTTGCATTTGTTGATGCACCAGACGGATATGAAATTGAAATTATTGAGAGACCTAAAAACTAATTGGTTAAAAGCACTCTTACTTTCATCTTTTAGATTAGCTTTATGATTATTTTGTTTTTTCTGGTGTTCTTAGTTGTCGGATCACTTCATATATTCAAAAATATTTTCTTATGAGATACATCCTTTGCCTATTACCACTTTTTACTATGCTCTCATGCATGCCTGAGAAGACTTTGTTACCAAATTTAAATAAGAATGATTTATGGTTGTTTAATGGTTCCAGTCTTGATCACTGGAAACAAACAGATTTTGCCGGTAAAGGCGAGGTAGTCATTGATGAAAACGGAAGTCTGGTCTTGGAAATGGGGGCCGAACTTTCAGGAATTCATTGGACGGGTGAAGCTTTGCCCGTTCAAAACTACGAAATTCATCTTAAGGCTAAAAGAACAATGGGTAGCGATTTCTTTTGTGGCTTAACTTTTCCCTTTAAATCATCTCATGCAACCTTGATTTTAGGAGGTTGGGGTGGTTCTTTGATTGGCATATCAAGCATTGATGATTTTGATGCTTCTGAAAACGAAACAGGTGATGCCTATATTTTCGAGGATAACCAATGGTATGATATACGTCTTCAAGTAACTGATAGTGAGATTTCCGTATGGATTGATAACGAACAGGTCATTGATTGTGAGGTTGAAGGTCGAAAAGTAGCCATGCGGTTTGGCGAGATTGAAATGTCTGTACCTTTGGGAATATGTACCTATGCCACCACTGGAGTTATTCGGGAGGTTCTTTTAAAAAGAATTTAACAATTCTGCTCCGTTTTCTCTGTTGAAATTTCTTTTTGACCGTCAGTTTCTCTAAGTCTCAATTGACCACATGCTGCGTCAATATCGTGACCCTTTTCCATTCTTAATGTAACGCGCGGAGCATTTTCTTTTTCCACCTGTTCTCGAAAAGCATTGATTTGCGGTAATTCTGGTCTTTCCCAATTAAGTCCATCGACTTGATTATATGGAATAAGATTAACTTTAGCATTTAATCGGCGAGCATGTTTTGCAAGTAAGCTTGCCTGTGCCAAATCGTCATTAATTCCTTTTATAAGAATATATTCAAGAGTGATCATTTTCTTTCGTTCTTCGATAAATTTTTCACACGCTCCGAGTAATTCATTCATAGGATACCGTTTATTAATTGGCATAATTTTCTCTCGGGTATGATCATTTCCTCCATGCAGAGATATAGCTAATCTTATTTGAGCAGGGTATTTAGCTAATTCTAATATCTTGGGAACTAATCCACTGGTAGATAGGGTAATATGCCGTGCTCCGATACCAAGACCTTTCGGGGATAAAATAATATCTAAAGCAGGGATGAGAGCCGGTAAATTAGCAAGTGGCTCACCCATGCCCATAAACACAAGATTATCTATTCTTTTTTCAGCTTTGGTACGGGCAAGGATAACTTGTCCTATAATTTCCCCAGTGGTTAAATTTCTTTTTAATCCGTCTAATCCACTTGCACAAAACTTACAGCCAAGGGCACATCCAACTTGTGTAGATACGCAAAGGGTTAACCTCGAAGCTCTTACGCCTTTAGTTCCCTGCGTTGCGGGAATCAGGACACTTTCAATAAATTGTTGATCCCTTAATTTCCAGAGAAATTTTTGGGTTGTATCCTTAGAACCCTGTTTTCTTTGAACATCCATGGGAATTAAGTCCCAATCATTTTCCAAATCTTTTCGCAACCCAAGAGGAAGGTTATTCATATTTTCAAAATCAAGTACGCCTTTTTCAAAAATCCACTCTCTTATCTGCTCCACTCTGTAGGCGGGAAGGCCTTCAAAGGTCCAATTTTCAAATGGTTGGTCAATGAGGAGTGGCTTATTTCTTATCATATACAAAATTTGATTCCATTATATTGCATCAGGCCAAGTTTGGCAACGGGCAACACCTAGCATTCAAATTACATAGTAACTTTTATGTACAATATAAGTGATTATTTATTATCGTACCAAGAGGGTAATAATATATGGGGTCCTCCAAAAGTGAACTTTAGTTAGTACAGCGATACTTGTTTAGGATTATATTGCAAGGGACAGATCACGTTTACAATTTAATTTCCGGTAAAGTGTAGTACCCTAATTGCTTCACCACCTTCGCGTATTCTTCCTTTGCGGTTTTGTAGAATTTCAAGTTCTAGAGTATGCTTGTCATCTTTTAATTCATTAAAGAACATCACGGTCATAGGGTAGTTGAATCCGCTGTGCCGGTGTAAAGTGTCAATTTCTTTGTTATGTTTCCCGTCGATACTGCATCGAATAATAGCTGTGTCCGGACCCGAAAGCATGTAGGCTCCAATTGCAGTACCGTTAAACTTAATCTTGAGTTTGGCACCTGCTTGATTGGCATAAATGAATGGTACTCCGAGGAAGCGGGGGCGTACCTTACCTTCATTTTCTTTTGGCCAGTCAGGAATCCCTTTTTTCCAGCTTTTATCAATTTCAATTTGATTGAAATCAAGAAATCTGCCACTTACATAACTAAATGGATCGAGTGGGCTGACTTTAGGGTGTGCTTTTGATTTAGCATTCTTGGTAAGTGGTTTGGACCAAACATCGAGCAGTGAATTCCCAATCATCGATGCGCACATGGTATTTCCGTATTGGTTTGGGTGAACACCTCCGTATTTTTTCCAATCCATCTTGCCCGCATTGATCAAGTCGGATAATTCTTGAGCAAGGTTATTGACGGAGACTCCGTAATGTTCAGCTACTTTTGTATGCGCGGCGATGGATGGGGGATTCTTGTTTTTGCCCAGATGATCAAGAATATTTTGATTGGCAAAAAATGTCATGACAATATCAACCTTGGGATTATGCCTTCGGGCCTGGGCAATGACTCCTTCCATCCCTCGGAGTGCGTTTTGAAGACTTTTCTGACCGTCCTGGTCATCGTTAACTGCAAATTCAACAAATAGCATATCTAAAGGGCCTTTACTGAGGACATCACGGGCGAGGCGAAAGGCGCCGGTGTCTGAGCAGGTTGAACTGATTCCAGCCTGTGTAAAAGTAAAGTTAGTTTGGGGAAAGCGTTTTTCAAGCATGGCATAAACCATTGGGCGATATCCGTTCATCTCGGTAATAGAGCCACCAATAAAAGCGATATGACCCATTTTTTCCCGTTCGAAACGAATTCGGCTGTTCATGAAATCTCCCCGGAGGATAAAGTTTTTTCGACCGACAATTTTTTCAGCAGGCAGGTTGGCCGATCCCTGGCCCTGTGTGGTTACAAATTTTACGATCGGACCCGGATCTTTAAGGGAGTGGGGATGGTGGCCGATCCCTTCCTTTCGAATCACTTTAAAGGTGCCTCCCATTTTCTGATACCTCTGCTCAGCAATTAGTGTATTTTCGCTTACTGGAACCACTTTGTCATCCATACCGACAACATGAATAATAGGAATATCTGCTTTGGCCAGAGGGGCAAGATTATCCACCGGGTTCTTTTTATAAGCTCTTGCCTGCTGTTCATTTTTGAAACCGTATACTTTAAGAATGGTCTTATTTATCTTGGGCCAACTTTTAAAATCCAAAACAGGGGCATCCGCGTAGATGGCAGCAACTTTCTCCGGGTTTGCCGCAGCCCAATTATAGATGATTAACCCACCACGGGACATTCCTTCCAATACCACACGATCCGCAAAGAGATGTTCGAAGCGGAGATAATTATAAAATTTATTCCAGCGGCTTACTGCTATTTCATTTCCAAAAAGTCCTCCTACCTCACAGTATACTACATGGTACCCACAATTGAGCATGGCTATATCAAACTGGGGTTCATGTCCGAAGAAACGTGCTCGCCAGACCCAAGGTTTGCCGTCGGCAATTTTCTTGGGCACGACCACCCGGCAGGTAATGCCTTCGACTTGGAAGGTATACTGATCAAAGCCATGGAAAGAAGTTTTTTTTCCATCCCATACCCGCTTTTCTTCTATTTGGTTTTTCGCACTAAGGTAAGTTTCAGTAAAGCCAGAAAATAAAATAAGAAGAAGAATGAATTTTTTCATAACAGTGTTTGTATATTTATGACTTGGCCCAGTGCTTGGCGACTAAATCTATCCAGTTTCTAGCAATTAATTCATGCCCTTGAGGAAGGGGATGGATGCCGTCCCAGATCCAGTTTTCCGGTCCGGTTTCATTGGCAGCCTGATCAAACAGTTCCTGAGTCTGAAGATGTGCGGTTTGGTAATCCTTGGCCAGTTTGGTTACCACGACTCCCATTTTATCAGTCTCTTTACGTCGAGATGTGTAAGCCATTTGATTTTTCAATCTGCCGGTTTGCAGGATAAAGGGGTCGAGCAAAACGACACGAAGTTTTGGATTGGCTTTGAGACTGGCTTCCAGAATATGTCGGTAGTCTCTTTCAAAGGCGTCCGGGGTCACTACTTTGCCCGGGTTACGAAATCCCATTCCCACATCATTGGTTCCAATCAGAATACTTAGAAGGTCAGGCTTCATATCGATGGCATCTTTTTGCCAACGTGCTTTTAAATCGGATACTTTATTCCCACTTATTCCTCGGTTAAAAAACTCAAGCTTCGTTTTTGGCATGTCCATTCCAAGACGAGCTGCAATAAGGAAGGCATAACTATGCCCGAGGTAATGGTTACGGTCAGCTTGATTACGACCCCATTTCATATCGGTTATAGAATCACCCTGAAACAGGAGTCGACTCCCTTTGGGAAAAGATGGACGCTTATAGTCATATCCTCTTCCTTGGAATAGAATGGCTGGTTTTATTTCGGCGTTGGAGTTTGAATTTAGTAAAACGGTTCCGGTGGCAGCCCCTGCAAAGGTAAGAAACTTCCTTCGATTTATAGTCATTTTTACAGGAGTTTATATCTTTCCAAAATTTAATCTGAAAATAGTAGGAATAATAAGTGCCGGAAAAGCCAACACTTCATAAATTAAAGAAAGGAAACTTTTCAGTTTTTGATCAATTTACGGGCAGCCAAATTGTTCAACCTATGAGCCACATCAATGATACCGTCTGTCACGGTTTTGTTGTAGGTTCTTCCATCCGTAGTATTCACCCCATGCCCTTTTACAGCTTTGCGAAGTGGTGCAAGTGCGGGATCCTGATGATGGAAGAGTTCAACGAAAACATGTTTTAACTTGCCGGTGGGTGCATAGGCGGCGAGTAGGGCACCGATCCATCCGTCATCGGTAGTCAGGCACCCGCGGGTGGTTTTGGCTGAGGCATGAAAGATTCCCAGGGCATCGGCTTTGGCCAATTCCTTAATAACTTTTTCGTTTTCGGAAATTGATAGGTCGGAGTCTCCACAATGAGCGGCATCAATCATAACCTTAAAGAATTTTTTTCTGATCTTTTTATTGATTCCTACAACCACTTTGGCGGCCTTGGCCGCATTGGTGAAATTCTGAAATTCCACACCACGTAAGAATTCGAGGTGCCAGGCAACAACGGAACTTTTTTCAAGTCCAGATTCTTTGTAGCAACGGGCATGTAGTTTAATGACTTGATTGACCGCGTTATCAAATGCTTTACCTTTGAGTTTTTTACCCGCAAGCCATTCTTCAAATGAAGTGGAGGACACGTGTTTAACTTTGTACTTTTTGGCAACCGAGAGACCGGAGTTGAGCATTTCCACGACCGCGTCTTCATCCTTTGGGTTAAGCGGATTCGCCCCTCCGACCATCATAATCAAATGAACCTGCAGTTTAAGCGAACGCAACCCCTTGAACATGTCGTCCAAGTCCTTGGAATCAGTACCTGGGAAGAGTGTAACTTGGACATTGTTTAGTTTTACCGGCGAAGTACGGCAGAGCAGGCGCATGCCGGATACAATTTTTAAATCACCTGAGTTGGTGCGTGGGAGCTTGCCGGATTCATCCGGTGCGAGTGCACCTACAAACATTAGGTGGGTGGGGACGACACCGATTTCAACTTTAGATTTATTTTTGATTTGTATGGCCATGATAAAACAGGAGTGAAGGGTTTAGGTGAAAGGAGATGATTCATTGATAATTTCGGCGGATAATCAAGGAAAATGAGCGAATGAACTTTGCGGGATACTAATTTAGAGATTTGTTTCAGTTGGATGAAACTCTAGTTAGCGGGCGAATGTGAGATTGAACTTTTTCTAGACAAAAGTTTAAAATAATGAAAAATTAGGCATTTTCCAAAGGTGAAAAACTCCCTCCTTACTCATTTAATCGTAGCGGTCTTTGCTGGGCTGTTCGTGTTCTTTTGGTCTTATCATAAAGGTCTCCAAATGAATAACTAAAGTGATCTTCAACCAACAGTATGGTTTCGTAACAGTCCGTTCAAAAGTGAGTAATAAAAAAATTACTGGCTAAGAGCAGGTAGTGGTAGCGAATATTGATGGTTAGTAATTGTTTGAGGAAGAATCAACAATCAGGCGAAAGCTAAAAGATAAGCTATTTGAGTTGAATAATATTGGTCGAGATTCACCAATATGTTAGTCCCTGTAAAATAAGCACGCAGGAATGAAACTAATCAAACAGCATGAACAATAACTTTCTCTGGTTTTTACGAATACTAGTAATAGTCCAATCCATGGGCTATGCGGCAAAGCTTGCTGCTCCGTCTGCCTTGAACTCTTTCCTGCTCGGGTCAATGGGCGATCCTTTCGTAACCTATTTGGATCAATCGGTTCAGGCTTTTCTCTGGTTTTCCTCGACTGCTCTTCTTGGGTTGGGCTTCCTAAACCCCCCGGTTCGTTCTCTTGCTCGCAGGATTGATTTTACGCTTCTTGGATTACTTGCTGGCTGGTCCTTTGTTTTAGCGATCTTTTCCTGGTGGGTTAATCCGGGCAATGCATTCCATGCGACCGATCCGTTTGGTCATGCCGTTCGCTTTGCCGCTCCCGTTGCTCTGCTTCTTTTCATTGCATTTCCAGTTAGAGAGCAAGAATCCAAGATCGAGTGGGTTTTACGTTGGGGAGTGGCGGGAACCTTTATCGGTCATGGGCTTTGCGCTCTTTGGATCAAGCCTTCCTTCATCGATCTGATCGTCGGGACCCTAAACTTGTTTCTTGGAGATCCCATTCTGACAGCGGGATCTTTGGCAACCTTGGAGGAGGCTTTTGCCGTCGCCGCATCGAGACAGGCTTTTGCGGAATTAGCTTTGCCTATCATTGCCATTCAGGACTTCATTTTGGTCGCTCTGCTCCTTTTGCCCAGGAAGAGAATCAAGACAATTGCCTTATGGATGGCAGTTTGGGGATTCGTCACCGCCATGAGCCGAATGACAGCATATGGTTGGGATCATTGGCACGACTTGGCATTAAGGATTTGCAATGGAGGGATTCCCCTCTTTCTATGGGTCTATTGGAAATCTCAGAATTCTTCGAAAATAATCAAATGAAATTAAAATTACTCTCCCTCCTTCTTTTAACGTCTCTATTTTATTCAAAGGTCTTTTCGGAAACTCCTTGGCTAGACAAGGACTATGTTGAAAAGAGGATGAAGGGCATGGCCTCCGTCCAAGGTGAGGGACCTTCCCAATGGCGCGTGATCTGGACCAAGGAGCCCTCGACCAGGGCAACGATTTCATGGACCACGGCCAAGAAGGGGAGCTCCCATAAGGTTCGATATGGGGTTCGTTCGGCCGACCGGGAGGAATTTTCGAACTCTCAGGAACCTCAGCACAGCGATCCTTACTCGTCCGCCAAAGGGGAATACTATCACCATGCGCGGATCAGTGGGTTGAAGCCTTCCACGACTTATGACTTCGAGATCGATTCGGACGGCAAAAAATCCCCCGTTATGCATTTTACGACTGCTCCTGCGGACGACCGTGAATTCAGGCTCCTGTTCGGTGGAGACTCGCGTACCGGAATCGTTTCCCGAGGCCAAGTTAATTTGCTTATGGCCGACTTATCGGAAAAAGACGACCAGTTGATCGCCTTTGCCCATGGCGGAGACTACATCGTGAGCGGAAAAAACTGGGGCCAGTGGTCGACATGGCTCAGTCAGCATGAACTGACTGTGACCAAGTCGGGCAAGGTACTGCCCATCATTCCTACCCGAGGCAACCATGACGGCGGTCCTCTGTACGACGAAATCTTCGACAAACCGGGAGGAAAAGGCAAAAATTATTTCCACACCATGATTTCGGCCAAGGTGGCCTTGGTTACCTTGAACAGCGAGATAAGCGCAGGGGGAGACCAACAAGCCTGGTTGGCCAAAACCCTTTTTGATTTGCGCCCCAAGGTCCGTTGGCTTTTGGCTGAGTATCACCGGCCGGTTTGGCCTGCGGTGAAAAGTCCGGGTAAAGCAAAGAAGTTCTGGGTGCCCTTATTTGAGAAGTTTAATCTCGACCTGGTGGTCGAGTCGGACGGACATGTAATTAAACGGACAGTTCCCATTCGGAATGAGAAAAAGGACCCGACTGGAATCGTGTATGTCGGGGAAGGGGGACTGGGTGTTCCCCAGAGGAATCCAAAATCGGACAGGTGGTATCTCCAGTCACCCGGTATGTCGGGAAATGGTCACCATGTAATGCGGGTCTTATTTGGGAAAGATAAAATGGACTACGAGGTAATCCTGCTCGATGGTAAACAGGGTGACCATTATGAATTTAATCCCCGCTAGGTATTATTTTTCAGCTTGTTTACTATGAATGCAAGCCATGGCTAAATTTTTTTGATTTTCATCCTGCTTTTTGGGTGTCCCAATCCAAGCCTTATTTTTGAAAAAACCTATCTATCATGTAGATAAAAGATTTAAAAATAATTATTGATCTGGGAAAGCAATGAATAAGAGTTTGTGGTATGTCTTTTGTTGGCGTTCAACCCGGAAAATTCAATGTTTTTCTACCATGAATCGCGTGGAAACACTCCGGGGCCTTTGAAGTGGAAAAGGCACTGCGGTGGGGCAATCTGATATCCGCCGGATTGGAAAAATGACTTAAGACCGTGCGGAAGGCATCCGGTCGGACTTGATCAAGTTGGCAACATGATAGCTCGGGTCATCGGGAAGTACAATTACATCAATCATACTGCCAGCTTTTTTGAGAAGTTCATGACAGTTACCGCTTATATGTTGCAGTTTGATTGACTTGCCTGCGGCTTTGTATCGAGCACCCAACTTGTGAATTGCTTCCAATCCGGAATGATCCCAAACCCTTGAGTCCATCATATCCACAATCACTTCTTCGGGATCATCCGCTGGATCGAAGCCCTGATTAAAATCTGTGATTGAACCAAAAAATAGAGGGCCATGTAAGAAATAAACTTTTGTACCGTCCTTCCGAAATTCATCAGCTCGGTGGATATGCTGTGCGGATTTCCATGCAAACCCAAGGGCCGATACAATCACTCCGGTGATCACGGCAAGGGCCAAGTTATGAGTAATCACAGTAATACCAGATACTAAAATAATTACAAAAGCATCCGTTTTTGGTATCTTTCTGAGAATACGAAGACTGGTCCATTCAAAGGTTCCAATTACGACCATAAACATGACTCCGGTAAGAGCGGCTAGCGGGATTTTTTCTATAAGGGAACTGGCAAACAGAATAAAGCATAACAAAAAGGTCCCAGCTGCAATGCCAGATAAGCGTCCCCGCCCACCGGATCGAATATTGATAATACTTTGTCCAATCATCGCGCATCCTCCCATTCCTCCAAAGAAACCTGTTATCACATTGGCTGCACCTTGTCCGAGACATTCTCGGGTACTGTTACCTCTGGTTTCTGTTAATTCATCAATCAGGGTAAGGGTCATGAGGGATTCAATCAGACCGACCGCAGCGAGAATAAAAGCAAATGGAGCAATGAACTGTAGGGTGTCCCAATTGAAGGGTATGGTGAAGGAGACCAAGCTAGGAAGTTCCCCACCAATAGATGCCATATCTTTGACAACGAGCGTGTCCAAATTTAAGCCAATTACAAGACAACTGGTTGAAACAATCGCTACAAGAGAGGAGGGTAGTTGGGTGGTGAGCTTGGGTAAAAAATGAATAATTCCCATCGTCAGAAAGACAAGTCCGAGCATGAGGTACATGTCGTTTCCAGCCAGCCAGCTATAACCGGGTGTGGTCGGGCTTTCGGTAAACATCGGGAATTGGGCTTCAAAAATAACAATAGCCAATCCGTTAACAAAACCAAACATAACGGGTTGCGGAATTAAACGGACGAAACGTCCCAGTTTTAATACTCCGCACCCAATTTGGATAATTCCCATCAAAATGACCGTTGCAAAAAGGTATTGGGTTCCCATGTCCGGTCCCAGTCCCAGTGCTTCCCCTTTCTCATTTCCAAGTATGACCAGAGAAACCATGATGACTGCCAGTGCACCGGTTGCACCCGAAATCATCCCTGGCCTTCCGCCAAGAACTGCGGTGACTAGGCAAATAATAAATGCAGCGTACAATCCGATGATGGGTGTAACTCCAGCAATAATAGCAAATGCAACGGCCTCGGGGACCAGTGCCAGTGCAACGGTTAAGCCGGATAGGACATCGTCCTTTGCTTGTATTCGGTTGCCGAATTTTCGATAAATTAATTTAAACACGATGAAGGTAAGTTAAATGAAAAGAGAATTAAAATGGATAAGCATTGGCTCCTGATAAAACCTGTTGAGGGAATTCTAATAGCAAAGATTTCCCGTTTTTGATTACCACCACGCCAAAGGTGCAAAAATGCACACAAAGTGTAGTTTATAAACGAATTCAGAAAAAGGGACAAGGAGATCTTTGCCGAAGTTTTTAAATTTATTCCATTAAGGCTAAATGGGTTCGCGGATTACTGATTTTCCGTTCGACATTCCCTGTATCATCTTCAGCTTGATACTTTATGATTTCTTCCATCATCACTCATTCAGGAGGTGCTCATAAAGATGACTTCCTTGCCTGTGCCGTCCTGTTATCCCAACACGAGGTTTCGATCTTTCGCCGGGAGCCATTGGAGTCGGATCTTTTGGATTCGAGTATTGCCGTGCTTGATATCGGTGGAGAGCATGCACCAGAAAGGCTGGTTTTCGATCATCATCAATTCCCCCGTGCCCATGTGCCCACCTGTGCCCTTTCCCTCGTTCTTCAATATCTTGGGATTTATGAGGACGCCCGCGAATTCTGCCCATGGCTTGAAGTGGCCGAATGGTTCGATTGCAGGGGTCCTCAGGACACCGCGGATTGGCTTGAAATAGATCGGGAGACTTTAGGAAAATTAAATTCCCCCCTTGATATTACTATACTGAAAAGTTTTGCAGCCCAAACGGAACATCATCCTGGTGAGCCCGTTTGGGAAATAATGCGAATGATTGGCAGAGATCTTTTTGAGTTTATAACGGGTCTTCGGGCAAGGCTGAATGAAGTATCAAAATATACTGAAGTATGGGATATAATGAGTGGGGAATCTGGTTTTAAAGTATTATTTTTACCCCGGATTGATTCCTTGCCAGATGATGCATCAGGAGTTCTTGGATATCATGTGAAGTCCTTGGGTTTGGAAGACGAGATTCTTGCAATTGTGGCACCGGATAGCCGAGGAAACGGTTATGGAATGCGTCGATTTAATGATGACCTTCGTCTCGACTTTAGCCTGCTCGTCGAGGAGGAGGATGTTCACTTTGCCCATGCACGCGGATTTATTGCCAAGACATCTGCTGTGGATATTGAACGATTGAAGTCGATGCTTTTACAATCATATAAGGAACAAGGAGGAAATTGAATAATAAGTTTTCTTTATTACTATCAACTTGCGTAAGAATTTTTTTTAAATGACATTAAATATTAAAAATTAACATCTATATGAAAATACTCTTCTTTTCCATTCTGTCCTTTCCTCTTTGTACAATGGCAGCGCTTCAGTTCAAAACGCAGCTTCTGTTCAAAGATAATATTGAATCTTTGGCAGTGGGCGATTTAGATCAAGACGGTGACTTGGACATCGTTGCAGGTGAACGCTACTACCTGAACCCTGATTGGGACCCGATCAAATTTCGAAGCATTGAACCTTTTGGAAAGGATTACATGCAGGACAATGGAGATTATCTGTTCGATGTGGACGGCGACGGGGATTTGGATGTTATTGCCGGGCAATTTACTCTATCCTCGGTTCTTTGGTTTGAAAATCCGGGAAAAGAGGGCCTGATAACCGAGGACGCTTGGCTTAAACATGAATTGGTTGAGACAGGGTATAAACATAACGAAATGATTTTCTTTAGGGATATGGATGGGGATGACACCCCCGAATATGTGGCTAATAGTTGGAATGCCAAAAACCCTATGCTTATCTGGAAGTTTAAAGGGAAAAAGGCATCTCAGGGAATGAGTAAACATGTGGTTTCAGAATCAGGTAATGGGCATGGTCAGGGTTTTGGAGATATTAATGGAAACGGGCATGAGGACATAGTTTTCATGCAGGGTTGGTATGAAAGACCGGCCAAGAACGCACTTGGGCAAACTTGGAAATGGCACAAGGAGTTCACTTTACCACATGCAAGCTGTCCAATCCTGGTGGAGGATTTAAACGGGGATGGAAGAAATGATTTGATTTGGGGAGACGGTCATAATTATGGGCTTTATTGGCATGAACAAATGGAGCCACGAACAGATGGAACCACGGTATGGAAACACCATATAATTGACAAAAAAATCAGCCAGTTGCACGCCATGGCCTGGGATGACTTGAATAAGGACGGACAACCCGAAATTATAACCGGCAAGCGTTACTATGCCCACAGCGGTCGCGATCGTGGGGCCGAAGACGAGATTGTAATCGCAAGTTTTCAACCCAGTGTGGATGCCGAGGGAAAAGTCTCTTTTAAAAAAGAAATTTTACATACCGGACAGGCAGGTACTGGTTTATATATAAAAACTGTAGATTTAGACGGAGATGGTTGGAAAGAAATTATAGTTCCCGGAAAGTCTGGAACACATATTCTTTGGAACCAAGGGCCTGCACCAAAAAACAAAAAATAGGTTATTTTTTTTGCAGACCGCTTAAATTTCCCGCTTCAATTTCCCATTCGTAATTTCTTTCTTTTAATCTTCGGGCAATTTTGGATGCTTTTTCATTAAGAGCTTTTCCTTTTTCCGGGTCATTGTAAGAATCCGGATCTGCTAACTGTTCATTCACCTCTGCCTGTTCTTCCTCAAGCAAAAGGATTTCCTTTTCCAATTTCCCCACCAATTGTTCGAGCTGCCTCTTTTCACGAGAAGATTTTTTATTAGCCTCCGCTTTGATTCGCCTTCTTTCTTTGGCACTCAGAACTTTTATTTTACCTGAATTTTCAGAGAGGTCACCCGGTCGGGCATCCCTCAGTCCTTCGACCAAACCCTGTTTTTCGGAAGCGGATCCAGATTTCCATAGATAATAATCATAGTCTCCTGCAAAATTTGTGGTTTTCCCCGCTTCAATTCGAATTGTTCTTTTGGCAAGTGCCCGAATGAAGTGCAGGTCGTGACTGACAAAGATCAGGGTGCCTGTGTAGTCCTTCAGTGCTTGAATGACAGCATCGATACTGGACATGTCCAAGTGAGTGGTGGGTTCGTCCAGAAGCATGAGGTTGGGAGGGGAGAGTAAAAGTTTAACCAGAGCAAGCCGGCTTTTTTCACCACCGCTTAAAACCTTTACTTTTTTAAACACATCATCTCCACGAAACAAAAAGGTTCCAAGCATTCCACGGACATCCTGTGTATGTACCTGACTTTTTACTTTTTGCATGGCTTCATCCAGTACGGAGTTTTCCAAATTGAGGAGATCGACCCGTTGTTGAGAAAAGTATCCCACACTTACCTGGTGCCCCAATTCTCTTTCACCCGATTCGATTGGAACTTGCTCGGCTAAAATTTTAAGCAGGGTTGATTTTCCTGCACCATTCGGTCCGACCAGCACAATCCGTTCTGTTTTTTCCACTTCGAGGTTGAGGTTTTGATATACCACATGATCTCCGTAGGCCTGTTTCACTCCGGTTAGAGTGGCCACTCGTTGGCCACTTCGCTCAGGTTGGGGGAAACGAAAGGAAATGGTTTCCGCTTCCGCTTCGGGTGGCGGGATTCTTTCCATCTTTTCAAGTTGCTTGATTCGTGCCTGTGCTTGAGAGGCTTTAGATGCTTTCGCTCGAAAGCGTCGGATGAAATCTTCGTGGTGTGCAATCTCTCGCTGCTGGTTTCGGTAAGCAGCAAGATGTTGAGCTTCGCGCTCTGCCTTTTGTGATAAATAGCGGTCGTAATTTCCCTGATAGCGATGAAGTTTGCTGTGTCCAATTTCCAAGATGCCGTCACAAATTCCGTTTAAAAATGCTCGGTCGTGAGAAATAGTCAAAATGGCA
>JABGWU010000337.1 GCA_018645475.1 Opitutia bacterium
GTCGTCGCTCAGATAATAAAACGGACGAACTGATTACCTCCTCAAGTTGGCTCGAAAAAAGCAGTGCCCAAAAATGGAAAATAGCTACCCCTCTCGGATTCAGTTCCTTTTCTTGCGAGGGGACTAAGGCATTCACTCTTATTGCAGAAGAAGACGAAGATGGCTTAATGCGTGAGGTTTGCATTGCCCTTGATACCCGCACCGGCAAGCACTTATGGAAAACTTGGCTCTGTCGAATGGATTATAAAAGTGGAGGGGGGAATTCAGGTGCACCTAATAATAGTGGTGGGGATGGTCCTCGATCAACTCCCTCTGTATTTAACGGGAAAGTCTGGGTTTATGATTCGGATATGAATCTATATTGCATCCATGCAGACAATGGAAAAATTTTATGGGATGTCCAAGTTTTAAAAGAACATGCAGGTAGAAACATAAAGTGGAAAAATTCATCCGCACCTTTGATTGAAGGTGATTTAGTCATTGTCTATGGAGGAGGCGCCGGGCAGAGCCTGCTCGCATTTAATCGCAATACAGGAAGTCTCGTATGGAAAACTGGTGATGAAACTGCTACACACGCCACCCCGATTGCCACAACCATACATGGCGTCCGTCAGGTCATTTTCTTCTGCACCTCGGGACTCGTATCCATCGCTCCCCAAACCGGAAACGAACTTTGGCGTCAGGCTTTCCCGTTTAAGGTATCAACCGCAGCATCTCCCGTGGTCGCAGGCGACCTGATCTATTGTTCCGCTGGATACGGTGTGGGTGCTGGGCTATACAAAATAAGCAAAAATGGAACCCAATTCTCAAGCTCTGAAGTCTGGCGGAAAAAAAACGATATGTTCAACCATTGGAGTACCCCCATATATCACGATGGACACCTCTACGGTATGTTCAGTTTTAAAAAATACGGAAATGGACCGCTTCAATGTATTGAATTAAAAACTGGTAAAATCAAGTGGAGCTACGATGGCTATGGACCTGGCAATGTAATCTTATCAGGCGATAACCTTATTGCCCTTGCAGACAACGGTGAACTCTCAGTGGTTCAAGCTAATTCGTATAAATACGAAGAATTGGCACGAAGAAAAATACTTAGCGGAAAGTGTTGGAGCACTCCCATCCTGAGCAACGGACTTGTATTAGCACGCAGTACTGAGGAAGCAGTTTGTATTGACGCAAGGGTTCGCTAGGGGGGATCTTTTTTATTCGGATCTTGATATCCCATCCACTTTTCCATCTGTGGTCTCGATCATGAGATCATGGTATCCACCATCCAAAATATAATCACGCCAGATATAGATTCTTTCCTTGTATTCGGAACTAGAACCTCGCTTTGCTGAATCAGGCTTTCGACCGATCAGGTTAAAAATCTCGTCCTCTTCCACAGCCCGTGCAAACATACCCTCCCCTTTTAATTTTGCTTCCCATAGACGAACCGTTCGGGCACTCTTTCGATTTTCCAGAACCTGTATCTCCGCATTGTGAAATTTAATCCTCGATCGAGCCCGGGAAGAAATTGGACTATTTGGAAATTCTTCAAGAAATTCTTCAAAAAGGGAGATCGCTTTTTCATGATCTAGGTTTCTCGATTGTTCATAAATCGTCTTGTATTCCTTTGATCCCATTTTTTTGATCTCCTTCAGGGAATTTCTTGAATCCGAAATTTCAGATCGATACTCACCAAGTGAATGATTTAAGTTTACAATGCGTGCCTCCAATTCCTTAATAATCTCCGCGTCCTCTGTAGCACGAATATGACTTTCTGCAACCACCTGATCGAACCGCTGCTGCAAATCAATCAGATGTTTTTTTTGTTCCGCCATTAATTTATTATGTTCGCTCAATTCAATACTCGCTATTTTAGGAGAAGAATCGCCAACTTGCGGCGTGAAATGGACAGGTTCGTCTTGCTCGCATCCGAACAGGAAAAAAAATAGAGGAAAATACAAAGTGGATCTCTTCATAATCAGTTTATTTCGTCAAATGAAACGATTAAATGCAATGTTCAAAATCTATGGAACCAGAAAAGCAAACAATAACCATGAAGATTCTCGACACCCTACATCCGACAAAAAATTCTTATTCCTGTCTTCGTTCTTGCTTGCGAAATCATATGGATGAATGAAATTTATTCTAAATGAAAAAGAAAACTAATTCAGGAGAAGAAACCCTTCGTTCTATAAGGAGAAACTCAGCCTATCATTCCAGTCGAATACTCTCGCTGTTTTTTACCGTGGTACTTGTATTCAGCTTTATTTCCATAGCCTATTTAATTTCCTTAGAATTTCCCAAAAGCGAAAAAGCGGTTATTCTTTTGTTAGGAGCATTGCTGGGGGGGCTAAGCGGAGTAAGCATATTTCACTTCCTTCATGCTCATTATGATCAAAGCGACGCCCTAATTCAGGTAGCCAAATTTCAGGAACGCTCTCTCCGGCGTAGAAATGATGCCCTTTCCATGGTCGAAAAAATTCGGGCAGAAGTCGAAGAAGACAATCAAGAAGAAACCGAGGAATCAACAAAAGAAATACCAGAACCGAATGAAAAAGAAAGGGAAACTTCCTCAGACTTGAGTGAGGAACCAAAGTCCACTGGTTGATACGCTTAGGATGACGAAAAAGGAGATTAAGTTAGTTATCATATTTATATAAGGGATTTATAAATGTATTTAAACTAAATACATATCTATGTCAAAATAAATATAATTTTTTTTTAAAAAAATAAATTATTCCCCAGCCAATCTCGAAAAATATGCCAGAGATTGTCGTACGCCTTCATTCAATGATGTAAAAGGCATTCGGGGAAAAGCTTCCTTCGTCGCTTCATCATTCAGATCATAAATAAAAGGCGACATTTCAGCATCATCGGAAAATTTGATCTTTGGTTCATCGAATTCAAAGTGAACCGCCTCTTCGCTGATCGTAGAAATAAAATCCTCAATGGCATAAGTTTGGCCAAGTAGATTGAAGACTCCGGAACCAGAAAACGGATCGATTGCGGCCCGGGCAAAACCGGCTCCCACATCAAGAGAAAAGTGATAATGTTCCTTGCCACGATATGGGACTTCGAATGGCTCCCCCTTTACCACCGCTTTCATTGCCGAGGTCATCGCGGCAGTAAAACCGCGATCACGACCGGGACCATAAGTAGTCGCTAACCGAAGGGAAACCGTGGAAACACCAGAAGCCTGATGAAATGCCTGGGCCATTCCCTCTCCTGCGACTTTCCAATAACCATACAGGTTGAAAGGATGATAAGGATCTTCCGGTCGGACTCCATCCTTTCCATAAAGAGACCTCGTTCCATTTACCGCACTGGAACTGGCAAAGACAAAGCGTTCAAGGGGCCTATTGAGCTGCACACAGGCCTGAAAAAGATAAGCGGTACCCAGAACATTTATATCCAGCCCCTTCATCGGAAAGTCTCGGCAATCGGGAGTCTGTAAAGCTCCGAGGTGTATAACATGAGTTGGCTCTATTTCCTTCAACGCCCGCTCAATACTTTGAGCGTCGGAAAGATCCCCTGCTATAAAATTAAAACCCGGTTTATCTTCACTGCCAACTGGGTTAGAGCGATTAAATCCAAAAACCTCCCCTGCTCCTTCAGACAATAAAAAATCTACTGTATGTGTTCCGATACATCCAGTGGAACCAGTAATTAAAATTCTACGATTTACTACACTCATAATAAAATAGCGGAAGCCAGACCAAGAAAGGCAAAAAAACCAATCACGTCTGTCACGGTAGTCACGAATACTCCTGAAGCCACTGCCGGATCAACGCCTATTCGATCAAGGCTCAAAGGTAGCAACACACCGGCTATTCCCGCCACAACCATATTGATTATCATGGCTCCCGCAATGATACCACCCAGCAGATAGCGGTCTTCCACTTGATTAAACCAGAGAATCACCACCAATCCGGCAAGAAGTGCAAAAACAATTCCATTTAAAAGCCCAACTGCAAATTCCTTTCGAAAAGTACGAAATGCATTGTATGCCGTTAGCTCCTTTGTCGCTAGGGCTCGAACCGTAATGGTTAAAGTCTGCGTGCCTGCATTCCCTCCCATCGATGCCACAATCGGCATCAGTATAGCCAATGCAACCATTTCCTCCAAAGTACCGTCAAACAAACCTATCACTAACGAAGCCAAAATTGCGGTACCCAAGTTGACTAGCAACCAAGTAAAACGCTTCAGAGATGCCTGAACGACCGAGTCATCCACAGTCTCCTCCCCCACTCCACCTAGACGAAGAACATCCTCCTCAAATTCTTCCCGTGCCACTTCCATAACATCGTCCACGGTTATCATACCAATCAACTTACCCGCATGGTCAACCACACCAGAGGTGGTAAGATCGTATTTTTCAAATAGAAGTGCCACTTCTTCCTGAAGCATTTCGGCCGGAACAATTACCTGGGTCTCATCTGCAATCTCTCTCATGAGAGTATTTCGGGGCGAACGTAAAATCCTTGAAAGTGAAATAACGCCCACTGGTTTTTCATTCCCATCAATTACAAAAAGATCGAGAAACTCTTCGGGCAAATCATCTTCCTCCCGCAAAAAATCAATCGTCTGTCCTACAGTCCAGTCTGTGGCCACACTAACGAGTTCCGTCTGCATTCTTCGACCAGCACTGTCCTCCGGATAAGCCAATCCAGTCTCAATATCCTCCCGTTCATCCTTCGGAACCTCGCTTAAAACCTCATTCCTCTCCTCCGTCTCCATGTCCTCGAGTACCTGAACCGCCTCATCGGACTCCATCTCCGTGATGACTTCAGCCATTTCCTTGGGGGATAACTGATCGGTCACTTCCTTTCGAAGATGATCCTCCAATTCAAAAAGCAGATCATGATCCAAATCGACCTTGATCAAATCGAGCAATCTTTTCCTCAGACCACCCGTCAGCAAACCGATTGCGTCAGCCAAATCAGAATGGTGGAAAGCATCGACATGTCCAAGTACCCGCTCATCGCTTTCATTTTCAAGCAAATGTACAAGCTCCTCAAAACGCCCCGCAATCTCACCTGTACTTTCAGGATCAATGCGATGGATCGACTCAATATTTTCCTTATTTGCCTGCATGGGATGATGGGTTGAGTTCCAGCATTTCGACACTTAACGGGCGGGAACGAACATAGATGAATTTCTTTTTATGCCACTACCCCGATAAATCCGCAACGGTAAAGGATGTGTTATTCAGAAAACCGTGAAGAAACATATGTAAAATGATTTATGACTTAATCCAAACTTTAAGTAACAAGTTCATTAGTTTATTTTAGTTTTAATTATGATAGAAAACTACGCAGAAATTATCGATAGGATGACCCAAGAAGAAGCAATGGAAGTTGTCTCAAAGATGGGTATGAATATTACCGATCACCCTTACCTTTCGGAAGAAAGAAGAAAGGAATTAAAAGAGGAGGAACAGAAAGAGATAGAGGAATACAAAAATAAAATTAAA
>JABGWU010000338.1 GCA_018645475.1 Opitutia bacterium
AGAAGAATACTTTTTTCCAATTTACATCATGCACTTCCGCATCGAAGTTATGATGAAATTAAGAGAATAGCTCGAGAATCAGCAGCGAGAATGTTCGAAATGGGATTCTTTTCACTCTGCTACCCCTTTCTTGGGCATGACGAACTCAGAAGGTCGGTGGTCTATTCAAGTGAGGCGGAAGAGAAGATTAGAAAATTGCGAGTGGATAAACTAGCCGTTAATGGAAAGGTAAAACATTTAAAGGCCGACCTTTTGCATTTTTCTTATCCGACATTAAATTCATTCCTCGAAAAAACTATATATTTTTCTGACATTTTCGCACATCGGGATCTGGATAATAAAAGAAGTTTTAATGTTTGTAACGTAGTGTTGAGGTCGATGTGGAGATTCTTCAGGGCATATATCTTGCGTTTTGGTTTCTTGGACGGTTTCCCCGGATTTTTATCGCAGTTGCAAATGCATACAGCACTTTTTTTCGGTACAGTAAAGTGTACGAATTAAAAATTAAGAATAAATTTAAAAGTTGATGAAAACGCCATAGCATCCTACTCCATTTTTCCAGTCCAAAGAATTATTGAAATGCCCATGCTTACACATCTAATCCTAAGTAATGCTAGCCAAACTGTTCTTAAGTATATGTATTACAAAAAACAAGATGAATAAGATAAACATACTTCTAGTATGGTTGTTTGTTTTATTCATAAATGAATATGGATTCATTCATAAGAGTTCGCTTTTTTTAATGATCATCTTAGGAGTACTTTACTATTGGAAAAATCGGTCAAAAAAAATGGGAAGAGAGGAAAAGCATTTAATTCTTTTATTTCTTCTTTATTTCTTATCCTTTATTCCAAGCTTCATAGTGGATGTTAACTTTCAGTGGAGGCATTTTGATCATCCCTCTAGGTTTTTGCTTTATTTGCCACTGATTTTCTTTAACAAGCAGATAAGGAATTTCGAATTCCTGAAATATATTTTCTTAGTTTCTACAATCACGGGATCTCTAGTTGTTATTTGTAACTATTGTTTCTGGGATGTTCATAGAGGATTTTGTTACACTAGTTGTATATCTGGGGCCCAGCATATTCAGGTCCTCGGACTTTTTTCACTACTGACTGCCCTAAATCATCACTCTAATAAGTACTTGTACGCAGGTTGGACTGCATATTTACTGTCAAACATTGCGGTATTATGTTCTGAATCCAGAGGCGTAATTCTCTGCATTCCAATTTTATTTTTTATCGTAATGTACTTTTCTTTAAGGAAAATTAATTACTTTAAACTGGCATCATTATGCATTGCTTTTTTGGGATTATTAATTTTCGTAATTTTTTCCGTACCTTCCTTAAAAGTTCGTATGGTAAGTTTTGTTTCTGATGTAGAAACATTATGGATTCACAAGGGTGTTGATCAAGAATCAAAAACTAATAGAAATATTAGTAGTGCTTTGCATAGGTTTGAATTACTCCATTACGGACTGAAGGCTTTTGCACACAACCCCCTACTGGGTTCGGGTAGATCAGGTTACTTAGATGAAATGTTAAAAGCTGGGTATCCCAAGGCTCACACTTATAGAGCTACCCATTCCCATAATCAATATTTAAGCGCCCTTGCTATGCGTGGCTTATTAGGATTCTCAATTCTCCTGTTTTTTATTCTTTCCTTGCTGAAAATATTTTTAAATTACCACAAATCGGGACATAGTGCTTACTCCTTGTGCGGGATAATTTTCATTGTCGCCTACTTATTGTATTTCTTAACGGATAGTCCATTAATCGGGTCAATGCATGCGTCTAGGTTTTTTATTTTTATGGTCTTTCTTTTGTTTTACAGTTGTAAGGCTGATCTTGATTTAAAAAGAGGTCATGAATACTGAAATGACCAAGATTCACGACCTTGATATTTATCAAAAAGTGATAAAGTGATAAATAAAAAGTGAACGCACAATCTCCTCCCCCCGAGCCGAAGCTTTTACCATTCTCGTAATCGCCTGAAACAGAATACTTTATGACAATCGAACTAGAGGACTTTCATGAGGACATTCTCGGCAAAGCCATGCGGGGTCTTGGGATAGGCAAGGGCGAGATGGCAAGCAGGATTGGGGTAAAGAAGACAATGATCGAGGAGGTTTTGGCTGGGGAGGCAGACGAAAAGGTGATCCGGTCAATGGCTGACGAGCTCGGTTTAGAAGGAAATAAACTGATGATATCTGCAAGCAAGACATGGATTCCTGACTCGCTTGACTTCAATTCTGTCCAGCAGTTTAACCTTCCTTGTGGGGGCATGCGAGTAAATGCATACCTCATCTGGGATGATTCAATTCGTAAGGCCATTTTTTTTGATACAGGACCAGAAGCTTTGCCAATCCTAAAGTTTCTAGACGAAAATGATCTATCCATCGATGCCGTTTTCCTTACCCACACGCATCCGGATCATATCGCATGCTTGGAGGAATTGAAGCAAAAAACGGGCGACCCGCCAGTTTTTGTTCATAAACTGGAATCTCTGGTGGGAGCGGAATCGATTGAGGAAGGTTTTGAGTATGTCCTTGGGAACCTGACGCTTAAAGCATTGCATACGCATGGACATTCCGCTGGAGGGATCTCTTACTTGATCGATGGACTAGAAAAACCGGTGGCGATTGTCGGAGACGCCTTGTTTGCGGGTTCAATGGGTGGCGGGATGGTTTCCTATGAGGATGCCTTGAAAAACAATCGTGAAAAGTTGATGACTTTGCCAGATGAAACGATCGTCTGCCCGGGACATGGTCCGATGACGACTATCGGTGAGGAAAAACAGGCAAATCCGTTTTTCCCTGAATTTCCCGTCGCAATTTGACCTTGGGAGTGCTCTACACTAGGTTTTTTTGCAGAAAATATCCGAGAGTACCTTGTAACAGACCGTTTGAATAGGCTTCACTTGTACCAGGACCTGCGATTTCTGCAGTATGCAAAAAGTTTTTCAATTTGACGGGAAAATCGCCCGCATACCAATGAAACCAATACGGGAAAAGGTCTATATTTTGTTTAGCGGAAAGCAAAGGAAGGAAAGCATCGACTACAAGCGTATCCAATCGGCTTCCTCCTATTTTATCGGAAAGCACATCAGTCGCGAATCGTTTTCGCAAGCAACTCAACTTCAATGACTTGCGACCCACCAACTCGCCGCCCAAAGCATCACAAGAAATCGTCAAGAGACGTGCGGGCCAAGTAGGGCGTGCTTCAACCAAATCGAGGTACTGAACAAGGCGGGCTTTAGGGTGGTTGGCAGGACGTAGACCGGCAAGCTTCCACTCCCCTTCCCTTTCGTGGAATAGAGTTCCCGCATTTATTTGGGAACCAGAGAGTTCGGATAGCTTATGAGATAGAGAAATCGCCGACATTGGAGCACGATTTCGGCGATAACCTAGGATTTCTAGGGTGAATTGATGACACGCCTCCGACCAATCTTCTCCGGATAGG
>JABGWU010000339.1 GCA_018645475.1 Opitutia bacterium
CCCATGTATGCTTGGTTTGGCCAACAAAGAGACTGCCGTCGGGAGCCCAGGCCATTCGATTGCATCCACGTCCAAGGGGAGATCCATCAATAAAGGGTATGCAGGCTCCCTGAAGTTCGCCATCCACTTCCTCGAGCATGACTCGGAGGATTCGGGGTTTATTCATTTCGCCGACCAGAAGCTGACCAGTAAATGGGCCAAAATTTGCTTCTTCAGAAATGGCGAGTACTTTAGTGGGAGAGTTGGCCATTGTGCCATGAGGAAAAACGACACAGGCACGAGTTCGGAGCTTAGCTAGTTTTTCCACCGGGCTGTCGACTGGAACCCCTTTGAAGTCAGGTTTCCATGCCAGGCTTGCGGCATGTCCATAAAAGCGATCTTTTTGAACATGAAAGAGCTTACTCGACCCGACCCAATCCCCCTGGTTGTCCGTTACGAAGAGATTGCCTTTCAGGTCAAACCCAAGTCCATTGGGGGTTCGGTGACCATAGCTATACGGGAGAGTTTTCCCTGTAGTGGTATGCATCATAATGCAACCTCGATAAGGTGTAGATGAATGCATTCTTCCGGGGCGTCCCCTTGCATTGAATACTCCACGGGTGATTGTGCGAACCCCATCTCCACTTGATCCAGTACCCAGGGCAAAGAAGTAATTTCCCTGAGTGTCCTGCACAGGGGTAAAGTTAAATTCATGATAATTTCCTGACATGCCAAACTGGTCGGTTATGACTTCGTAGTCATCTGCTTTCCCATCTCCATCGAGATCACGAATGCGGGTCAGTTCCGGTCTTTGGGTGACAATCAATTCACTATTAGAAAGTGCAATTACGCCAAGCGGGTTATGTAAGCCTTCGGCAAATAATTCCCATTTCTCCCCTTTATTATCACGAAAAAAGATTTCTCCACTGGGTAAACAAACGACGAGTTTACCATTGGGAAGAAAAGTGAGTCCATCAATCTGAGTATTTTTAAATTTGGTCGGAGGGGCCGATATATTGGTGACTGAATATTGTGGTGCGGTTTCACAGAATGCGGAGGGCATCCATAGAAAAGACAGGAGGAGAATCCAAGGCTTCATTAGTTGGATTTCTCCCTTGGTTTGATAAAAACGGAAAATTGAACAGATTCTTTGGGAGTCAATGTGAGCAATCCCTTGGGGGTAAGGATACCCCGGTCGGTTGTAATCGAGGCGAGTGATGAAGGAGTTAGGTTCAAGGTGGTTTTTGCTGGGGGAGATATTGTGAATGTTCGTTGGATTCCCGAATTTTCGGGATTCATCTCAATAAGTTCTGTGATCTTATGATTTCCCACAGAATACCTGAATTTTGGGAAACCATTGATTAGCCGGTACCCAAGGAAGGTTGGATTTTCTGTATTCCCATCAATATTGATAGGAAAGTTAGTAGCTTCGGAAGTATCGTAAATGGGTGCATTTCGGTTGGTCTTGGAAAGTTCTTCAAAGCTTTCATCTTTTAGTTTTGATGTTCGTGGTCGATAGTAAGGAATCCCGTTAAATTCGGCAACGGGTTTACCATTGCTTGACCAGTGGTTTTGATTGCCCCGGATGAAGCCTCCTTTGGTCCAGACATAACGAAGCCTGCATTCGCCCGCATCCCAGCAAAAGTAATGATTGCCAGGGAGGGCTACGGCAAAGGCTGAGGGCGAAGATCCCGGCATGAAAGTACGATAAATAATCGGCTTAGTAATGTTGGAAATCATATCGTCAAAAGTGGGGGTAAATGTACCGTTTTTACGATTGTATTTTTTGTCGAAAGGAAATTTCTGAAGAAGGGTTTGGGGAGTAAATACTGATGGGGGCAGGGATTTGCGTGCTTGGGCAACCTGTTCCTCGGTAACAATCGGTTCTTTATTTCCCCACTCGTTATTCACATAGCTTAGGATATATGCAAGTTTCTGATCATCAAAGAGTAGTTGGGGGGGCATGGCGGAATAATATTTCTTTCCGTTTACCTTAATGGGCCCGGCCAGGCCGCGAAGGGAGATGGCAATGGAACGGTCAGAACCGCCTTTGAGCCAATCACTGCCGAAAAGGGGAGGGATCGTACCTTTTTGCCCTTTACCGTCGGGCATATGACAGGCAACGCATGAACCGGCTCCGTTATAAAGAGATTTCCCTTTTTTGAGAATTTCTTCTTTGGATGAACCAAACAAAAAACCAGAGAGTGTAAAAAACAGCGAAAGTATTAAGTGTTTACTTTTGACTGGCATAGGTAATTTTTGAATAATATTAAGAGCTTTGCACTACAGGTGTAAATCTTTATGTTCAAGTCTAAAGAAAGGAAACTGGGAACTGATTTGGATTATTTTTTTTGATCCCTATCGAGATTTTCCTGTATCCATCTAGCCAAGGTGCCACTTCCCATACCATAACCGCCGGGAAGGGGGCGGAGATCGCGGGTTTGTCTTTGAGGCGGGGCACCCCAGTGTTTAGGGAATGCTTTTCTTTTATTTGGTTTTAGCTCGGGGCGATTCGGTTGGGTAGGTGGTGTCTTTTTTTTCTTCCCATATGCCATTTCGTAGACTTCTTGGGCAGTACGCTTTTGTCCGGTTGATTCATTAAACCATGGGCTTCCTCCTATGAACATCATACCTTCTGGTAGCTTCTTTCCTTTTGCTACCCACTGCTCAAATGAGGGGGGAGTGTCTTTAGGGTGGGGGCTCTTTTGATTGCCGAGGGTAATTGATGTAATATTGACGCCCGTGACCGGAGCATCATCGGCAATACGGGTATCCTGAACAAAGCAGCTTACTAAAAGCCCCTGTCCATTGAACCGGAGAACTCCTTTGTGAAAGGGCGGAATCGGTTTGGCTAATAGTTCCCTTGCCTCCGCGTAAAGTTGATCGAGGGTTTTGGCAGGATGAGCTTGTTTACTTGAGGAGGACCCGATGAAATCTCCTCTTTCAGTCCATCTGTTTTTGTCAACCGGTCTACCATCCGGGTGGGGTGCACCGATTGATTCAAATTTACGTTCAATCACGCGATTTTTGCTTACAATAATGGTTGTCGTATGACCAAACCCCGTCCAACTA
>JABGWU010000340.1 GCA_018645475.1 Opitutia bacterium
ATCCTGTAATAATCTTTAGTGGGGAGCGGATCAAATTTATGATCATGACATTTAAAGCATCTCATGGTTGTGCTCAGAAAAGTTTGTCCAACCGCATTAACCACATCATCCAGATAAAGCTGCCTTGCTTGAGGCTTCAACACCATGGCCGGATCCCACGAACCCATGCGCAAAAATGATGATGCAATTAATAATTCAGGGTCCTTATCCTGCTCTTTTTGCTTTTCCCAAAGTTCATCTCCAGCGATTTGTTCAACAACAAATTCATTGTAGGGTTTGTCATCATTGAAGGATCGAACAACATAATCACGGTAACGCCACATATTTGATCTTTCGTAATCATTGGAAAGTCCAGCAGTGTCTGCATAGCGTGTTACATCCAACCAATGTTGTGCAGAACGTTCACCGAAATGTGGACTGTTCAATAATTGATCCAATAAATCATTCCAGGCTTCGTTTGGATTTTTTACCCAAGCTAATTGAAATTGATAGATTTCAAAGGGCGTGGGGGGAAGTCCATGAAGATCGAAATATGCTCTCTTAATTAAAGTTTGGAAGTCGGCTTTAGGTGCTTGGTTAAACTTTTCTTTTTCCAGTTTCTGTAGAATAAATCCATCGACTGGATGATTGTTAAATTTTGGTGGATTTACTTTCTGGATGGGTTGAAAAGCCCATATGTCAGATGGATCATAGCGTCGATTTGTCCATTCTTCCGATAATCCGCCGGAGTTTTTTACTAGAATTCTTTCATCGGTTATCAATTTAGATCGTTCAGTTCGTTTAATTAATTGCTGAGTTTCTAGGCTTGGCCAAGGGGCCCCTTGTTTAATCCATTCGCGTACCCATTGAATTTGCTCTTTGGATAAACGATCATTTTCTTTTGGAGGCATTTCGTAATCTTCATGCTTCCATTCAATCGCTGTTATCAAAAGACTTTTATCAGGAAATCCTGCAACAAGAACTTTTTCTGAAGTTTCGCCTCCAGAGAGCATGCCCTCAAGGCTAGAAAGATTAAGATCTCCTTTTATTTTACCTTTTTTTTCACTGTGGCAGGCAATGCATTTATTTTCAATAATTGGCCAAACTTTAAGCGAAAATATTTCGTCACCATTAATTGCTACTGAACTTTTATAAAAAGCAAAATATACCATAAATACTAGTAAATATGTACGAGTGATAAACATCGAAGACTAAGCTTGGGAATTATACTATATTTGCTGACAGAACTAGTAGGGCTCTTTCTTTGTTCTTTAATAAGATTGCCTCAACAATTTTATCGTGTTCCTCAATTGATTCTTCGAATGTTTTCAAGCGGGAGTACTTCATTAAAATGCGAACCGCTAATCCTAACCAAATGGGCTCGAGATTACTAGATGCTCGAGCGACCCAGTGTCTATGCAGAGACAAGTCGCTTTCCGCGACTCCGGGCAAGGAGTCTCTTAAACATGCACACTTGAACCGCTCGAGCAAAATTTCCAATTCATCATGATCTTTCTGAACAGCAATGTCGATGTATTTTGAGATACAATATTTTTCTAACTCCAATCGCATGTTTATCATTATTTTGCGTTCATCGTCTGCGATTGCAGAATGGACGCGAACACCTCGATTGGTTTCGTATACCAACGAACCTTCCTGTGTCAGCTTTAAAAAAGCGTCTCTTATCGGACCACGACTCACGCCAAAGCGCTTGGCGAGTGAAATTTCTCTTAGTGGTTGATCATGACTGAATTTACCAGCAATTAAATCAGACCTTAAAATATCGCAGATTTTCTCCCGTGTATAATCTGATTTAATTGGATCGATTGACATTTACACATGTAAATGACTGATTGAAATTTGGTCAAACTCAAATTGTTGACAATTTTGCGGGAGGATTGATTTTCATCACTCGTAGTCAGCATCTGTGAGTGTATATCGTGATGTTTTACTTTTAGGTAAAACAAATCGAACAATTGTTTTTTTGGAATCCCGATCGATGATTTGCCAAGTATGTCCCACAAAAGAGTTAATTTCCTGATGATCCTTTGGTCTTACGATTCTTCTTTGTTTGGAGTTTCCTTCAAAATCTATCCATTCCAAAAATATTGTTTTCGATGATAGATTGCGGAAAAAAACCTTATTCATTTTGTTTGAAAATTTAGATTTTTGAACCATGTTTGCGTTAATAGATAATGGTTTGATTTTTGGGCTTCCTTTTGGTGCCAAACTGATTTTTCCAGATTCAAAATCTTTTTGCCATGTCAATAATTGATCTGGCCATGCAAAA
>JABGWU010000341.1 GCA_018645475.1 Opitutia bacterium
CATCGAAAGTATCTGAAACTGCTTCTGCCGTTGATGAAGACTTTATCATTTTATCGGGCGATGATGGACTCACTCTTCCATTTATGGCATGCGGGGCAAAGGGTGTTATAAGCGTTGCCTCTAATATTGTACCTGCAACCGTTGCACAGTTAGTAAATTTAGCCCTTGATGGAAACTATACAGAAGCACGAAAAATACATCTGCAAAACTTTCAGTTCTTTTCAGATATTTTCATGGAACCGAACCCAGTTCCGATCAAAACGCTGCTCCAAATTAAAGGTATGATTCAATCTGCTGAGGTAAGACTTCCCCTGACTCCTGCATCTTCCAAAAACGCAGAATTGTTGCAAAATATAGCAAGAGAACTAAACATTTAATCTATATGAGTTTAAAGATTTTATTAAGCGGAGCAAAAGGGAGAATGGGAAAGGCAATTCAATCGATTGCATCTGAACATGATTGTGAAATCAGTTTCTCAGTTGATCTCGGAGATAATGCAGAAGATGGAATTGAAAATTGTGATGTGGTAATTGATTTTTCTCTTCGTGATGCAACTCGATCTCTTGCTGAATTGGCAAAACAATACAACAAGCCAATGGTTATTGGCACTACGGGTCATGAAAAAGATGATCGAACTGCCATAGAACAACTTTCCAGTTCCATTCCAATAGTATGGGCAGGAAACTTCTCAACCGGGGTAAATCTTTTATTTTTCCTTACCCAACAAGCAGCAAAGGTATTAGATTTAAACTCTAATTTCGATCCTGAGGTAATCGAAATGCACCATCGATTGAAAAAAGATGCACCCAGCGGAACTGCCGATCGCCTGCTTGAAATTTTGAAGGATTCAAGAAGTGCGAGTGAACAAGATATTATACATGGACGAGAAGGTATGCCAGGTGAGAGAAATGTCAGTGAAATTGGGTCCCATGCTCTGAGAGGAGGAGATGTGGTTGGAGAACACACTGTAATGTTTGCTGGAATTGGAGAAAGAATTGAGCTAACTCATCGTGCAACAGATCGAATAATCTTTGCCGCAGGTGCATTAAAAGCAGCCAAGTGGATAAGAGGTCAACCAGCTAGCCTCTATTCAATGCAGGATGTCCTCGGATTAACTGCATAGTTCAATGATCGCATTTATAGAAGGTGATTTAATCGAATGCCAACTCAACATGGCCGTGATTCAAGTTGGAGGAATTGGCTACGAAGTGAACATCCCACTCACCACTTCGGAAAAATTACCTACATTGGGTAAAGAAATAAAACTATACACTCAGGCAACCTACAGGGAAGACTCGCAAACCCTTTATGGTTTCATCGATAGAGAATCTCGTGATTTCTTCCGTATGATCGTTGATAAGGTTTCAGGCATTGGTCCTAGGATTGCCCTAAACTTACTTGGTTCCTTATCTTTACCTATGTTGAAAACTTCGATTGCAGGTGGAGATATTGCCATGCTTTCAAAAGCTCAAGGCTTGGGTAAGAAAACGGCCGAAAGAATTGTTGTGGAACTTAAAGACAAAGTCTTACCGAAAGGGTTAAGTACCCCACCCCCTTCACATAAATCATCTAATCCTGAGCAACCCAATGATGAGCAAGTAGGTATAAACGAAGGATTTGGCCAATATCACGACGCAGTTTCGGCACTACTGACTCTTGGTTACAAAGCAACTGACGCCGACCAAGCAATCCGAAAGGCTTCTGATGAAATTGGTAAAAGCGCATCAACTGAAGAACTGATACGCAAGGCACTTGGAAGATAATCTAGGTTCTTGATGTCTTAGTTTTTAGAGAAATGTATTTCCCCAAATAATCTACAGCTTTTTCTATTGAATTAGATAAAGAATTATTGCTCGTAAAATAATACGCAATTGCACTGGCCAAACGACAACCAGTCCCTCTTACTTCAGTTCCATTCGGAATGCGTTCATGCACATAAGACTTTGTCTCCCCATTCTGAAACATGAGGAAATCCTTACATTTATCATCTGCTAAATGACCACCTTTAATCAATACTGCATTTGAACCGAAGGTAAGACATTTTCCAGCAAGTTTTGTAATACCTTCATAATTGTTACATTTCTCTCCGGTTAAAAAGTTAGCTTCAAGTAGGTTAGGTGTAATTAAGGTAGCAAAAGGAAATAATTTTTCTTTTAAAATAACTTCACTATCCTCAGAACACAAAGTCTCACCGGATGAAGATTTAAGAACAGGGTCCAGTATCACGAAAGATTCAGGAACCTTTTTCACAAATTTTGCTACTATTTCAATAGTTTCACGATTCGGAAGCATTCCAATTTTAATACCATCAAAATTTTGCTCTATAATTGATTCAAGCTGATCCTGAACAATTGAAGATGGAACTGAATGAGATTTAAAGAGATTACCTCCCCCCTGTGCAGTAACCGCAGTTATGCATAACGAGCAAGTACCCCCGAGACGATGAATCGTTTCAATATCAGCATGTACACCAGCCCCGCCTGAACTATCTGTTCCTCCAATGACTAGTAAATGAGCCACTAACTGAGAGGATGCCCCTCTGATTCCCAATTCAATATGCCACCGGTTAAATTAAATAATTTTTGAAACCCCTTTTCTCTAAGAGCTTCACACGCCATTCTACTTCGCACTCCTGCTTTACAATAAATCACAATATTTGAATCTTTAGATTCACTTGGTAAATTCGGACCACCTGACGAAGTAAAATCTCCCAAAGGAATATGTACGGATGGTGAAATCTTGGACATTTCACGTTCCCAATTCTCTCGGACATCCACAACCAATAAATCTTTCACATCTTTTATCATTTTAAAAAAATCGTTAGGTTTAATTTCAACAATCATTTCGTCACTTTTTTTAGATGAACAATTTATAGAATTTTCTTTAAGAGCGGTAATTTCACGACTTTTTACCAAAGGCTTAAGTGTAAGCAGTTGGGATTTTTGATTCAAAGCATCGTATAGTAAAACTTTACCAGATAAAGGCTCACCTATTTCAGTGATTACTTTTATTGCTTCAAGTGCTTGAAAATTTCCTATGATCCCAGGAAGCACTCCCAATACACCAACTTCCGAGCAACTGGGTAATACCTTTGAACTGGGTGGTTCAGGAAACAAACATCTGTAAGTAGGTCCATTTTTATAATTAAAAACACTGAGTTGCCCTTCAAATTGATAAATGGCTCCGTAAATTAAAATTTTATCAAAAAGAATACAGGCATCATTAATTAAATATCTGGAAGAAAAATTATCTGTCCCGTCCAAAATTATATCGTAGCTATCCATTAAAGATTCTGCATTCCCTGCATCAAATCGAACAACATGGGGCTGTATATTAATGTAAGGATTCATTCTTCCCAACTTAACCGCTGCTATTTTTGCTTTAAAATCACCTAAATCATCTTGATTAAAGAGAATCTGTCTTTGCAAGTTTGAAACTTCAACAACATCATCATCCACAATACCTATTCTTCCAACTCCTGCTGCGGTTAGATATTGAAGAGCAGGGCACCCTAACCCACCCGCTCCAATAACTAGAACAGATGAAGCTTTGAGTTTTCCCTGTGCGATACTTCCAAATGAAGGAAGAGACAAATGTCTTTGATATTGATTTTTTTCTTCAATAGAAAACATTTCGTTAATAATTTGCCTGATTAAAAATTCAACTCACCGAAGAAAGAGCATCCGCATTTTGTTTATTTGTGACAGAATTATAACCAACTTTAGAAAGATTATTTCCTTTCCCATGATAAGAAGAATCCCAATCTTTCCAGACTGGTTCATATCCCTTGGACCTGAGCATAAGAGCGATTTCTGCAGGGCTCCTTTCGTCAGAAATTGAGAATTGTTCAAGAGAATTATCGGTCACAGAATATCCACCTGGGTTTGTCTTAGAGCCAGCACTCATGGTTGTAATTCCAATAGGCAAAAGTTGTTCCCTCAATATAGGACTCTCCCTTGTCGATAAACTTAATTCTAGTTCATGATTAAAGATTCGATAAGCACAAAGTAATTGAACTAAATCTCGATCTTTTAAATCTACAACGGGATTAATTTCACCTTCATATGGGCGGATTCGAGGAAAAGACATAGAAAATGAGGTTTTCCAATATTTCTTTTCTAAATAATCCAAATGCATTCCAGCAAAATAAGAATCAGTTCTCCAATCTCGAGTTAATCCATAAAGGCATCCAAGTCCAATTTTATTGATACCAGACCTGCCCAGTCTATCAGGAGTCTCCAGTCTCCAATCAAAATTTGTTTTCTTTCCTCTTAAATGGTGTTTACCATAGCTGACTTTTTCATAAGTTTCTTGGTAAACAAGAACCGCATGTAAACCAGCGGTAATCAAACTACAATAATCTTCTTCAGACAATGGTTGAACTTCCATTGAGACATTGGCGAAATAATTATTCAAGATTTTGATGGCCTCGAAAAGATATTCAACGCCTACTTTGTTGGTCGACTCCCCGGTTACTAATAAGACATGATCAAAATTACTTTTTCTTAAAGCACTTGATTCGAGAAGGATTTCAGTATGAGATAGAGTCTTTCTTGGTATTTGGTTCCCCATACTGAACCCGCAATAATCACAAATATTATTACATTCATTTGACAAGTACATGGGAGCAAACAATCGAATAACCTTACCAAACCTTTGAATAGTCAATCTATGTGCAAGTTGAGCCATTTCTTCCAAGTATTCTTCACCGGCCAAAGGAGACAGCAAAGCCACAAAATCATCTAAACCACCTGAGCCTTCTCGGCTCAATGCACATTCAATACTTCTGCTATCAGAAGAATGAATTTTTTGCGAAATGGTCCCCCATTCGACCAATTCAAGCTTCTGCCTAAAAGATTCCATGTTAATGACTAAGAAAGAAAATTAGTCAATGGGGATGTAGCCTGTGCATTTCTTCGTACAGATCCCAAGCCAGCAACATGTGCCATCCTACCAGCCTCAACGGCTTGTCCAAACGCCTGCCCCATTGAAACGGGATCAGCAGACACAGCAATTGCAGTGTTCACTAGCACTGCACTTGCACCCATTTCCATTGCCTCTGCGGCCTGAGAGGGAGAACCAATTCCCGCATCGACAACGACCGGAACTACAGCTTGCTCGATAATGATTCGTAAAAATTCGCGACTCTCCAATCCTTGATTACTCCCAATAGGAGAGCCCAAAGGCATGACTGCTGCTGCACCTGCTTCTTCAAGCTGTTTACACAATACGGGATCGGCATGACAATAAGGTAGAACAACAAAGCCATCATTCGCTAATTCAATAGTGGCCTCAAGTGTAGCAATTGGATCAGGCATTAAATATTTAGGGTCAGGATGAATCTCCAACTTTAACCAGTTCGTCCCCAATGCCTCTCTTGCCATTTTCGCAACAAAAACAGCTTCCTTTGCGTTACGAACTCCCGATGTATTGGGGAGAATTTTAACAATTTCGGGGTCTAAAAAATCTAAAATTGAATCTTCTTCACTGGTTGGGTTCGCACGCTTCATAGCGACGGTAACCATTTGTGAGCCACTTGCATTGACTGATTGTTTCAATAACTCACCAGATTCAAACTTACCAGTTCCTACAAACAATCTTGATTCAAATGATTCTCCAGCTATTTCTATATTGTTCAAATAATCATTCATACTCCAGTACAACTAACTTCGGTTATTTGGTTAATAAAATTTTTAACATGAACTCCATAATGTAAATCCGATGACAAACTTGAACAAACCGCTAGACCGGCTAAGTTAAACTCTTCGATCAATTTACAATTATTCAAATCAATACCTCCGATCAAGAAAACTGGGATGGGGTAAAGAAAGTCTACAATTCCTCGAATGTCTTCGGGGGTTAAAAATGAATTTAAATCAAGTTTTGTTTTTGAATTTCGATATGGACCAAGACCGACATAAGTACTCAATCCAAGTTTTTTTACAGTTTTAGCCTCTTCCCAATTATGTACGGTAGAACCAATAACAGCGTTTTCTCCTAACAATTCTCTAGCGTTTTGAATCGAACTATCATCTTTACCCAAGTGAATACCAGAAACAGTGGTTCTGGATGCTATCTCTAGAAAATCATTAATGATTAAAACAACATCGTTTTCTAATGCATATTGTGAAGCAATAAGCACTTGATCCAACAATTCGCTGAATGGCAATTTTTTTGATCGTACTTGAATAAACTTAGAACCTTCTTCAATAAGAACACGAACTTGTTCAGCATGGGTTATGTTTCTGTTATCAGTAGTCAGGCACAATAGGGGTTGAAGAAACTTCATGCTCTGTCTCTCTTGTTTAACATGAATGTAATATCCATTTGCAGAAACTCATTAAGGGCTTTAAGTGGATCACGACTTCCCCAAATGCAACCAAGAAGTGCAACACCATCAAAACCAACCTCCGATAATCTTTTTATTTTCTTTTTACGGATTCCGCCTAGAGCAAAAACTTTAGGAGGATTGTCAAATTTGTTTAATCGACCAGATTTAAAAAATGCAAAAATTTCATTAAGCGAAATCTTCGGACTGTATCCTTTTTTTGAAATCGAATGGTAGACTGGACCAAAAAAAACATAGTCCAAATTTTCATTTAAATTTTTTAATTCACTGAATTTGTGAAGAGAACGACTGCATGTGCCCTGAACATCGCAAATACTTTCAGTAGATGTATGATGGTACCCAGCAAGAGGGAATTTATTCAACAATTGAGGTGCCCGGTGAACTACAATTCTGGACAAATATTGTTGAGGAATCTGATTTAGATATTCATTCAGCTCCTCCTCTGAAGAATCTGGTTTCCTGAGATGAAATCTCTGTAATCCAGTTTCAAAAAATTTAATTAACAGCTCAATCTCACCAGCTTTTTTAGTAGGAGGTGAAATTAAAATTATGCTCGGTAATTCATTCATCCACCCTGGGTTGCTTGAACAAGAATTAAGCGGTCCCCCTCAACCAAAGTTTTTCCGTTAATATCACCATGAGGGATAACCTCTTCATTTAAGGCAATCGCCCATCCAGAAAAATCCACCATTCCAATATCATTCAACAAAAAATGTAATGATGATCCCGGGGGGATATCTTTAGTTTCATCATTCACATAAATTTTCATTTTTTATCAGATTTTGCATAAATCTCTGCACCTGAGTCTAAAAATTCTTTTGATTTTTCCGCCAGTCCATGAGCGATAGCTGAATCTTCGTTCTCTAGCCCTTTTTCTCGAGCATATTTCCGAACATCCTCGCTAATCTTCATTGAGCAGAAATGAGGACCACACATTGAACAAAAATGAGCTGTCTTTGCGTTATCTTGCGGCAATGTTTGATCATGGAATTCTCGTGCTTTTTCCGGATCAAGAGATAAATTGAACTGATCTTGCCACCGAAATTCAAATCTTGCCTTTGATAGTGCATTATCGCGAAATTGGGCAGCAGGATGGCCTTTTGCTAAATCAGCGGCATGGGCAGCAAGTTTGTATGTAATAACACCTTCTCGAACATCTTCTCGGTCTGGCAAACCAAGATGTTCTTTCGGGGTTACATAGCAAAGCATTGCACAACCGTACCATCCAATCATGGCAGCACCAATTCCGCTGGTTATGTGATCGTAACCTGGTGCAACATCGGTGGTTAGAGGTCCTAATGTATAGAAAGGTGCTTCATGGCACCATTCTAATTGTTTATCCATATTTTCTTTGATCATATGCATAGGAACATGACCAGGACCTTCATTCATGACTTGCACTCCATACTCCCAGGCACGCGTTGTAAGTTCCCCTTGAGTTTTTAATTCAGCAAATTGAGCCTCATCGTTAGCATCTGCAATCGAACCAGGGCGAAGTCCGTCTCCAATTGAAAAAGACACATCATAAGTAGCCATAATCTCACAAATTTCATCCCATTTCTCATAAAGGAAATTTTCCTTATGATGTGCAAGGCACCACTTGGCCATGATAGAACCGCCTCGACTCACAATGCCAGTCATCCTATTGCTTGTCATTGGCACATAACGCAGTAACACTCCAGCATGGATTGTAAAATAATCTACCCCTTGTTCGGCTTGCTCAATAAGAGTATCCTTAAAAACATCCCAGGTTAGATCTTCAGGTTTTCCTCTCACTTTTTCAAGTGCTTGATAAATAGGAACTGTGCCAACAGGTACTGGACAATTACGAATGATCCACTCTCGAGTGCGATGGATATTTTTGCCAGTAGATAAATCCATGAGTGTATCTGCACCCCATTTGGTAGCCCAACGCATTTTTTCGACCTCCTCTTCAATCGAAGACGCAACTGCTGAATTACCAATATTTGCATTGATCTTAACAAGGAAATTTCGGCCAATGGCCATAGGCTCAAGTTCTGGGTGATTTATGTTAGCTGGAATTATGGCCCGACCGCGAGCAACTTCACTACGAACAAACTCAGGAGTTATTTCTTCAGGTATTGAAGCACCAAAAGATTCTCCTGAATGCTGATGATTAAGTGAATTCCTAACTGCTTCAGGAGTAGTTTTGAGATTCTCAGCGAGCGACTGAAGTTTCATATTTTCCCGAATTGCAATAAACTCCATTTCTGGAGTAATAATATTATTTCGGGCATACTCTAATTGCGTTACGGTTTTACCTGGCTTTGCGCGGAGAATATCTCGATTCGATCGATCAAAATCAGGGAGTTCTTTGGTTCTTTGATCAGATCGATCGGCATGCTTTCCTGAAAGGTATCCGTTATCAATTGGTAAACTTGATCTTCCCTCAATAACCGTTGTGTCCTCACGATCTTTTATCCAATCAGAACGCAAGTCAGGCAACCCCTTGTTTACATCTTTATGAAAATCCGGGTCTCCCCAAGATCCTGAGGTGTCATATACACGAATAGGTTCATTCTCCTCTGTTCCACCATCTGGCAAATTACTTGCGGACTGAGAAATCTCTCTCATTGGCACAAAAACACCTGCATTCTCACCCTTGATGTAAACTTTTCGAGAGTGAGCAAAAGAACTGTGTTCAGAGTCTGGATTGGATTGTACTTTTTTAATCATGGCTAATAAATATTTGCCCGGGATTACTAAACACATAGTGTAAAGTTTTCCCTACGGCGTGTTGGTTCGCATCAGGTTCTAAGGGTCACTTGCGGGTCGAGCAAGTTTCTCAGTCCATCGCCATAGAACTCCCCTAAACTGAATCCAATGTATCTCTCGAGTATTTAAACGCAATCAAAAGAATTCATAATTATGCGATTCGTGAACTTATTGAACGAACAATTTTATTCTTTATTATTTCAATGGAATTAAATTCGAACCAATCAAACAAATAATTAACCCAAGAAGAGAAATTGCAGTTAATAACACAGACCATGTTTTCAAGGTTTCTTTTTCAGTAAATCCGCTCAACCTTTGAACCACCCAGAAACCACTATCGTTCATCCATGAAAGAGTAATGGAACCAAAACCAATCGCTAAAAATATATAAAGCGGATGGTACTGAAGTTCTATTCCATCAGTTAATACTGCAGACATCAGACCAACTCCAGTGATCATCGCGACAGTGGCTGAACCTTGGGCAATACGAATAATTGCTGTAACTAGCCAAGCTAGCAAAACATATGAAATATTAAAGTCAGATGAGAGGTTTTCGATGGATTGCCCTACCCCACTCAATCTTATCATGCCACCAAAAGCTCCTCCAGCTCCAGTAATTAAAATAATCGTTCCTGCAGTTGAAAGTGGCTCTTCTAGATGCTTAGATAAAAATCTCGTTACGGTCATTTTTTTAGCTAACGAATCCTTCAAAGACTGCTTTATTAGAATATAAACGGACGAAAATGCCGCCAAAGACATAGCAATGTTAGGCTCTCCCAAAAAAGATAATAACGAAAAACAAAAATTGTTAGAATGTGGACTCAGGAAACCCAAATTCACTCCCTGGGCATTTAAAACATTTAATATTGAAATGGAAGATATTAGGAATACTGGCAAAAAAATAGGTAAAATAGACAAAAAAATCGAAGGGAGTTCTTCGTCAGGTTTTTTGACAATAACTTCCAGGCTCTTTTCTGTACATCCTGCTACTTCTCTCAGTGGAAAATCGAATCTTTTATCAAACCACTTAGCCATGAACAAAACTAAGCAAGCAGGCAAAATACTTGCAACAAGACCAGCAATTAATGCTTGCCCCATATCCAAGCCAAGTCCATCTGCAATCATCAGTGGACCGGGAGTGGGTAGAACCATTGAATGA
>JABGWU010000342.1 GCA_018645475.1 Opitutia bacterium
CGGCGTTCCTCCTGGAAAAGATTTAATACGTACTGCAATATCTGCTTCTCACACCGACGAAGACCTAGATCGGATTGAAGAAGCGATGATATATGCGAAATCTAAAATCTAGTCTAATCTAACTTTTTCAGCCTAAGGAAAATCTGTACAGCTTCTATCAATTTTCCAAAATTAATACTGTAAGGCTTGAAAAAAGACCGACACATGTATGTCCATGCATGTTTGTATTGGTCGTCAATGGATTGATGAGACATGATTGAAGACTTCCATCTCTCTAGAAGAAATTGAGCATTTCTGTCATTGAAATTTTTTCGACCATCACTTGCTCCTTTTACATGTAAAACTACGCTATCATGAACAACATAATTTAAATTTCCCAATTCTGACATTTTCAAGCAGAGATCAACATCTTCGCAACCATTCAGATAAACTTCATCAAAGCCCCCAACAAAGCTAAAAAGGTCAGATTTAGTTACACAGCAGGCAGCAGTAACAGCACTCCATTGCTTCACTTTCCCTTTAAATGAACGAGTTAAAAAGCCCTGTCCATAATGCCTAGGGTTTGCTTGTGGGGCAAAGACAACTCCCATATGATCGTATCTCAAAGAACTTGCTAATCGTTGAACATTTCCAACCATTCCAACTCTTTCATGTGTTTTAAAAACTTCAATCATAGGCAAAAGCCAATTTCCCTGAACGAATACATCATTATTTTAAAAGCACAAAAATTCACCATTCGCTTCTTTTGCGGCAAAATTATTATTCTTTGCAAATCCTCTATTGGTCTCATTAAAAAATACACGATAAGGATTCGATAATTTTAAAAGAAACTCTTTTGTGCTATCTTTACTTGCATCGTCAATAATCAGAACTTCGTAAGAAATTTTGCCATTTAGGGTATTTTCCAATTTTTCTAGACACTTCTTTGTATATTCCAATTGCCCGAATACAGAAATAATAATACTTACCTGTGGAGATTGTGATTTCATTTTCTACACTCGTTCAAAATAGCATCAGAAAGGGAATTAGCAGTCCTTTTAATATTAAAGGCCTCTTTAGAATGTTGAACTGTGCTCTTTCTCATTTGGATAAATGAACTTGGATTTTGCGAAAAACCACTTAATAAATGAACCCAATCAGAAGGATCAGATGGATTTATAGAGAAACCCGAAACATCTTCAATAAAGGCTTCAGAAGCACCGGCAAAGCAGGAAGATAGTATAAGGCAACCTGCAGACATTGCCTCTGGAATTACATTGGGAATACCATCCCTATCTCCATTCTTGGCGACAACTCCAGTAAAAAGAAATGCATCAGTATTTAAATACAATTCACGAATCTTTTTTTGAGGTAAACTTCCAAGGAATTCAACACAATGAGATAGGTTCATTCGATTTATCTCTTTTAAAAGATCCTTCTTCAATGGTCCATCACCCACAATTCTAAGTCGAAAAGGGACAGATTTATCTTTCAACCGTTTTGCAATTTCTAACTGATAATTGTAACCTTTTTTCTCAACCAATCTACCAACGCTTAACAATTCTATTCGATTTGGGTTGATCAAATTAAAATTTTTACGATTTGGCCAATAAGATAATCCCCGTCTTATTAACTTCACTTTCGAAGAAGGAACTCCCAAATCTTCAATTCTCTTGGCTGTTGATAATGAAGATGTTCGAATAAATGACGCTTGATCAAACTTCAATTTGAGCAACCAATCTCCCCCCGTTCGGAAGACATCATAAGCATGTGCACCCATCGAGAATGGGACATCAATCAATTTATTTAACGCAAATGCCGCAGTTGCCGGCATAGTTGCCCAAACTCCATGTAACAGGGAATATTTTCTTTTCCTAAATTCGTGTGCTTCAACAAGAGCAAATCCTAAACCAAGAAAAGTTTCATTCCAATTTTGGAGGTTCGGACATGGTTTTTCCCATAAATGAGTTAAAATCTCTCTAAAAACTGCTGGCTTTTTCCATGCCCAATAGGGTATCCAAAAAAATAGACTCCATAATTTAAGAAGTCGAAAGCAATAAATAGATTTACCCTCCCAATCTTCTAAACCCTTCCAAATAGAATATAAATCGGGTTGAAAACCAATTTTTTCTAAAGCACGTAATTCCCTTCTCACGAAGGTTTCCGTAGGGCGGGGAAAGGTCGCGTAAAAAAATGCTACCTTACTCAAATTCGGGCTAATTCTTAAGTAAATATAAAACTAAAATCCTTCAGGAATTAGGTTCGTATTTAACAAATCGTTCTGGAGTAGATTCGTTGGAAATTTTTCCGTTAGAACCATTTCTTGGTTCATTATCTCCATTGGATGAAATGTGGCTAGAGTCCGCATTTTGAATTCCTTCATCTTCAAGGGCATCAATGGTTGGAAAATAATCAAATGCTAATTTAATTTCTTCCGCATGAGCAGTTCTCTCATCTTCAACATTAATTTCACCCTTAAAACATGCAAGGGGATGACGAATTCTAGATACCCGCACCTTCATGGTTAATTTATCACCAGGCTTACAAATTCTCCGACATTTTACACCATCGCAAGAAGTGAAAAAAATTGTATGTGGATCAACCTTTGAACTTATGGAAGAATCTTCACCTTTGAGCAGAAAGAAAACACAGAGTTGCCCAAGTGCTTCAATCATAATGGATGCGGGAAAAACTGGATTTTCCTTAAAGTGACCCTCCAAAAAATATTCATTTCCAGAAATGTTGTAGGTAGCAATTGCTTCTGATCCATCAATTCGAGCAGTTTCTAAAAATAAAAAAGGTTCTCGATGAGGCATCAATGATGCGATTTCTTCTATACGATAACTTTTGGAACGCTTGGGTGGTTCTTTTCCTCTGGCTTTTGCATCAAGGTAGACCTTAACATCCCCAAGAGTTCTTAAGTCACGTAACTCTTCGTTATCAATACTTACCTGCAATGTTTGCTCAATTAACATAACAATCTCGAGCATGGTAAGAGAATCCATCCCCAAATCCTCGTACATACGGAGTGAATCATCACTCTTCGCAAGAATTTCTCTCTGCTCAGGTTCTAAATGACGATCGATAATTCCTAGGACTATAGTTTCTATCTTTGAAGCATCTTTCTTGGTTCGAAATGCAATAGCAGCTTCATATGTGCCAACCGGGCAACGCTTAAGAAGATCTCTAAGATCTTCGTTGGTTAATGATTCGGATTTTGTATCCATAACAAATGGGGTAAATGTTTTAGGGTGAAAATATTCTTCTTTGTGTATATAAGAATAACAACTTCATGTCCACAAACTATTTTTTTTGAAATTCTTATGACCGCTAGCACTCCAAACACCGAAAAACCTGTAATTTTATCCTGTGCACAACCCTCAGGAATGTTAACCCTAGGGAATTATCTGGGAGCAGTTCGAAATTGGTCAGAAATGCTTGAAAAAAGTGAATGTTTCTTCGGTATTGTTGATCTTCATGCCATTACCACTCCCTCACAGCCCGCAAAACTCAGGCAAAATGTTTACGAATGCGTAGCTCAATATATTGCCAGCGGGCTTGATCCCGAAAAATGTCATCAATTTGTCCAATCCCATGTTATTGGTCACACCGAATTAGCCTGGATTTTGACCTGTATTACTCCTATTGGAGAACTCCAACGCATGACCCAGTTTAAGGACAAAGCAGCTAAATTGGGCTTTAAAAGTTCGGATGACCCAGAAGACATAAAATTCACCCATGCAGGTGCTAGGGCACAAGCTTCGATCAATGCGGGTTTGCTTTGCTATCCAGTACTCATGGCTGCCGACATTCTCCTTTACAATGCAGATCTTGTACCGGTGGGCGAAGATCAAAGACAACACTTAGAACTCTGTCGAGACCTTGCTCAAAAATTTAATCATCAATATTCTGAAACATTCACAATCCCAAAACCCTACATGCCCAAGACTGGATCGCGTATCATGTCTCTTGCCGACCCAACCAAGAAAATGTCCAAATCAGATGAAAATGAAAGAGCTAGTCTTTATATTTTAGACAAACCTGACCAGATTAAAAAGAAAATTTCTTCCGCTGTCACTGATTCGGGTTCAGATATTAAAGCCGATGAAAACAAACCTGGCGTTACTAATCTCTTGGGGATTCACTCCGCACTCTCCAATAAGACAGTTGAAGAACTAGAAGAACATTTTTCAGGAAAAGGATACGGAGTACTCAAGAACGAACTGACAGAACTAATTTCAGAATCTCTCAAACCGGTACGTGAAAAATATGACGATTTAATAAAAGATAAGAAATATCTCAAAAGCGTACTTAGACAAGGAGCTGAAACTGCCCAAAAACGTGCCTATAAAATTCTTGGGAAAGTATATCGAAAAGTTGGATTTCCTGAACGGGATCGTGGATAAATTATTGAATCTCTCACTTTTCGCTTGGTTATTTGTCCAAAAAAAAGCAAGAAAGAATGGTGCTTAATTAGTTGGTGATGGATTATACTGAAAATGAGGATGAACAGAATGGGGTAACTAAGTGGCCATTTTATATGGCCGCACTATTTATCATTTCCTTAGTTATTGGTTTCGCTTACCTACATTTAAAAGTAAATGAAACTCTTGATCACTGGCAGTTAACCACCTGTATACTTGCCTCCGGCTTAGCGTCTATTTTAGTATTTATTCCTCATTTAATCGATCGATTCTTGGCTCTTGCATTTGACCCATCGAAAAGAAAAGACGAGGAACTTCACAGGAAGACTTATTTCGATATTAAGGAAATGAAAAGTCAACTCGAGGCATTTTCAGTAAAAATTGATAAAGTGCCCACCCTAGTCGATAAAATTGTATCCGATTCTCAAAAACAAGAACTTAGCCCGGACCCAATCCTCGCTCAAATTCCCCCGAATTTAGAAGAAATTCAAAATACTCTCCTTCAAAAAATTAAAGTTCTGGAAGAATTAATTGTACAAACTCCTCTTCTACCGGAACCTGACCCTGCGATTATTCAGATGACGCAGAGCATTCCTTTAATTCAAAGTTCAATTGATTCCTTATCTAATCAGGTTAAAGATCTTCAAAAGTTTATTCAAAGCTTGCCCACCACTTTACCAGAACCCACGAAGATTAAAGAAATTATACCTGATCCTTCTCCAGAGCTTTTAGAAAATGAAGCAGATTCAGGTTTTGATTCATCTGAAACAGAATCTCAGACGGATGATAATCTTTCATTCAAAAAAGATCATGATTCTACATCAAAACCAGATTCAAAGGAGGAGAGCGAATCCGACGTAGAAAAGGACGACTTGGAAATCGAGGAAACTATCCAAGAGACTGAATCGGTTGAGATGGAAACAGAACCAGACCCTTCTATTGAAGCACATTCGTCCGATCATGAGCAAGGACTGGATGTAGATATTGATGACAACGAAGAGGATAATACAACCACTTCTGAAAGCTCAATTAAGGATGAGAAAGCTGAAATTCCATCCGATGAAAATGAGGTAGAAAAAGAAGCTATCGAAGAAACATCCCCTCAGGAAGAACCTATTAAAGAAGAACTTGAGCTTGACCTCCCCGATCCTACGGAAACCCTTCGTAAAGTGGACGCAATTCTACAAGAAACTGACCCAAGCCATATTCCAGAGGCTCAAATACAACTCAAAAAGAAAGAGGATACATCTCCAAAGAAATCATCGACTGGAACCACATCTGTGGTAGCCAATGTTATGATCGGAATTGGGAATAAACCTTACCTTAGAGGCGAAGGTCCTGGCTTAAGTTGGGATGAAGGTGTCCCGATGAACTTTATTGAAATTGGCAAATGGGCATGGTCTCCATCCCGAAAAAATGCATCCCTAACCGTTCAGTTATACCGCAACGATAACGATCCCGATCAATCCGGAAAAATTGAAGTAAAAGCAGGTGAAAAAATTGAAATTACACCGGATTTCGGATAAGCAACCAATATAAATTTGCTTCTAAACGAATTTTTCAAATTGAAGTAAGTAAGATAATTATGCTTTACTTTAATTATTTTTGCACATTATTCTATTACATAATCTTATGATCCACCCTACCCAAAAAGATTAATTTATACTTTGATTCGTTGAAAATGGCTAAATTCTTACAACTTTCAAAACCTCAAAATTGGTATTTATCTTTTTTCTTTTTGTCATACTTATCCCTTCTTGGGCAGGATTACCGTGGACAAAACATTTCGACTTTAGACTTATCAGGAACAAATTTAAGTTCTGCCCAATTCGATAATACCACCATTTTCTCCGACGGATTTAACGGAGTTAATCTTTCGGGCAC
>JABGWU010000343.1 GCA_018645475.1 Opitutia bacterium
TTACGACCAAGTGGGATTGGGTATTCATCGATACTCAGTTGATAATGAATGGTTGGTTCCACATTTCGAAAAAATGCTCTACGATCAGGCAATTTTCACACAGGCTAGCCTGGAGTGCTTTCAAGTTACAAAAGATCCTTATTTCTCGAGAATTGCCGAGGAAGTCCTCACTTATGTCACCCGGGATATGACATCTCCTGAAGGCGGTTTTTACTCTGCTGAAGACGCGGACAGCGACGGCGAAGAAGGGAAATTTTATGTTTGGACTCAAGAGGAGATCGAACGAATTCTGGGAAAAAAGGATGCAGCATTATTTTTGAAACTTTATCGATTTGAAAAAGATGGAAATTTCCTCGACGAAGCCACCCATCAAAAAACCGGTGTGAACATCCCACATTTAAGAAAATCTTTAGATCAACACGCAAAAGATCAAAATCAGGACAGCGAGGAATTCAGAAAAAAAATCAACTCGTTACATTCAAAGCTTTTTGCTTACAGGAAAAAAAGAATACACCCACAAAAAGACGATAAAGTTCTTACAGATTGGAATGGACTGATGATCTCTACCTTTGCTCAATCCGCAAAAGCATTAAACCAAAAAAAATATTTAAATATCGCACAGAAAGCCGCTGACTTTTGCCTTTCCGAGTTAAGGCAAAAGAACGGACGCCTTCTAAAACGATGGCGCAAGGGAAAAGCTGGACTTCCCGGACATCTCGAGGACTACGCTTTTCTTACACAAGGATTGCTTGATTTATATGAAGCCAGTTTTGAAATCAAATATTTACGGGCATCGATTGAACTGGTGGATCTAACACTCAAGCATTTTGAGGATAGAACAGAAGGCGGATTCTTCCTCACCGCGAATGACGGGGAAAAACTTTTAATTCGGGCAAAAGAAATTTATGATGGTGCCATTCCATCAGGAAATTCTGTTATGGCCCTAAACCTTCTTCGGGTTCATAAAATAACGGGCAAGGAGGAATACCTAAACTCCGCAAAAGATTTATTCTCCGCATTTTCCGGATTCCTTGAAAAAAACCCACAAGGTGCGGAAGTTTTACTTCATGCCCTAGATTTTGCCCTCGCTCCGGCAAAAGAAATTGTAATTGCCGGTGAAGCAGGGTCCAAAGACACAACCCGATTAATAGAGACTATTAATGAACACTTCATGCCTGCAAAAGTTCTTCTTTTTCGACCCACTAACATCGAGAAACCAGAAATTACAACCCTGTCTCCATTCTTGATTAATCATGGCTTAATCAAAGGAAAAGCGGCCGCTTACATCTGCGAGAATCAAACCTGTCAAAAACCCCTTACAGACATAGCAAAACTATCAAAGGAATTGGCTAAATAAATAAGGTTAAGCCTTGTCCCCGTAATGTAGAGAAACTATTGAAAAAGTCATAGCCTTGACCATCACTTGCCCAAAGCCTACCTCTTCCAACTCCTTGCACAAATCAGCACGATTGGGGAAATTTGAAATACTTGTACCCAAATAAAGATAAGCTTCCCGATCGCCAGTAACAAATCGAGCAAACCAAGGTAAAATCAAACGAAGATAAAAATAATAAAAGGGGCGGAACCACCAATAAGGTTGGCTAAATTCTAAAACAATTAACCGTCCCCCCGGCTTGAGAACTCGGTACATTTCTGAAAGCCCCTTTTCCCGATCAGCTAAGTTTCGAAGACCAAAGGAAATAGTCACCAAGTCAAATGTATTATCAGAAAATGGAAGATCCAAGCAATCCCCTTCTATAAACGGATATTTTTCAGTATCTAGATTGATTTGGTTTCTTTTTTTTCGAGCCTGTATCAGCATGGGTTCACAAAAATCCAAACCAGTTATCTTGGGATTTGAAGAAAGTCCTCGTTGAAGAGCAAAAGCAACATCCCCGCTTCCAGTAGCAAGATCAAGAACATGGGAACAGGGGTTACGGTTTGCTAATCGGACCAATTTTTTGCGCCATCGAAAATCAATTCCACCGGAGAGCAAATGATTAGCTAAGTCGTACCTGTGAGCAACTCGAGTAAAAGTTGCCCGAACCGCATCAGGATCAGGTTGATTCACCTACTCAGAGTCCTGCTGTTTTCCAAAACTTTTAACAACCCAATTGGAAAGCTCTTTATCTGGATCATCAACTACTTTTTTATCGATCACAAATTCCTTTTTTCCTGTTCGTTGATTTAAGATTCCAAGACCATGAACAAAGTCAGAGAACTTTCTTTCACAAATTGCCCGAACCGATCGATTTTCACTTATCGATTCCTTTACAATTGCTACCTTTGCAGCCTTTCGAAACTTTAGAATGAATCCACATTCTTTTTTAAACTGATCGGAAAACCGGTCTACATCTTCCAGCAAAGAATCGTCTAATTGATCTCTTGTTTCCTCGAGTAGCTTTTCCAACTGAATTCGCGGGTCTTCAACGGTTTCAGCAGTAATTGAAAAATCACGAATTGCAGTCGAAGGTAATTCAAATTTGAAATCCCTAAAAGTTTTTTCTAATATTGTGACCAGTCCCCTTGCTCCAGTTTTTTCTTTGGCGGCCTTTTCTGCGATTTTATCAATTGCGCCTTCTCCTATCTTGAGACTGATGTCATAACCAGCGAAATCATTTTTGTACTGTTCAAGAACATTACCCTCCGAAGAATTTAAGATCTCAGAAAGATCCTCTTTTGTCAGTTCTTCGCAAGCTACCCTTACAGGTAAGCGTCCAATAAATTCTGGCTCAAATCCATAATCGATAAAATCTCGTGTTTCCGCTTTGGGCAGAAAACGATTCGCCGATTCACTTGAAGATGAATTTTCTTCAGCAGATCCAAAGCCAATCCGATTTAAATCAAGGCGTTTACGAACATTTTCTCCCAATTGATCAAATGCACCGCTAACGATGAAAAGAATATTGCGGGTGCTCACGGTATCTTTTTTAGGTTTTGCCCCCTTTTGCATGTCCATAAAGGCTTTCATTTGCCCCATCATATCTTGAGGAGCATGAAGATTGACTTCCGTTTCCTCCATGAGTTTGAGCAAATTAATTTGTACTCCCCGTCCAGAAACATCTTTTCCATTTCGCGATGACTCCGATGCAATTTTGTCAATCTCATCCACATAAACTATTCCAAACTCGGCTAACTCGACATCGCCATCTGCAGCTTTTACTAAATCTCGGACAATATCATCAACATCATACCCCACATATCCAGTTTCGGAAAATTTGGTCGCATCTGCCTTTACGAAAGGTACACCAATTAATTTCGCGACATTACGCATGAGAAAAGTTTTCCCGACTCCTGTTGGTCCAAGGAGAAGTACATTTGGTTTAACATATTCTCCTTTTGCTAATTTTTCGTCCTCCAAACAACGACGGATATGATTGTAATGATCGCACACCGCGACGGATAAAACTCGTTTAGCCTGCTCCTGTTTAATCACAAATCGATCAAGATAATCCCTAATCTCCTTGGGTCTCCTGTCAAAAGAACGAATGGAATCCAACCTTTCATCCCTCGAAAAGTCATCGGGCGGTGGAGTGACTTCTTTCTCTACTTTTACTTTTTTAGCATCTTCGCCTTTTGCTTTCATAGACTCCATAAAAGGAGCAAATGCAACTTGAACATTTTTATTGTTCAATAAATCGTGAAGCTGTTTTTGGATTTCCTCCAAAGGGTTATCATCGTCTTTTTTGGTCATTTAATTCAAAAATGGGTTTGACAGGTCATTGAGTAACAGGAATCTATGAATTACACAAACTAACCTCAAAGTAAAAGTCTTTCAAACTGAATCAACCAATCATGTCTAATAATTTAACTAAGCGACACATAGTACAGAAAATTTACGAAAACTCGAACTACAACCACGAAGATGTTCGTAATATTGTTCAGAGCACCCTCGATATAATGCAACAATCCCTATCTAACGGGCAAAATATTGAATTACGCAAATTTGGTGTTTTCGAACTTCAAGTTAGAAAATCAAGGGTGGGGCGGAATCCAAACAAACCTAAAACAGATGTGATTATTCCCCGTCGTGCCGTGGTTAAATTCAAAGCGGGCAAGGAAATGAAGGTTGGTTTGGAAAAGCTCGATTTGGACAAACTCGACCCATCCTCCTAAGAAGGAGCTGACTATGTTTGAAAACCTGCCCGGTTTTCGGGACTTCCCTCCCGAAGCCTGTGCACGTCGCAATCATCTTTTTCGAGTTTTTCGCACCGTTGCCCGTGCCTTTCATTTTTCTGAGTACGATGCCCCCATTTTAGAACCTCTGGATTTGTATGTGGAAAAATCAGGAGAGGAAATTGTTGGTCAACTCTTTCATTTTGAAGATAAGGGTGGACGAAGGGTAGCACTTCGCCCCGAGCTTACTCCTACATTAGCCCGTATGGTCGCAGCAAAAGCCAATGCACTGCCTAAACCCATCAAATGGTATAATATCGGAGAACACTTTAGATACGAGCGACCTCAAAAAGGTAGAGGTCGCTCATTTTATCAATTTAATGCGGACTTATTGGGCGAAACAAATCTACAGGCAGATGCAGAATTAATTGCACTTCTGGTCGGTATTTTTGAAACACTGGGTTTAAGTTCCAAGGATTTTAAAATTCGATTAAGTGATCGTACAACCTGGGTACTTTTTTTAAATAATATTGGAATTACGGAGGAACAAAGGCCAGCAGTACTGGACTGTATTGACAAAAGCGAAAGAAGGAAACCTGAACAAACCCTAGAAGTATTGGAGAAGATTCTACCTGGAAAAAGTGAGGAAATCTTTAGCGAAGTTAATAAAATTAAAGAAATCAATTCCCTTGATAGCCTGAAAGTAAGATTATCAAATTGCGGGAAAGACGGAGAAAACAGATCCGATGAATGGTCCTCACTACTTCAATCCCTCGAGGGACACGGTATCGAGGACTGCATAAAGATTGATTTATCTATTGTCCGAGGACTCGCTTATTACACAGGTTTTGTCTACGAGGCTTTTGAGGCATCTGGTGAAGGACGGGCACTGGCTGGGGGCGGTCGTTACGACCATCTAGTCAAAAAACTTTCCGGCAATGTCGATGTTCCCGCCGCCGGTTTCGCGATTGGAGACATGACTCTGAGTGATTGCCTTGAATCGAAAGGATTACTCCCCAATTATGTCACTGCCCCTGATCTATATCTTCTATGTGGTCCCGAAGATAAGATACTGGGACTTCCCATTATTGCCCGATGCAGAAAAGCCGGGTTCTCGGTTTCTCATTCTTTAAAACATGCTGCTTTTGGAAAACAATTCAAGGAAGCGGGAAAAAGTGGGGCTCGATTTGGACTCATTTTAGGCGAAGATGAATTGTCTAAAGATGAAATAAAGATCAAGGATTTTAGAAGCGGCAATGAAAAAACAGTTACTCAAAAAAACCTGATTGCAGAATTGGAAAATTTTGACGAATCAGGAGGAATTTCATAACTTCCCAAAATCATGGAAAGAGAAGTTCCTGACTATATTCTCGACGAAGAAAAAAGAATAAAAAGCAGAAAGGCACACGCCCGAAGAAGTTTTTTTAAAAAATCATTCACCTGGTTGTCCGGACTGATCGCATCAATTTTCTACCTAAATTTTGAATCAAACTGGTTGGAAGTAACTCGAAAAAAAGTTTCCATTCCAAATCTTAAAAATAAGGTTCCGCTTAAAATTTTACACCTATCAGACCTACATTTCTCCTCAAGTGTATCCCTCCAAGATATTGAAATTGCAATGAGGGAAGGATTTGCCCTGAATCCTGATGCCTGCCTCATAACTGGTGATTTTATAACTAATCAAAAAACAAACGAGGAACTCGAACAATATAGTAAATTATTAGCAAAATTTGCTCAAAATGTTCCTATTTTTGCATCTCTCGGCAATCACGATGGCGGAGAATGGACAGGTTCCCGGGGGGGCTATACGAATTCCCAAAAAGTGGAAATGATGCTCAAAAATGCGGGTATCAAACTGTTACACAACCGACGAGAATCTGTTTATTTAAAAGGTCATGCCCTTTCCATTTCAGGTGTTGGTGATTTATGGTCTAAAACATGTCTGCCCCAATTATGCCTGCCTAAAAGAAATGGTCGGACAAAACTAGGTCCATCCATTTTACTTTGCCACAATCCCGATGCCAAAGAATTACTAACCCCCTACCAATGGGACCTTATGCTTTGTGGTCATACACACGGTGGTCAATTTAAAATTCCATTCTTAAACTGGACCCCATTTGCTCCAGTCAAAGATCATTCCATGGTTGAAGGCCTTCCCTCTTGGAAAGGTCGTCAGATTCATATTACCCGTGGAGTTGGGAATCTATGGGGGGTGCGTTTTAATTGCCGTCCCGAAGTCAGCCTTCTCGAACTTACTTCTGCATAAACTGTGTCAAAAATCTATTTTTTGGACGATCGAGACCCTCCCTGGTTTCCGAATCCATCTTTATGCGATCAGGAAGGTCTAGTCGCCGTAAGCGAAACTCTTGGTACAGAACGCCTAATCCTAGCCTATCAAAGTGGAATTTTCCCATGGCTTAAAATGGGAGAATATCCACTTTGGCATTGGTTTTCCCCTGACCCAAGATTTCTTCTATTCCCCAAAGAATTTAAAATTTCCCGAACTCTTAAGAAAGCGATCAAAGACGAAATATTTCAAATCAAAATTGATCATAATTTTCGTGAGGTTATGAAAGCATGTGCAAATTCTCGAAGACCGAAAGATGAAGGAACTTGGATTGAGGAAGATATGGTGGTTGATTATGAAAAACTACACTGTCTAGGAATTTCCCATTCGATTGAGGCTTATCATGAAGAAAAACTGGTCGGTGGTTTATATGGACTATGCATCGGGCAATCCTTTTTTGGAGAATCCATGTTTTATAAAATGCCTGAAGCATCCAAAGCATGCCTAGCAAAGTTAGTTCAACTCGCATTGGAACATAAATTTCATTTTATTGACTGCCAGGTTCCCACTCCCCATTTGGAAAAAATGGGGGCTACTGCAATTCCAAGAGAATCCTTTCTTGAAAAACTAAAAGTAAGCAATTCGGAATCACCCAAAATCTCACCTTGGAATAAAATTATCTAATCTTTCAGAATTGCTCATCGACTAAACTCATGAGATGATTGCTTTTTATGAATCAATCAAACCCAGAGCACGAAAACCTTTCTAAACTTGGGGAAGGCGGAACTCACCCAAATCGGACCCTAGAGACCTTTCCGAATCGAAACCCGGAGCGCGACTATGTGGTTGAATTAAAAACGAATGAGTTTACCTGCCTATGTCCCAAAACGGGACAACCCGATTTTGCAGAAATTTATATTCGCTATGTACCCGATCAAAAAATAGTTGAGTCTAAATCCCTCAAGCTTTACCTCTGGACTTTTCGAGACGAGGGAACTTTCCATGAACACTTTGCCAATCGGCTTCTTGATGATCTTGTACAAGCACTCAATCCAAGATGGTGCCGGATCGAAGTAGATTTTAATGCACGCGGAGGGATCGGAATTATAGTATCTGCAGAACATGGAACCCCACCGTCTGTGGCTTTTGCATGAATATGCAAAAGACAATTGAAGTTGGTAATGTAAACGTGTCCAACGGCTTACCCTTTACCCTTTTTGGAGGGATGAACGTACTCGAATCTCGGGCACTAGCCCTTGAAATCGCATCGTACTACAAAGAAATTACCACAAAATTAGGAATCCCGTATATATTCAAAGCATCCTTTGATAAAGCAAACCGTTCTTCCATCACTTCCTTTCGTGGCCCAGGTTTGGAAAAAGGTCTCGAAATTTTAGCGGAGATCAAAGAGACATTTCAAGTACCAGTTATATCTGATATACACGAACCCTTTCAGGCCAAACCGGCCGCTGAGGTAATTGATGTTCTACAATTACCAGCTTTTCTTTGCCGACAAACCGACTTAGTCGTGGCACTTGCGGAAACGGGCCGACCGGTCAATGTGAAGAAAGCTCAATTTCTCGCTGCCCACGAAATGGGACATATCATAAATAAATTTAAGGAAGCAGGAAATGAGAATATACTGCTCTGTGAGCGTGGATCATCATTCGGTTACAATAATTTAGTAGTGGATCCCCTTAATTTTGGAATTATGAAAAAAACCGGCTGTCCGGTAGTTTTTGATATTACTCATTCTCTACAGATCCCTGGTGGACGAAGTGATTCAGCGGACGGAAGAAGGCAGGCGGTTTTTGAACTTATGCTCGCCGGCATGAGTCAGGGAATTGGCGGACTCTTTCTCGAATCCCATCCCGATCCATCCAAGGCAAAATGCGATGGCCCCTGTGCCCTACCCCTTGATAAACTCGAAACCTTTTTAAAACAGGCAAAAGCTACGGACGATTTGATCAAAAGCTTTAAACCGGTCTCGGTGGAATAAACGATTAATTGCGATCCATGAGTAAACCAGAAGAATCATGGGAACTGCTTAAAAAATGGTTTCCTCAATTATCGAATGAAGCATGGGTACAACTTAGAGAGTACACGGATTTGCTAAAAGAGTGGAATGCTAAAATCAATTTAGTATCCCGAAAAGATATGGATCGACTGGAAACGAAGCACCTGGCTCATTGCCTGACCATGACCAATTTTCTACGCCTCATGCCCAAAACTCAAATTCTCGATGTGGGAACAGGTGGAGGTTTACCCGGTATTCCATTAGCTATTTGTTACCCGCAGGCTCAATTTACATTGATGGATTCTATAGGGAAAAAAGTTATGGTCGTAGAAGATATGGTAGAAAAACTCGGGCTTACAAATGTTTTGGTTCGACGTGGCCGAGTTGAAGAACTTCCCAAAAAACGGACCTATGATTTTATTATCGGCCGAGCAGTAACCGCACTCCCCACCTTTTTCAGTTGGGTGCATAATAAGATTCGCAAAGGAGCACGAAATTCTCCCGCTAATGGAATCCTTTATTTAAAAGGTGGAGATTATACTGAGGAACTAAAAACTTCCGGCCTTCATCCTGCCAAAATTTGGAACCTTGATGAATTGTTGCCCCAAGCCGAACTCGGAGAAAAATATTTAATTCATTTCAAAATTTAATCCTAATTCTATGGATTATAAATTTTAAAAAGAGCTTCAGCGATATGTGACGGAGTCTCGGCTACAGAAATACCGGCATCGAGCATGGCTTCAACCTTAGCTTCGGCCGTTCCTTTACCTCCCGATACAATCGCACCGGCATGCCCCATACGACGACCAGGGGGAGCGGTACGCCCTGCAATAAAGGCCGCACAAGGTTTATCCACATTTTCCTTAATAAATTCAGCAGCCTCTTCCTCGGCAGTTCCTCCAATCTCACCAATCAAAATAATGGCATCTGTTTCGGGATCTTCATTAAAGAGTTTCACCGCATCCAAATGGCTGGTCCCGTTAATCGGATCTCCACCTATACCAATACAGGTTGACTGCCCATGTCCAGCCTGAGTGATTTGCCAGACAGCTTCGTAAGTTAAAGTACCCGAACGGGAAACAATTCCTACCTTTCCGGGTTTATGAATATACCCGGGCATTATTCCAATCTTACATTCACCTGGAGTTATAATTCCGGGACAGTTCGGACCGATCAACCGAGTATCAGAAGTGGCCAAGCGTGCATTAACCTCTGCCATATCACGAACTGGAATACCTTCGGTAATTGCAATCACCAAGGGAATTTCTGCGTCAATGGCTTCGAGGATGGAATCGGCAGCAAAGGGGGGAGGAACATAGATAGCAGCTACATTGGCTCCTTCTTTATCCACTGCATTTTGAACGGTGTCAAAAACAGGAACGGTATCCTGAAATTTTTGCCCGCCTTTACCAGGGGTTACACCGGCAACCACATTGGTACCGTATTCCATGCATTGAATTGTGTGAAAGCTTCCCGCACTGCCAGTGATTCCTTGAACCACGAGTCGGGTATCCTTATTTACTAAAACGCTCATTATAAATTTTTCTGTTTAAAGATGTGATGGTTAATTAGCTTCTGCGGCCAATTTTACGATTTTCTCAGCCGCTTGGGCCAGGGAGTCAGCTGGTTCAAGGGCTAATCCACTGTCAGCGAGAATTTTCTTTCCCTGTTCAACATTGGTTCCTTCCAAACGAACGACTAAAGGTACTTTCATATCCAACTTACGGGCTGCATTCACAATTCCTGTGGCAATGACATCACACTTCATAATGCCGCCAAATATATTAACCAGGATTGCTTTGACTGCATCATCGGAAACCAATATACGGAATGCATTTTCAACCTGCTCTTCAGTTGCTCCCCCTCCAACATCAAGGAAGTTAGCAGGTGATCCGCCATAATGTTTAATAATGTCCATGGTGGCCATGGCTAGACCAGCACCGTTCACCATACAGGCAACATTTCCGTCCAAAGCGATATAGTTTAAATCAAATTTAGAAGCTTCCACTTCCTTTGGATCCTCTTCACTCAGATCACGAAGTTCAACCACATCGGGGTGACGAAAAAGTGCGTTAGTATCAAAATTAACCTTGGCATCCAAGGCAAGCACATCCCCGTCTGGTGTGGTGACTAAAGGATTCACCTCAACCTGGGAACAATCCTTTTTCCAGAAAAAAGCATAAAGTTTAGTGACTAATTTAACACACTGTTTAAAGGTATCCCCGGTCAGTCCGAGACCGAAGGCAATCTGACGGGCTTGATAGGAACGCAAACCCAAAGTCGGATCGATTAATACTTTAAGAATTTTCTCTGGAGTACTCTCCGCCACCTCTTCAATATCCACTCCACCTTCTGTCGATGCAATAATTACCGGCTTGGATGTCTCACGATCCATTAAGATTGCAAGGTAGTACTCTTTTTCAATGTCAGTGGCTTCATTAAAGTAAACCGTACTAACTTCTTTTCCTTCCTCTCCTGTTTGTTTTGTAACCAAAATATTGCCAAGCATGGCCTCGGCTTTTTCCTTGGCTTCTTCGGCAGTGGACACCACATGTACTCCCCCCTGAAACCCATCTTTAAATGTTCCTTTTCCCCGACCACCAGCATGAATCTGGGCTTTCACTACAATAGCCTTGCCTTCTGGCAAGGTAGAGAGGGCGTGATCAAAATTTTCTACAGATTGGGAAACAGTTCCATTGGGAACCGCGACTCCAGCCTCTGCAAAAAGCTGTTTTGCTTGGTATTCGTGTATGTTCATGGGAAGAAGAAAACATGCAGACTGACATGCTTGAAAATCCATTCAAGCCTTTTCGATTTTTTAGAAAAAAAATATTTTTTAAAATGGACCGAGTCGGGGTGGATCGGGATCCATGGAAAGAACCGATGCATCAAAACATTTTAGAATATACTCCTGCTTTTCTCGCTCAAAACCCTGATGATCCCAGAGATTAAAAAATTCTTCCGGATCATTTTTTAGGTTATAAAATTCACCCTGGTTGGTTCCATGGTAAACCACAATTTTCCAATCTTTGGTACGAAGCATTGTTCCATATGCATCATTGTGAGTCCAGGCATTGTAATACTCGGCATAGACCTGCTTTTTGCAAAGATTCTGTTCATCCCCTCCTTGCAATAAGGGCAATAAACTTTTTCCCTGAACCGCTGAAGGAACTTCCAAACCGGCGGCATCCAAAAAAGTGGGCATTAAATCAACCAGTTCAACAAATCCATTAACCTGTCGATTTTTTAAAACTCCACCACTAGGCCATTTCATGATTAGAGGCACTCTCATTTGACAGTCATAAAAATGAGGTCCTTTAAAATAAATCCCATGATCCCCGAGCATTTCCCCATGATCGGACATAAATATTACCAGTGTATTATCCGCCTGCCCGCTTTCCTCCAATGCATCCAGAATTCGCCCAACCTGATCATCGATAAGCGAAACCATGGCCATGTAAGCCGCATAAACAGTCCTTCGGTCTTCATCGCTCATAGCTTCGACCTGAAATTCCCCTGGATTATTATGAGCCCATATTCGATCGAGTTTTTGAAATGTGGTTTTCGCATCCGCTTCTCCTTCATGCACTTTAGGCAAGGGCATATCCTCGAAATTAAATTTATCCAAATATTCCTTAGGTGGATCAAAAGGATGATGTGGATCAAAACAATTAAAACTGAAAAACCAAGGCTTTCCCTGTTCCGCTTGAATAAAGTCTATGGTTTTTTCTGCACACCACGCAGTTTGGCTAAACTGAGCAGGCGGACCATGATGAACATACGGATTAATTTCATCCCCCTGTAAATCAAACCAGTCCTGCCCTTTTTCGGTAAGCCATTGCGTATATTCATTTTCCTCCCAATCAGGTTGTGGATGGTGGGACCAATGAAA
>JABGWU010000344.1 GCA_018645475.1 Opitutia bacterium
CCAAGCGTCATCCTCGATACGCGACCGGATTTTCCACATTGCAGTCGAATCCGGAACACCCCCAACAAAATTTCAAAGATCAGTTGAATAACATAATATGAAATGCCATAAGCGTCAAGAATCTCACTTCAAATATCATTATAAGTTTAAAAAATAAAATGAATATCTATTTAACATTGCGAAAGACCATCGAATATTAAAGGTAAGAAACAAGTATCAATGAATAAAATTAAAACTACTAAACCAACAATCAAGTATTTCAACCGTGAGTTAAGCTGGCTGGCATTTAATAATAGAGTACTGGATCAAGCTCTATCAGAACGCTACCCATTGCTTGAACGAATTCGTTTCCTTTCTTTTGTGTGTTCCAATTTGGATCAGTTCTACGAAATACGAGTAGCAGGCTTGATGCAAAAAGTAGATGGGGGTTCCACAAAATGCGGAATGGACGGAATGTCTCCAGCTAAACTGCTTACTGAGATCAAAAGAGAAGCGGGGCAAATGGCTACCGACAAACAAGATTGCTGGAATAATGTGTTAAAACCTGCGTTAAAGGAACAGAAAGTCTTGTTCAAAAAAGTAGAAGAACTGTCCAAAGAGGAATTCACATGGTTAAGGAACTATTTTAAAAAAGAAATATTTCCGATTTTAACACCATTGGCTGTTGACCCGACTCACCCGTTCCCCCTCATTTTAAATAAATCTCTAAACATAATCGTAGCACTCAAGAATCAAAGGAAGAAGAAAGCTAAAACATTAACAGCCATTGTGCCAGTGCCACGCATTCTGCCTCGCTTGGTTAAGCTACATTCAAAGACAGGTTCAGATACATTTCTTTTCTTGAGCGATGTGGTAAGACATTTCGTGGATGACCTCTTTCCTGGACATATTGCAACGGGTGCCTGGGCATTTCGGATTACCCGAAACAGTCACTTATATGTAGACGAAGAAGAGGTTGAAAACTTGCTTCAAAGCATCGAGGAGGAATTGCACAATTTAAGGAAAGGTGCTGCAGTTAGGCTTGAAATTGATAAGAGTATTAATAGCGAGGTTCTTCAATATTTGCTGAATGCCATCAATTTATCTGAGGATGATGTGATCTTGGTAGATGGACCTATTAATCTATACCGATTAATGTCATTGCCTAATGAAGTAGATCGGCCCGATTTAAAATTTCCCGCTTTTGATGCTTATACGCGACCAGAATTCAAAGAAGAGGATAAAATATTCGATATATTAAAAAAGAAGGATATTTTACTGCACCATCCGTACGATTCTTTTACGCCTGTTGTGGATTTCCTTCGCGAGGCGGCATCAGACCCTGATGTGTTTGCTATTAAATTAACCATTTACCGAACCAATGGGAATTCTCCGATAGTTCGAGCATTAATGGACGCAGCCAGAGATGGTAAGCAAGTTACAGCATTAGTTGAACTAAAAGCCAGGTTTGATGAAGAAGCAAATGTTCAATGGGCACATAAGATGGAGGAGGTAGGAGTTCATGTTGTATATGGTTTACCTGGTCTTAAAACGCATTCCAAGTGCTGCCTAGTCGTGAGAAGAGAAAATTCAAAACTTAAAAGCTATGCACATTTGGGCACAGGTAATTATAATCCAAGCACTGCCAAAACTTACACGGACTATAGTTTATTTACATCCAACCAATCCTACACTTCTGATTTATCTAATCTATTTAACACATTGACCGGATACAGTCGGACTCCCCGCTTTAAGAAATTACTAGTCGCCCCGTTCACATTGCACGACCGAACTATAAAATTTATTCATGAAGAAAGTGAAGCTGCAAAAAAAGGAAAGGCAGCCAGAATTATTATTAAAGTGAACAGTTTGATTGACCAACCGACCATAGACGCACTTTACGATGCATCACAAAATGGAGTAAAGATTGATTTAATAGTAAGGGGTATCTGTGGACTTATCCCAGGAGTGCGAGGGTTAAGTGAAAATATAAAGGTTCGTAGTATTTTAGGACGTTTCCTTGAACATAGTCGTGTATTTTACTTCCAAAATGCAATGACAGGAAAAAATCTTTTTGTCGGGAGTGCGGACTGGATGCCTAGAAACTTCCTTCGTCGAGTCGAAGCAGTTTTTCCAATTGAAGATCCAGAGCAGATTAAATCTGTGCTTAAAGATTTAGAATATTTCCTCTTAGATAATGAAGGGGCGAGCACATTGAAAAAAGATGGAAGTTATGTAAAAGTTAAGCCACAACTTAAAGCAAAGAAGACATTCTCCGTTCAGCAAGCCCTCATTAAGGAATCTGAAAATAAAACTGTGAACTTGATGAATAAAAATTCAACTACTACCTCGAGAGAAACCAAGAATTAAAGCAAAACTTATCAAGAATGCACCCAATCCAATAATTGGATCTCGGGATAAACAAAGTAAAATCCCTACAATGCAAAGAATGGGGGCTACAGGTCTTCGCCAATCGAATTTCATATAACCATTACCTTACACGAAATGGAATCTCAAGGGAAGACGAGAGTTTCCCTCCGGGTGGACGCCCAAGATTCCCAACTGATTTACTCACTTGAATGACAAGTCTATCTAATGCAGCATTCCCCGATGACCTTGAAATGGCAGGAGATATAAGAGTTCCATTGGAGGAAATCTTAAATGACAGAAATGCTTCTCCACCAGATGCAATTTGAGAACTTTCCTGCAACCGTATCCATGCCGCTTCGAGTTTTGCTTTCACTTCCCCCAGGTATCGATTTAGTATAGATGGATCAACGGTTGAAGGTTGTTGGTTTGAATTGGAGACAACAATATTAGAAAGCGTAAAGTTCTTTGGATTTATCTTGACCTTAGGTACTTGTTTAACCCTTGGGCTAACCGTTTGAGGGCTTGGTAAATTATGATCTTTCTTAAACTGATCAAAGCTTACCGTTTTTGGCTGTACAATTGGTTTAGGTTTGGGTTTTGGTTTGGGTTTGGGTTTAGGCTGTACAATTGGTTTAGGTTGAACAATGGGTTTGGGTTTAGGTTGAACAATGGGTTTGGGTTTAGGTTGAATAATGGGTTTGGGTTTAGGTGGTGCGGGAGTGATAGGCTTAGGAGCAGGGGGAGAGGGCTGCACATACGACGATGAAGCTAGTTCAAAAACATGAACCTCTTCTTCCTCTTCCTCACAACTTGGTAAAAAGCCTAAAAAACCAAGAAACCCAATAAGGACAGCGTGTCCAAATAAAGACCCCATAAAAAGCTTTGTTTCTTTTTTGTTTAAACCCAACATAATTTAATCCAACACAATTTCCCCCGACATATCATTTGACACCCTTAGCCAGTTAAATGTTCAAATACAGTACAATCAATCCTTAAGAACAGTAAGAAGGAATTTTGCAATCGCTTCTTGATATAATGTTCCACCCTTTTCTTTTATATTATTGTGCCCAGCACCCTGTATTTCCAAGAAAGTTTTGGGTTCGGACAATTCTTTGTAAATCCTACGTCCCTGACGGAATGGAACAATTTCGTCTAGTTGTCCATGAATGACCAATGAAGGGCATTCAATTGATTTAACGAAATCAATATTACGAAACCGATCCCATGGTAAAATTGTGATTCCAGTTAATGCACGGAATGCACTTAAGAAAGGGGTTTCCAAAAGCAAGCCACCTAATTCATGCCTTGATGCTAGATAGCAAGACGGACCTGTCCCTAATGAACGCCCCCACAAGACTATCCGACTTGGACTTACATTCATACTCTCAACTAGATAAGAGAAAAGAGCTTGCACAGCCTCATAACACGAATTTTCTGAAGGTGACCCCGTACTTAATCCATACCCAGGATAATCGTATGAAAATACCGTGTATCCTTTTTGTGCAATTTCAGACAATCTATCCATAATCATCCCTAAATCCTCTCCGTTGCCATGACTGTAGAGAATAACAAGACCGTTCGGGTCTTTGGGAGTAATTGAAATGCAAGCTACCTGAAATCCATTTTCAGTTTTAACAAAAAAATCAACTGCCTCTTCACGGTAAGAAACAGGTTCAGGAAAAGGAAATAGTATACGATCAGCATATATCCATGCCGCAATAACGATAAAAATATAGAAAATACCAAATAAAAGGAAAATTTTCGTCCAAGGTAGATTAATAAATTCGTTAATCATAAATGAAATTTATTCTAGATTGTTGAAGAAATATAGAATCGCAAGATTGTAAAAAAATATGTAATTATTTAAATATGAAAATTTGTTGTATTGGAGCAGGATATGTAGGGGGACCAACTATGGCCATGATTGCAAAGAAGTGTGAGTCCATAACGGTTACTGTAGTTGATTTAAATCAAGATAGAATTGACCAATGGAACTCCGATAAACTTCCCGTTTATGAACCAGGTCTTCTAGACACAGTAAAATGTGCCCGCGGGCGAAATTTATTTTTCAGTACTGATATTGATCAGACGATAAAAGACTCAGACATTATCTTTATTAGTGTTAATACTCCAACCAAGGACTATGGAGCAGGAAAGGGAAGGGCGGCGGATCTTAAATACATTGAATCCTGTGCAAGAAACATAGCAAAGGTTGGCGGTGGAAATAAGATAGTTGTTGAAAAATCTACAGTCCCAGTCCGAACCGCACAAATGGTTAAAGAAATTCTGAGCTCGGCGAATAATGGTTTTTCATATCAAGTCCTATCCAATCCCGAATTCCTAGCCGAAGGAACTGCAATCACAGACTTGGAACACCCTGATCGAGTATTAATCGGAGGAGAAATTAATGAGTCAGGACTTCAAGCAGTCGAAAAAGTAGTTAACATCTACGCCCAATGGATTGACCGGAAAAAAATAATCACAACAAACTTATGGTCATCTGAACTTTCAAAACTAACCGCCAATGCGTTTCTAGCGCAAAGGATCTCAAGTATTAATGCAATCTCAGCACTTTGCGAAGCTACTGGAGCAGATGTGGATGAAGTGGCAAAAGCAATAGGAACCGATTCAAGAATAGGCCCCAAATTCCTTAAAAGTTCCATTGGATTCGGTGGTTCCTGCTTTCAAAAAGACATTTTAAATTTATCTTACCTTTGTCAGCATTTTGGATTACCAGAGGTTGCGGAGTACTGGAATCAAGTTGTCCAGATGAACGAGCATCAGAAAAATCGATTTGTTCTACGAATCATGGATGCAATGTTCAATACGGTTTCTGGAAAAAAAATAGCTATCCTCGGTTTTGCGTTTAAAAAAGACACTAATGATGCACGAGAATCCCCAGCTATATCAATATGCACAAAATTGCTTGAAGAATGTGCACACTTAAAAATTTATGACCCACAAGTGAGTAAATCGTCCATCTTACATTCACTTGGCGTGAAAGATGGAGATGAACGAGTGCAAATTTGCAAAAATGCTGAAGATGCAACCCATGAAACACATGCCATTGCATTGCTGACTGAGTGGGATGAATTCCGGGAACTAGATTACCAGAATATTTTCTCCCACATGCAAAAACCAGCATACTTTTTTGACGGCCGAAACCATATTGATCCAACCGTTGTCAAGAAAGCTGGATTCCGTCTTTTTGGAATTGGGAAAAACTAAGTAAAATCTTAAATTGCTGGCCTTCTTGCAGGACGAGGAATTTGCGTAAGGACTTTATCTAGAACACCGTTTAAAAACTTTTTTGAGTTTTCTGAAGAGAATTCTTTACTGATCTCGAGTGTTTCATCGATAACAACAACTGGTGGAATATCAAGTCTGTATTGAATTTCATAGATTGCGACTCGCAATAGCCCAAGATCCGCTTTTGCAATACGTGAAAACTCCCAATTATCGACTAAGTCATTGATCATGGAATCTATTATTTCCTTCTTTTCAATAATTCCATCAACTAACTCAATTGCATAAGAAAAATAATCCGCATCTTTGCCTAAACGATATATAAAATCATTTAAATCTCGATTTAGATCATCTGTTGGATTCATCTCCCATTGAAAAATAAAACGAAAAGCGGTAGCTCGGTTTTGCCTACGCTGACTCCATTTTGGATTCGTTATTAAATCTTCGTCCATTTTTTATATAAATTGCCCATTTCAATTGCCGCATGGGCAAATTCATGCCCGCGATCCAACTTTCCTGTAATTCGTTCCTCTGCATCAACAAGCGTATCTGTTACAACTATACCATTAATTATGGGTGTATTATATTTGATCACTAAATGTTGGATAGCATTTCCAGCAGACTCTGCTACTAAATGATGATGAGAAGTTGCCCCCTTGAGGACGACTCCCAAACCGATCAGGCAGGAGAACTTACTTGCTTGTAACAGAAGAGACAAAGCGGAGGGGATTTCGTGAGCTCCCGGGACTCTCTCTATTAAAAGAACTTCAGGTTCTCCATTGGAAGAAATACATTCAGTGACTCGCTTAAGTAATGCATCTACCAAAGTGAGATTAAAACGTGAGGCAACAATTCCAATATGCAAAGCATCGGAAGACAGATTAGATGAAGGCTGAATTTCAGAACTCATAAACAACTCACCGCAATAAAATATGCTCAATAATCTCTAAGCCATATCCCTCAAGTCCAACAACTTTCCTGCGATCTCGACTGAGCAGTCGAATTTTATCAACGCCCAAAGCAACTAATATTTGTGCACCAATTCCATAATCTCGAAAATCCATTTTAGGGACAGGTACTTCTCGGGTTTTCCCTAAATCACCACCAGGCTTTTTATTTGTAAAATCAAGCCGTCGCGACTCCATATAAAGTAAGGCTCCAGATCCGTTTGCAGCAATCATTTCCAGTGCTTTATCAACATCTCTTGAATCGTTCCTCTGCTCAATTAATCCGAGGGCATCAGTTAAAACATTTGCACTTTGCACGCGAACAAGGGATGGAGAATTGCTTGATATATCTCCGAGAGTAAGAGCGTAATGAATCCGACTATCCAAGACGCTCTTAAAGACATGCAATCTAAATTCACCTGCTTTACAGTGAAAGTTAGAATCGCTAATTTTTTCAATTA
>JABGWU010000345.1 GCA_018645475.1 Opitutia bacterium
AAGTTTTAACTCCTGAGGAGATTAAAAGGTTTTTTGTGTTTCAGTATAAAATTGTTGTGAGCCCGACAAATGTTAACAGAAATAAGGTGGATAACATGTCTGATAATCGCGAGACTATATCACAAATTGACCAACTAATGCTGGAAGCCTCAGAGGTGGCGGACTCAGGGGATCTTGAGATCGCATTAAAACTCTATGATGAAATTGTTAGAATGTCCCCTGGTAACGCAAAGGCTTTAGTTGGTAAGGGGGATTGTTATATGAAACTTCAACTCCCCGATAATGCTGAAACATGTTTTGATCAAGCGTGTCTGATTGAGCCTGATTATTCTAAGGGTTGGTTGAGGTTAGGGTTACTTGCTCTTCATAAGACAGACAATAAGAAGGCCGATATTTGTTTTAATAAATGTTTGGAAAATGATTCCGATAATGACAGGGCTTATTGTGGTCTGGGGATGGTCAGAATAAACCGGAATGACCTTGATGGAGCTGTTGATTATTTCTGCAAGTCTCTGGATTTAAATCCTGAAAACCTTTCTGCCTGCAAATTTCTTTTGGAAATTTCCTATAAGCTGGAGCAGTTTGGTGAAATTGAGATCTATTTAAATAAATTTATGGAACTCCACCCGGCTAATCTGAATATGCGATTTGGTTTGGCTGGTATTCAGTATAAACGTGGAAAACTTGAGGACTCACTCAAAAACCTGGAGTACATCCTTGCTCTAGACCCAGAACACGACTCAGCCCGGGAAATGTTGGATAGCGTTCGGTCCGATGTGGTGTTGAGCAAATAACTTAATTCAAAATGGATTTCTTTACTCAAAATCTTAAGTGTCTTCAAGAATACGATCCTGAGCTTGCAGAGCGTGTTGCTTCGCAATCCTTCCCTGACAATATTAATGTCATTCGATCGAAAAATGGACTTCCTGTTCCCCAAATTGCGGGTGTTACTTTACATAGTCAATACCGTCCATTAGAGGAAGGGGATAGAACGACAGTGGATTTTGTTATCGACCCGAAACGCAAAGTGATGGTTTTTGGTTTAGGCTTCGGTTATCACATCCAGGCCCTGCTTAAGAAACAAGCAGGAGACTTGACGGTTGTAGAGCCTTTGATGTCTATATTCAGGGCGTTTATGACTTGCATGGATATACGGCCTTTTTTGCCGCGAGTTCGCTTCCGAATTGGAGAAACACCTGCTTGCTTATTGGCCCGGCTGGAAACGGATCAATGGAATATTTTTAAACATCTCGCTTCTATAAAAATTGGTGAGGCGTACTACAGGAGATTAGATGAGGGTCTGGAGGTAAGAAACTTACTTCAGCAACGATCTCTTAGAGTGATGATTGTGAACCCAGTTTATGGAGGTTCTCTGCCAACGGCTCACCACTGTGCCGGAGCGTTGAGAAATATGGGGCATGAGGTTGCCACCGTAGACTGCGAAGCATTTGAGCGAGGATTTTTCTCCTTAAAAGGGGTAACGCGACATCCGGTAAACTCTGAAATTCTTTCCCGCAATTTCATGAATTTTATGGGTGAAATAGCTGCCGCCAAAGCGTCAGAATTTCAACCGGATTTGGTTTTGGCTCTTGCCCAGGCACCGCTTACACCGGATGCTATTCAAAAATTAAGAGCGTTAAAGGTTCCCGTTGTTTTCTGGTTTGTTGAAGATTTCAGGACATTGCCTTATTGGAATGAAATTGCGACTTCTTATGATCATATCTTTACTTTGCAAAACGGGACCTTTCATGATGAGTTGAGAGCAAAAGAAGTTCGAGATTGTTATTACCTGCCTCAAGCTTGCTTCCCTGATATCCACAAACCTTTGGATGGCAAGGGGGCGGATGCCCATCAGGCCGACGTTTCATTTATGGGAGCGGCTTATCACAATCGAGTTCAGTCTTTTCCTCGATTGATGGATCTTGATTTTAAGATTTGGGGGGAGGGTTGGAATTTAGAAACACCAATGGGGCAACAGGTTCAAAACGATAATAAGCGAGTTTCAACAGAGGAAACGGTCGCGATTTATAACGCGGCTAAAATTAACCTTAACCTACATTCTTCCACTTATCATTATGGGATTAATCCAGACGGTGATTTTGTGAACCCTCGAACCTTTGAAATTGCTGCTTGCCGTGGATTTCAACTCGTGGATAACCGGAAAGATCTTTCGCGAATGTTTAAAGTAGGTGAAGAAATAATTGCTTTTGATACAATGGATCAATTGCGTGAGCAAATAGATTATTATCTTCTTCGTCCGGAGGAAAGAAATACGATCGCCTTAAAATCCTACCAGCGTGTTCAAATGGAACATACCATGGAACATCGCATGCAGGAGCTATTGATACATGTTTTTCTGGACCGCAGACCTGCTCTTGCCTCGATGGAAGAAACTGAACGAGATCCCTTAGATTATTGCGTTGAACAAGCTGGTGAAAATACAGATTTAGGACAATATTTAAAGCAGTTCAAAGGTCAGTATCCATTTAATTTGAAGACGGTGATTGACCATATTCATCAGGGAGAGGGTGCATTGGATAATAAAGAGTCCCTGTTTTTGATGATGAATCAGATTTTAAAGGAGAATGTCTGATCGTGGCTGAAAATATTTTAATTCTCAGCATGACCCGAATGGGAGATATGATTCAGACAACGCCTCTGATCAAGGGTCTGAAAGAAAAGTATCCCAATTCAAAAATTACCCTTCTGGTTACCAGCGATTTTTCTAGCGCTGTTCCTTTGATACCGAATGTCGATGACTCAATCGTTCTCAACTTTAAACAATTTAATATAAATAAAGACTGGGAAGACCAGTCTTGGATAAAAGTTTTTCGTTACCTTGAGGAGTCCTTAGAAAATATTAAGAGCAGGAACTATGACCTTCTAGTAAATTTAAGTCACTCAAAATTTAGTGCTCTCATGGTTGGCTATTTAGGAATTAAAAATGTTGTAGGTTTCCATTGCAATGAATTTGGTGACCGTATGACAGGGCATCCATGGATGCAGTATTTTGGGGTGGAGGTTTTTAATCGTATTTATAATGAATTTAATCTTGTAGAGATATTTTCCGGTAGCGCAGGGGTTGATATTAGCAACCGCTCTATTGAAGTGGTTCATCCGCAAAAACAGGCGTCTCTTGATACTCTGTTGCCCGATAAACCTGGAGATGTTCTGATAGGTTTTCAAGCTGGCTCCAGCCTGGAAGGGCGACGGTGGTCTACTCAGTCCTTTGCTAATCTGGCAGATATGTTGATCGAAAAGACCAATGCTAGAATTGTTATATTTGGTGTGGAATCTGAAAGTAAGGTGGCCGAGGAGGTTATTAGTCGCACAAAAAATAAGGGTCAAATATCAAATCTTGCCGGTAAAACCAACCTCAGTGAACTAGCCCAGTTGCTAGAGAAGTGTGACTATCTGGTCACCAATGATACGGGCACTATGCACTTGGCGGCGGCAATGGGGACAAAAATTGTCGGGCTCTTTTTTGCTCATGCTCATCCATATGAAACAGCACCGTTTTCTCCGGGACATATAATTTTTCAAGCAGGTATTTCATGTGCGCCCTGCAGTTATGGGGTCCATTGCAATAATATAGTCTGTGTGGATAAGGTGCGCCCGCAACACCTTTTTTCAGCGATTGAAAATCATATTAAAACCCAGTTATGGATTCTTCCTGAAATGATCGATCGGGACTCTGAGGTGAATGTTTTTGAAACGAGTTTTGATTTTGATATGAACTTTAGATTGCGACCTCTTGTCAGGTATGAGTTTCAGATGAATGATTTGCTTCGTTCGGCTTATACTCTTTTATGGAGATCGGTTCTCACAGAGGAAAAGAATGTTGACTGGACTATGATAAATGGTCTTTGCGTAAACTTGTCAAAGGAATACGATTGCTCTGAAATTGAAATGCTCGATGAACAATTGGAGAAGAAATATCTGGTTTTGGATGATATCTCAAAGCGGGCTCATGCGGGGCAGAAGCTTTGCGGGAAAATAGTCAATGGGTCATCAGGCCGAAAAGGGAATTCCCATAAAATGGGTCAGTTTGGCGAAGCCATTACAACTTTGGATAAGGAAATAGAAGTCTTGGGGTTGAGTAACCCTGAGATAAAATCTTTAGTAGATATGTTTAGTAAAAGAAAAGAGAATGTGGGAGGTGAGAATATATCCCTTTTGGCAATTGAAACTAGAAAGTGTTATCTCGCCTTGATAAACGAGTGTGAAATGTTTCGAAAAATTTTAAAAAGCTGTGTGGAGCAATTATCCGATCTGCAACCGGGCTATATTTCACATAGCTCCATCAATGTAGCGGTCCCCGGTAAGTAGGAAGCCATGTCCCCCTTGGCTTTTCCTTTTAAAAATCCTTGCAAGAATTCCAGCGAAGCACCTCCGCCGGTAGATACGAAGAAATTACTGGAAAAATAATTCCATAATTGATAGGAATCATTCTCAAGGAAGTCGATAGAAACCTGGTTTCGATTTATAGTTGAGGGGAATTGTTTCTCAATCTGGACCTTGATCATTTTTTTGAGTTCTGTGATTCCTATTTTGTTCAATATCGCGGCAGAATCGCCTCCACCAATAACTACAGAAAATTTTGAATCACTCAAAGCCATTTGAAAAAGTAATTTGGCCAACTCCAGAGAACCTTCTGCATAATAGCTACATGCAGGGTGGTCATAGGCACCCAAAGGCCCATTCCAGAACACATATTTAATGTCTTTAAAAAGGTCTTCAAACTGGTTGATGGTCTTTTCTCCCAAATCCAGCTGAAGTTCTTTAGAGAAGTCAGGCGCAGTTTTGTTTTCAAAAATAGTGCTCTGATAATCCGTTACAATTTTGTAATCTTCGGGGAGAAGTAAGGCAACCTGGTTGATTTCCGCGAGTTCAATAATTTCTTCGGCTAAATTAATTTCTTTTAGAAGCTCTTTGTTTTCGGTATCACACTGGCTCAGTAGTTTTGAGGGGATGGTTTCCGTGCGAAAAGGTTGTAGCAATTCCTTTTGCTGTTGGGCCAGTAAGAAGGCATTGGCCATTTTGCCTCCGATTAAAATGCTATTGACACCGGTTGAGACGAATTGTTTTAAAACTTCAATTTTGTCTGATATTTTCGCTCCACCTGCTACAACTAAAGTTTTTTTAGGTTGAGACATTATCTTGCTAGCAAATTTCCCTATGCGTTTAATTTCTTCATAGAGGAGAACACCAGCAACAACGAGTTTACCTTTTTGCCGCATCAGTTGAGGTAAAAGTTTAATGCTTTTTGAAACGCGATGACTACAACCGAAAGCGCAATTTACATAGACATCTGCAATGTCTGCCAATTTGGTGATGAATTCGGTGCGGTACGAGTCAGTATTTTTTGGGTCCAAAAGATATCGCAAGTTAGGAAGAAATTTAATTCCTCCAGGAGGAAGACGCTTGTGTGAAACGATTTCCAAAGAATGTTGCATATGTGCGTCAATGGTTTCAGGAGGAAAGATGGTGTATGTATCGCCATAAATTCTTCTGATCAAAGTGTCAAAATGAGAGGAAACAAACTGGATGTTGAATATGCCATCCCAGCCGGAATGATCTTTCGTTTTATGAGGGCGCCCAAGGTGTGAACCGATGATAATTCGGCAATCTCCCTCGGTCAACTCGTGAATTTTTCTGAATGTGAGATCCAAAAAACGTCGAATTCGGGTATCGTCCGCAACTCTATATAATCCTTTAACTGTGGATCTCAACGGAACGTTGAAATCGCAGCGGATAAATATAGTCTTGCCCCTTAAATCATTGGGTTTTAATTCACCTAATTGGGTCATTCCGATTGGACTGCTGGAGATTGAACTGGCCATCCTGGATTCCTGTATTAATACATCGTGAAAGTTTTAAAATCGGTTGTTTATGCCTATTTGTGTGTCACTTATGTCGTATTATTTTTTTCGTGATTATTGTGTATTCCATTATTATATTTCCATTCCTTTGGCTAAGAATGGTATGATTGTGGATGGATATAACTATATATAGATTTGAAAAATAATAATTTATGCCGGATTAATTCGGTTTTAATCATAAGAGAGTTTCGATTGTTTCCCTTTTTTAAAGGAATATACATCCATAAAAATTTTTCGGTTTTTACCGAAAACTAGATTCAGTTTAAATAACATTTTTATAGACTTTGCAACAGGAAAAACCAACCCTAAAACACAGATTTCTTCATTCCTCACCAAGACCGATAAACTGTGATTCCGACTGGAAAAAA
>JABGWU010000346.1 GCA_018645475.1 Opitutia bacterium
TTCCTGAGGAATTGATGCGGAGAGTAGACACCTGCGTATTAATATTTTTGTGATTAATTTTACCTTCTATTTGCACCGGTGAATCACCATACCGACCTTTCAAGCTCTTTAAAATTATCTTTCCATCACCATAGGATATATTGCCGTTTAGATTTATCATCGCCTGTAACCGGTTTGAATATTTCATGGAAAAATTCTTAAGTTCAATTCTTCCCCATTCTTTTTGAGTTAAAGGCTGAGTTAGATTGCCTTCGGAACGGTAATTGACAAGAAGTTCCCCAGATGTAAAATCCAAGTCTTTCTTTAAGCTTGCCAGTACATCTTCATTGTCATCAGATAGGATGTGTGGCAAATCGCTGGATAAAATCTTATAGGTCGACGACATTTTCTCTATAGGCTCTCCATTACGAAAACCTATCTCACCAGTCATATTAGAAAAAGAACTCCTGGAAAAATTCCCGGAAAGGTTTTCATATCTGACGATCGGAACCCAGGATTCTTCTTTATCTTTGGCTATCTCTGGCTTATGGGTATAAGTAATTTGTCCATTAAGGTTTTTCAGTCTCGGCTCAAACCCCTCCTCATTAAGAGAAACATCGTGCAGACCTATTTCCCCGGAGATTTCTAACTTATCAATATGATCAAGTGGCCCCTTCAAATTTAGCCTAACTTTCGCAGTCCCTTCAAACTCATCATAAACTGCAATAGAGTCGAACAAAGGGTGTTCTTTAAAAATCTTTTTGATAGTTCCATGTAACTGACTCATGTCCACTTCGTTATCTACTGTGAGGTTCACCTGTGGTCTTGCCATGATTCCAGCAATCGTTCCATTTAAATTGGTAATCGGTTGGCCTTCATATGTTGCTTTATCAATATTCAATGTGGTGTTTCCCTTGGCCACATTAAAAGTTCCTGTCACATTATTTAACTTTGGCAAGGGTGACTGCCAGTCGACATGCTTCATTTCAAATTCCGAAGAAAATAAACCTAGATTTTTTTCTTTTGTTAGCTCCATTAGTTCGTCTAAGCTTCCTGAAAATTTAAATGAATTGATTTTTATTGACCCATTTTTAAACCGCGACTGGATCAATGCATGGTATTTTTCAGGAAAAAAATTTAATGCTAGGTAGTCAATACCTTTATTCACTTGAAATAAATCGGAAGCCAAATTAAAAGAGATAGAAGGATTTCTAGAAAGAAAATTCGCAACAGACCCCTTTGCCGTATATTTAAAAGGCTCTGATGTGAACCTCAAGCTTTCAATATCAACAGTGTCATGATCAATAGTAACCTTATATTCCAACTGCCCACTATTAGATATACGCGCATCTCTCAACGTTTCGGACTCTTTATTTGAGTCTCTATGGTATTTCACTGTTCCTTCTGTTTGCATCTTGCCATCAAGACTTCCCGCAAAACGTGTGTCCACGGAAAATACGCTGTCGAGGGATACTTTATCCAGCACCTTTTTCAAATACGGCCTAAAACTTGCTACATTTAGCCCATTAACTCGCAACTTACCGTTAATGGGAATACTAGTTAAGTCCTGGTCTTTATAAAAATTGTCGAATACTCCTGAAACTTGGAAGGTGGCGGGAGAGGTCTCGCTGGGGATTTCTCCTTTCAAATTAAAATTAAAAGGAGATTTAAGAAAACTTTTTCTTATCGAAAAGTGAATATGTTTAAAACTCAACCGCAGAGGGTCATCAGGGGCACGATTTAAGTAATCCTGAAATTGTATTGTACCATCTTCAACCATAAGCTTATTCATAAGACTGACTCTTAGCACTTTAAACAATCCGCTTTCGTTAGGCTCAGTAATCCATTGCCTTAAATCTCCTAAACTTAATCGACCCTTGGAATCGCGGACCATCCTGAGGGATGCCCCTTGAACAATTATTTTTTTAACCTCAATCTGATTTCTTAGTAACGGCAGTAATCGAACCACTACCCACACACTGCCTGCCCTTAGCTCGGGTTCCTCAGCAGTAAGCCGAGACTTGACTGAAACATCTCTCAGGCGAATGCTGAGACCGCGAACAATATCCATCTCAGCATCACCTATCTTAACTTCTCGTCGAGTCAACTCCTCTAATTTCTTTATAGCAATACCTTTAATCTCAACAATATTACGCATTTGATAATAAGCCAGAGAAAAGACAGCAATCACCCCGAGTATCAACGTAAATAGAGAATAAAAAATGACCCTTTTGCGGTAAAGCGACATATGTGGGTTTACGAATTACTAAAAAAGGTTAAAATAGCTTTCGCGGTTCTTTTGCGGGAAAGAAAAACTATTGGGAAAGCGGTAATATTGGTTTATAACCGCTCAGCAATCATTAATGAATTTTAGCTCTACAAATCCATTGTTTTCATAATGTTTTAGTTCATTCAGGGCTTCTCGTCCAGAAA
>JABGWU010000347.1 GCA_018645475.1 Opitutia bacterium
GTTTTTCCAGAACTGAGATTCCAGGTAATATCAAACGGTTACGTTCATCTTCATGGGGCCGAATGCCTGATCTAATCGAAGAAGCGATTCTACCCGCTCCGTTTGCGGACATGCCCTGACAAGGTGGTGACAAAGTAAGCAACCAGGGCCTTTTTCCATCCAATTTCTTTTTAAAAAAGGAAATATACTCTTCTTTTAATTTCCAGATATCTCCTTCAAAAACCTTTGTTTGAGGAAAATTTTTGATTATTAATTGAGCTCGGGAACTCATCATTTCTATAGCAGATAAAACTGGAATGCCACAGCCCCATTCGATCCCAACATCTCCCACCCCACCTCCGGAAAAAAGCGAACCCGAAACTGGAACTGAGTTAGTTGTAAGAAATCTACTCATAAACAAAATTTCCTATCTTACAGAGATCTAATCGTCAATGAACCTTAAGGTCTAAAATTGCTAAAATAAGTTAGACCTCTGATTTTTGGTTTATCCGAACCTAATAATTTGTATGGACATTGAGCAAAGATCACACAAATTCTATTGTGATATCATGAAATTATTCGCTCCAATCCTCATTTCCCTGTCTATTTTTGGACAGTCTTTCGCTCACGACCCGGCAACCGAAATGGCAACTGCCGCCAAAAACTTCCTTGATTCACTTGATGAATCTAAAAAAAAGAAAGCCACATTTTCGTTCTCAAATAAAGAACGGGAAAATTGGCATTTCTTCCCTGGAAGTTTTGTTAAACCCAATGGACGGATGGGTTTACCAGTAAAAGAAATGACATCTCCCCAAAGAACATTAGCACAGACTCTTCTCTCCTCTGCTCTGAGTCATCGTGGTCAAATCGAGGCTTCCACAGTTATTCTCTTGGAGAATATTCTTTATGAGAAAGAAGAACGTGAAATGAGAAATCCAGATCTCTATCATTATACAATTTTTGGACAACCTGATAAGGCTGGAACATGGGGTTGGCGCTTCGAAGGACATCATTTATCACTCAACTTCTCATTGGTGAATGGTCGGATTTTTTCGGTTACCCCAAGCTTTTGGGGAGCCAGTCCCGCAAAAGTGACTGAAGGAAAACACGCCGGCCTTCGTGTTCTCTCTGAGGAGGAAACTAAAGCCTTCAAATTTCTTAAATCCCTCTCTCCTCCACAAAAGAAAATGGCAATCCTTTCCGATAAAGCACCTAGGGATATTTATTCAGGACAGGATAACACTGTCGATCACTCGACATTCTTTCCCCAGAAAGGGCTCCCCATTACAAAAATGAACCCAAGACAAAAAGGATGGCTTTCTGAACTAGTTCAAGTTTATGCTGTCAAACACCGTCCACAAATTGTGGCTCATGTAACGAGTAAAAAACCGCTCCTCCACCCAACAGAAACTTTTTTCGCTTGGGCAGGCGGACTTTTACCTGATACCGGTCATTACTACCGTATTCAAACTCCAGATTTCCTTTTCGAATATGCGAACACTCAAAACAATGTAAACCATGTCCATGCAGTATGGAGAGATTTCAAAGGCGATTTTGGAAGGGACTTGCTTGCTCAACATTACGCAGAACATCACTCAAAAGATACAGGTTGGTTAAGTATGTTTGACGGAAAAACCCTGAAAGGCTGGAAAGCGAATGAGAATGAGAATTCCTTCTCCGTTAAAAACGGATGTATCGTCGCAAACGCTCCCGGACGTTGCCATCTTTTTTATCAAACAAAAAAACCCTTTAAAAACTTTGAATTTAAGGCAGAGGTAATGACCCTACCCCATTCAAATGCAGGCGTTTATTTCCACACCCGTTTTCAGGATGAAGGTTGGCCCAAGGCGGGCTTTGAATGCCAAGTTAACAACACCTATCACGACCCAAAAAAGACAGCTAGCATCTATGGGGTAATCGATTGCCTTGAGGCACCGGCAAATGATGATGAATGGTTTACCCTTTATATCAAAGTGGATGGTAACCATGTCATTACCAAGGTGAATGATAAAATCGTTGCTGACTGGACCCAGCCTGCCGATTGGAAAAAAGGTGCAAATTTTGAAAGAATTCTTGGTGAAGGTACCTTCGCTCTTCAGGGACACGATCCAGGAAGCACAGTCCTCTTCCGTAACCTTTTCGTCAAAAGACTTCCCTGAAAAGAAATTCCCTACAGATGAAAAAGCTTATTTCTGGAGTAATCTTATTTCCTTTCCTACTCTGTGCTCAGGACTGGCCACAGTGGCGAGGCCCGGATGCATCCGGTCATGCACCAAATGGAAACTACCCTTTAAACTGGTCTTCA
>JABGWU010000043.1 GCA_018645475.1 Opitutia bacterium
CAGATTTTGTAAGAGTTATTGAAAAGAGGCAGGGTTTGAAAATTGCATGCTTGGAAGAAATCGCACTGTATAAGAACTGGATGAGCCCTGAGGGTATTGAAAAGGCTGCCCATGCACATGGTTCCTCAACCTATGGAAAATATCTAAAAAACTTACTCCTAAAATCCTAAAATTGAAATAACGCATCAACATATCATGATATGATGATGAATAAACTTGATTTCCTTACCTGATTTTGATGAAATCGCAACATGTCAAAATCTTTTATATTTTCTTCCGAGTCCGTTGGAGAGGGGCACCCTGATAAAGTTTCCGATTCAATTTCGGATAGTGTACTAGATGCCTGCTTAGAACAGGATCCGCAAAGTCGCGTAGCGTGTGAGACTTTGGTCAAAAGTAATTGTGTTACGATTGCCGGTGAGATCACCACCAATGCAAAATTTGATTACGAACAGGTGGTGCGTGATGCAATTCGTAAGATTGGCTACATTAACGACGACGACATTTTTCATGCCGATCAGGTTTTCATCACCAATCAGCTGACAGCACAGTCCAGAGATATTGGACAGGGAGTGGATGCCGCTTCTGCCGAAGGGAAGGAAACTGCTGAACAGGGTGCAGGCGATCAGGGAATTATGTTCGGATACGCATGTAATGAAACAGATGAGTTGATGCCGGCTCCCGTCATGTTTGCACACAGAATTTTAAGAAAAATGGCGGAAGTTCGCCATGCCGGGATTGAAGCAAAATGGTTGCGTCCAGATTGTAAATCCCAAGTTGCCCTTAAGTACGAGGGTGGACAAATGACGGGCATTGAAAATGTGGTCGTTTCAACACAGCATTCAGCTGATGCCGATAACGACACGATTCGCAGCTTTATCACTGAAGAGATTATTAAACCCTCTCTTCCATCGGAACTTCTTTCTTCTTCAACTGACTACCTTATTAATCCAACAGGACGCTTTGTAATCGGAGGTCCACAGGGTGACTCTGGTCTTACTGGAAGAAAAATAATTGTTGATACTTATGGCGGATGGGGAAGACATGGAGGGGGTGCTTTTTCTGGTAAAGATCCGAGTAAAGTAGACCGATCAGCTGCCTACATGTGCCGTTGGGTTGCGAAAAACATTGTTGCTGCTGAATTGGCTGATCGGGTTGAAATTCAAGCTGCCTATGCCATTGGATATCCTGAGCCAACCAGTATTACCATTGATTGTTTTGGCACAGCAAAAGTTCCCGAAGAAACCATTGAGAAAGCTCTGTTGGATGTGTTCTCATTTAAGCCAGCCGATATTGTCAGCCAGTTAGATTTACTCCGTCCAATTTATCGGGAAACCACTCACTACGGACATTTTGGCAAAGCTGACTTACCATGGGAGCAAACTAATAAAGTGGATGCATTGAAAAGTGCGATCCAATAAGTTTTCCTTTTTTTTGATCTTTTTTATTTTTTACATCGTTATCTAATACATGACCATTATGACAGAAACATTAACACCTACCCTCGACTATAAAGTTGCCGACATGACCCTTGCTGAATTTGGTCGCAAGGAAATATCTATCGCAGAACACGAAATGCCTGGACTAATGGCAACCCGTGAGAAGTACGGTCCATCCAAACCACTCGCTGGAGTTAAGGTAATGGGTTCCTTGCACATGACAATTCAAACTGCGGTATTGATTGAAACTTTAGTGGAGCTTGGAGCAGATGTTCGTTGGTGCTCATGCAACATTTTTTCCACCCAAGATCATGCGGCCGCTGCCATCGCTGCTGCTGGAGTACCCGTATTTGCTTGGAAAGGCGAAACTCTCGAAGATTATTGGGATTGTACTTACAAAGCAATCACATGGCCCGACGGTTCTGGTCCTGATCAAATTGTAGACGATGGTGGTGATGCAACTATGCTTATACATAAAGGTCTTGAGTTGGATAAGGGGAGCGATTGGGTGAATTCGCCTTCTGATAACCACGAGGAGAGTGTTGTTAAAGATTTACTTAAACGCCTCCATGCTGAAAATCCTACCCGTTGGCAATCCATAGCAGATGCAGTTGTTGGGGTTTCTGAAGAAACCACAACCGGTGTTCATCGTCTCATACAAATGGAAGAGGAAGGAAAACTTTTATTCCAAGCAATCAATGTAAATGACTCAGTTACTAAATCTAAATTCGATAACAACTATGGTTGCCGACATTCATTAGTTGACGGAATCAAAAGAGCTTTAGATGTTCTCATCTCCGGAAAAGTAGCAATGGTATGTGGTTTTGGAGATGTGGGAAAAGGATCTGCTGATTCTTTGGCCAATGAAAAGGCACGGGTAATGGTTTCCGAAGTAGATCCCATTTGTGCACTACAAGCATGCATGGCCGGTTTCCAGGTAACCACTGTTGAAAATGCTCTTGAGACTGCCGACATTTTTGTAACTACCACTGGAAATAAAGATATCATCACTGCTGAACACATGTGCAAAATGAAAGACCAAGCAATCGTTTGTAACATTGGTCACTTTGATAACGAGATTCAAGTTGCTAAACTTGAGGCTATGGATGGTGTTACCAAAGAAGTGATTAAGGAGGATTCAGTTCCTGGTGGTCCGGTTAGTCGATTCACCTTTCCTGATGGTAGAAGTATCTATCTTTTAGCAGAAGGTCGTTTGATCAATCTTGGTTGTGCCACAGGGCATCCTAGTTTTGTTATGTCAAACAGTTTTACAAATCAAACCATTGCTCAAATTGATATTCGTACTAACCCCGATCGTAACATTGGAGTCTATCGCTTGAGTAAGGAACTTGACGAAGAAGTCGCCCGTTTGCATTTAGACAAATTAGGTGCAAAACTCACGAAACTAAGTAGTGAACAAGCAGACTATATTGGTGTACCTGTAGAAGGTCCTTACAAACCTGAGCATTACAGGTACTAAATTTTATTTTAGTTCAATTTTTTTAATGAGGGAAGCAAACTAGTTTTGCTTCCCTCATTGACCTTTAGAGCTAGTTTGGATATTTTGCTCAACCTTTAAGTTATGTTCTATGACGAGACAAAGGTTTATGTAAAAGCAGGTGATGGTGGTGATGGTTGCATGAGTTTTTTGCGTCAAAAATATATGCCAGAAGGCGGTCCAAATGGCGGGAATGGTGGTCGCGGGGGAGATGTACTTTTACAAGCCGATGAAAATGTTTCCGATTTAAGAGCTTTTCACTTTAAAAAACATTGGAAAGCCAGGAATGGTGAACCAGGTCGCGGAAGCGATCAAAATGGAAAAGGCGGAGAACCCATCATTTTAAAGCTTCCCTTGGGTACAGAGATAAGAATTCAAGGAGAAGAAGAATTATTTTGTGAACTTTTAAAACATGGTGAAGAAATTCTTCTCCTAGAGGGCGGAAAAGGGGGTAGGGGAAATGCAACTTTTAAATCTTCCGTTAATCAAACACCTAGGCAAACGACAGAGGGTAAGGATGGCGGGGAAGAGAATTATGTATTTACCTTAAAGACTATAGCTGATGTGGGTTTAGTTGGTTTTCCTAATGCCGGGAAATCCACCCTTCTTAATATTCTTTCAAATGCGACTCCAAAGATCGCCTCCTATCCCTTCACCACACTTGTACCAACTGTTGGAATCATAAATTACCCAGAAGAATACCGAACAATTAGTATGGCGGATGTTCCTGGTTTAATTGAAGGTGCTGCCGAAAATAGAGGTTTAGGACACCGCTTTTTACGACATGTTGAACGTTGTAATCTACTTGTTTTTCTTATCGATTTGTCTGCAGTGGACGGTCGTGAACCTTGGGAGGATTTTGTTCATTTGCGTCAAGAATTAGAGGATTATGACCCACAGGTAGCTAAAAAGCCATTTTTGTTAGTTGGAAATAAAATAGATGAAGAAAATTCCATGCAAAACCTCAAACTTTGCCAAAGCAAATTTCCCGAAATAGAGGTTTTAGCAATATCAGCAATTTTAGAAGAAGGTCTTTCTAATTTGCGTCAAAAATTACTCGAAAAGATTTCTTAAAAAATAGTTTCTTATTACATACTTTTTTTTGTGCTTGTTTTACACAAGCGTTTGTGCAATTAAAAAAACATGGGTAATTCATTTGAAGGGTGGGGGAATGAGGAAAACCAGGTCGGAGTGGATGAGGAACTAAGTATATTTACGGAGTCAGAAATCTGTTCTATTCAGAATAAAGATTTAATGGAGGAAAAGGCTGATGATATACTTATTGAAATGGAAAATTCTTATCAAAGACTTGAAAAAGTACTTAAGGTTTTTAACCGTATGATGTGAAATTTGAGAAAATAAAATGACACAAAAAAAAGTATCATCACTTACGAAAGTCGCTTCCCAAATGGGAAAAAAAGGAGGCAAAGCAGGAACGGGTTCCTCTAAGAAAAGAGGGAATTCCAGTTACTATCGTGATATGCAACGAAAGTCAGTTGCGTCGCGAATGGAAAAAGCCAACGAAGGGAAACCTTAGTTTGTTACTCAATTAATCCAGTCGTCTTTGGCTATTATAAATTGCCATTGTCCGCGATACCGGGATAGGTAACCGAAACCAGTAATGGAGTCTCCTTCAGAATGAGAGAAGAGGATTTCCCTGGTTTTCGGATCATAACTATACAGTCCCATCGATAGTTGGCCAATTTTCATACTAATTGGTTTTTTTTTATTTATGATACCAGAGAATTTAAAAGTCCTGCCGAAATTCTTAGGTAAAAGTTGAGAGTCCTTCCAATTGATTGCCAATTCTTTTGCTCCAGCATAATCAATTAATCTTTGCTCTCCTTCGATTTCTGGAAAGTGGTTTCCCTTCTTTGTTTTGATTCCTTTCATTTGGAACCGGGCAGATATGGGAAAGTGATCGCTTGAACCAAAACCGTTTAAATCATTAGACCATTCAAATGGAATCCCTAACCCTATTACCTCATTTAACCCTTTAAACTTTTCTACTCTGAACGAATCTTCAATATACTGAATCCCTTTAGCATCGTATAAACTCTTTGGGATTAAAATGTGCATCAAAGTTCCCCAATTTCCCTTCCACGCATCGGACCCTCTCTCTCTTATTGGCAACTCGTGCCATAAGTTGTATAAATGTTTACCTATGTTTTTTCCTTCGGGTTCAATTTCAAAGCTAAGCAGTCTATCATTAATACCTGTCTCTTTCATTTGTTCCTTATAGACGGTAGCTTGATTATAATGGGAGTTTAAGTCTCCTCCCACCAGAAAATCAATCTCTGGAGTATCTTCGAGTAATTCATCAATTCGCTTTCGTAGAACCTCTGCATTTTGAACACGATGTAATTCCATTTCAGGGGAAGATGCACCAGACTTCCAATGGTTATTAAACAAGGTAAATTTATGTTCATTTATTTTGATTGTTGTTTCAAGAATCGGTCGAGCCCTTTCAATAGGATGGAGTCGAGATTCGATAATGGGAAACTTCGACAGAGTAAGGCAATGAACGGCAGGCCATTTTTCGGGTGGATCTTTGGGATTATATCCAAGTCTGAAATAATAAGGGCCCAATCCATTTAATTTTAATTCCCTGAGTAATTCATCCGTAGCAGAGAGGAGTTTTGAAGGAGTCCGATCTACTTCGATTTCCTGAAGTAAAATAACCTCGGGACCTGTAGTCCCGCCTATTTTTTTAAGCGTACTTGTTATGGCCTTGAGCTTGTTGCCCAGTTCAGTGATACCATACATGCCTTCTTTGTAGTCACTATAAAGTGACACGCCGTCTACATCGAAGAGGTTTTCAACATTGTAGGCAACTACTTGGAAAGAATTTTTATCCCCAGCCTGTGCGGGCCAAAGAAAAGTAAAAACTCCGAGTGAATAAATGAAACAGATGCGGGCAAGCATGAACATACCTGCAGATTGCTATGCTCTTAGCTATGCCGCAATCCGATTTTGTTCAGATCGAAGAAAAACGGGTTGGAGGTCCGTTGATTCTGAAGATTCGAATTGATAACCGGAATTATTAAATTTTCGAAGACCATCTATTGAATCAATTCGATTTTTAATCAAATGACTGGCCATCATGCCCCTGGCTTTTTTTGCATAAAAACTGATGATTTTAAATTTCCCATTTTTTTCATCCTTAAAAATAGGGGATACAATTTCACCCTCTAAATTTTTGGGTTGGGTAGATTTAAAATATTCCTGAGATGCCAAATTTATCAGGAATCTTGATCCGGATGCTTTTAACTCTCGGTTTAGGGTATTGCATAACCGATCCCCCCAAAATGCATATAAATCTTTACCAGCAGGGTTTGCATAAACCGTTCCCATTTCCAAGCGATGTGGTTGAATCAAATCAAGAGGACGCAACAAACCATACAGACCAGAAAGCATACGCAGATTCTTTTGAGCATAGATGAAATCTTCTTTTGTATAGTCCCATGCTTTCATTCCCTCATAAACATCTCCTTTGAAAGCAAGAATTGCCTGCTTTGCATTTGTAGATTCGTGCTTCACATTCCACGATTTGTATCTTTCGGAATTTAAAGCCGCTAACTTGTCACTAATTCCCATAAGTTTTGAAATCTCTTCGTTTGACATTTTGGATAACCCGGCGATTAAATTTTTTGATAAGGAAAGAAACTCCGGTTCCGTACATGTTTTTTCTACAGCAGGGTTTTCAAAATCTAATGTTTTCGCAGGGGACAGAAGGATTATCATAACATTGACTTTTTATTATTAGTTAGGATCTTATCAAGAAAATAAATAAAGTAATATTTGCGTAAGTATACTAGATAAGTAATTGTAATCTTGTATATGAAATTTTTTGCAGTTGTGTTTTTAATATTTGTTTTTTCGGAATTTTATTTCCAATGCTTTGCACAAGTTCAAAATCCATCCGCAAATTTAAACCCAAAAGAGCCGGATGGGAATCCTTCGGAATTTCAAAAGAAATTTCCGAAGAATACTCCTCCTTCTAGGGAAAATAATCAATCAAGTTCAGGAAATCCAAAAACTGGAAATCCTTCTCCTATTCAAGATGAGAAAAAAACTGGGTTTGGGATTAATATCTTACAATCTGAGAATTCCAGATTATCTTCAGAATTATCCAATAAAATTTCCGAACTTCAACGCGAGAGAGAAAGCAAACACAAATTACTAACACAATTCGAAAAGCTCCAATTCGAACAGGAAGCAAATCAGGAAGTGGTGGATGAATTAAGAAAGATTAAATTGAAAAACTTTTCCCAAAAAAGTGAAAATACAGAGCTTTCTAACCGAAATACGCATATTAATGGATGGTACTTTATTAAGGATAAAGGCTGGCATTGGACAAGTCCTTCTGTTTTCCCGATGATTTTTTCTGCCGCTTCTTCAAATTGGTTATATGCAGAAATTCCGTCCCAAAATTTACAAATTTTCTTCAACTATCAAACCCAGGAATGGGAAAAATGGTAATTCCTCATAAACAAAAAACAAAAATTATGAAAACCAAAGCCCTACTTTTTCTAAATCTTTTTTTCACTGGATCGATTGTATCGGGGGTGGGGCAACCACCTGCTCCACCCCCTGATTTTCCTGGAAATGAATATAAGAAATTATACGAGGAAACCGTTATTCTAGTGGATCAAGCAACCCAAATTCTGGCAGACCTCAATCAATCTATTGAATTGTCAGGAATAGAGTTTTCCAAGCGGGAAAAAGAACTTTTACAAATTCGATTGGTAAAAAAGGAAAAGGAATCAAAATTGGCTGAATATGAAGCGAATCTTACATTAAAAAATGAAGATGAATCAGTCCTTTCCCAAAACTTAAATGATTTAATTTCAGGTACTCAAAAAATGGAAGAGGAAATCAAGCTGCTTAATCTTCAAATTGAAGAATTTCCTCTAAGATTGGAAAGCTTAAATCAGGAACTGGTTACGGTTGAAAAAGAGATTGTCGAATCAACCCGTAAATTAAAAGTTCCTCATTTACCATCCTGGCATTATGTGGATGGAAAAGGCTGGCTTTGGACATCTCCATCTCACTTTCCCTATGTCTATTCATCGGATCGTGAAAATTGGGTCTTTTATGATCAGGGCACCCACAGTCCATGGCTCTTCTATGATTACCAAAGTGAAACTTGGCAAAAATGGTTCCAGTAAATTTTTTCTCCACCTATTTAGTATAAATACGCAACTACATTAAGAATTATGAAAATCAGAAGACTAACATTATTTATTACAGTACTCGTCTGGCTCGGGAATAGTTTATTCGGAGCATCACAGGTTTTGAATAACTTGTCCTACTCCCAACGGGCTAATTCAAAACTGGTCGATCTGTCCTATATATTAAACCTTAGCCAGGGCCAAACTGCGGAAATCAGTTTCCAGTTTAGCTCGGATGATGGACTGACATTTCCGGTTGCCTGTAAAACAATCAGGGGAGATGTGGGAAAAGGAATAACTTCGGGTCCCAGGTTCGCTGTTTGGGATGCAGGACTAGACTGGCCTATTAATTTCACAGAAAAGGGAAGAATTAAGGCGATCTGCATTGTGTCCGGTGGGACTCAGCCACCAAGTAAACCGGTTGCGATTGAATTTGTATCAGTTCCTTTTAAACCAAGTTCAATAGCAATGAGCCCAAGTTGGTATATGGCTCAAAATTATGAACAATCTAGATTCCATGAAGGTTCTAAGACCCCAAGTAAATTTAATGTAAGTAAATACGAGGTAACCAATCATCAGTGGAATGAAGTGGTCACATGGGCTGTTCAAAATGGCTATGATCTTGTGCCAATGAGTTATCCGGTGGGCGAGGAAAATGTACCTCGTACCAATGTGGCAATTAAGGAAGTGATCAAATGGTTAAATGCTCTTTCGGAAATGAATAACTTAACACCCTGTTACTATGTGGATCCATTGGAACCAAGATTTGATCACAATGGAGATGGGAAATTTAGTGCAGGACCAGATGATTGGTGGGGTGGACAGGAACCCGGCGATTATGATTATCAAAATAACCCAAATTTTGACTGGTCCTTAATTCCAAATGGAAAAGAAAATATGCAGGGTGGATGGATTGAATTCGATCCTAATTTTAACGGGAAATGGGATAAGGGTGAACCGTTCTATGATCGGAATAGGAATAAGATATTTGATGAGGGTATCGACTCTCTGTATGGAGGTGAGCAACCTGGTGATCACGATTATCAACATGATCCAAATTTTGACTGGTCCTTAATTCCAAATGGAAAAGAAAATATGCAGGGTGGATGGTTAAATATGGATCCAAATATGAATTATAAGTGGGATCCAGGTGAGCCTTGGTATGATCGGAATAGAAATCGAATATTTGAGCCACAAGAATTTATGGATCTTAATGAAAATGGCAGGCTAGATGATGGGCAAACCATTGCCTGCCGCTCAGGAGATATTTCAAGTATAGAAAAAGTCGTTGGATGGTTTGCTTTATTCCTTCATGAAAAACGACAATTAAATAGCTTAGGTTATGTCTTACCAGAAGTAACATGTCATCCAGACTTTCATTATTTTGCTATGGGTGGCCGAGTAGAGAGAGGAGAATATGGAGAATATCACGAGCCATTTACCGGTAAGCAGAAAAAAGGAATTGTTTATATTGAGGAATGGCCC
>JABGWU010000348.1 GCA_018645475.1 Opitutia bacterium
CACTCGTGTTCCTGCCTCCACTAAACGGCGAGCTAGTAGACAGCTTTGCCCAAAAGTATTTCGGCCGTATGAATCGCGAATTGAATCAGATTCCTGCTCTAATGCAAAGGCTTCCCTCGCACGCCCAGATGCTACCAAATCTAAAGCCCGATCATAATGCTGGTTTAAATTGTACTTTTGAACAGCCTTATCAATAACTGGCATCGCATCGTTCATCGCATTACGCAAATTAGCTCGCCTGTTTAAACGCACACCAAACATATCGGGTCTCATTTGTAAATCGTCCACCCGCAATTTTGCCATTTTTTGCATATCCATATCGTCCCCCGGAGGATAAAGAGTGTACGGATCATAAGCTTTCCCAAGAAAACCAGCTGTTCCTCCTTTTCCCACTACCCCACTTTCCTGAAGTGGACGTGGAAGCATCACAAATGGAAGCATGGGTTCGGAAGTCGGCTTAATTCGAATAATATTGGATCCAAAATTAGGAAAATCCTTTGGACTGGGTGGTTCAAGCTGACCAGATGGGCTAACTTTGTCCGTAGTATACCCAGTCATCATTTGATAAATCGCTGCCGTATGATTAAAAAGCCCTTTGGGAGTGTAACTGACCGAGCGCATCATGGTAAACTTATCGTTCACCTTAGCCAGCTTGGGTAAAAGCTCAGTAAAATTGACTCCAGGAATCTTAGTGGAGATTGGTTTAAAAATACTACGCACATTATCAGGTGCGTCTGGCTTAGGATCCCAAAGATCTAAATGACTAGGACCGCCCTGTAAATATATCATTATTACACTCTTCGCTTTACCCCACCCGGGTCCACCCCCACTCAGGGGATTTGCAGATGCCTTCATTTGGAGCATCGCACCAAGTGATAACCCCAACATACTTGAACCTCCAACTTTCAATACATCCCTCCGACTCATCGGCAAATGAGCATCACATAAATCTCGTCCTAATTGTCCGGGTATTCCTATCATAATATTTTCCTAATTTAGTTTTTTTTAAATTTCAAAGATGTAAATTGGCCTAACGGTTGAAAAGAAATGCTGGTGTATTAATGAGTGCCCATGTGAGATCTTGAGCTCCAATTACCCTCTTGTTAGCAAGTTGTTTTTCACTCAATAACAGTGCTCTTCGTAACCTCGCAACCTCGGGCGGAAGAGGTAAAGGTTTTTCCGCATTGGACAGTTCAGTTTCTAGTTTAGTCAGTTTTGGATCCTTAGGTAGAGGTTTGTTGGCTTCCGCTAATGCATTACTAAGTTCTACCCGCTCGGGGTTCGCATTCTTAAAAGCATCAGATATCTTTTTATTTTGTTTGGAAGATCGCTTATCTTGGGCAACTCCAAAAATCTCCAAAATCTCTTCCGGCAATCCATAAGAAATGGGTTTATTCAAGTCAGTCACTGCAACTCGAAAGCGCCCAAGGGAGTGTTTTCCACTCTGAAATTCCTGTTTCAAAAGAATTTCCAATTCCGTAGGTCCATTAAAATTAATTGGCTTCTTGACCTGAAATGAAGCGTAATGAGTATTTCCCATCCGAGGGGAAATTGCCCAACCATTTCCGGATGGGGTTCGTTTCCCGTCAATAGCTGTTGCCACTGCGTAGCCATTCTGACTGTAAGTTGCGAGTGCATTTTCAAAAGATAATTTTTGCGGCAATCCATTGCGATAAATGTCGATATTTTTTAGTTCGGTCTTTTCGGGAAGCAAAAATTGTAAATCTGCGATTGGTTTCTCCAATGTGAAATCGATCCGATAATCGTGCCAACTTTGATCACCTTTAACCTTGGTTAAGTAAGAACTATTTGTTTTCCCATTGGTCACCGATCCACCAAGCACAAGTCGCACATCCCCTTCAACAACAGATTTCGCTTTGAAGGTAAGAACAAAACTACCAGCAGGCATTTTCTGGCTCCAAGTAAACCCGGGTAATATCGATTGGCTAATACCGGACTTAAAATAAAAACCGGAAGGTCCGCCCCCATTGTGAATTTTTAAAAGCAAAATATTTTTTCCCTTTTTCAGTTTTAAAACTACCTTCTCCTGATCAGGGGCCGCTCCCCGACCAATATTATTGGCCAAGAGTGTTTTTCCGTTCAAAAAGACTTTGATTCCATCGTCACTGCCCAAACTGATAGGTAGATCCATTTCATTAGAAGCTTCGATTTCCTTAAGCAAGTAATTTGAAGAATTTTCGGCACTAAATACCGAATTGTAAAGTTCCGCATCCTTCCATTCAGGCTTGGAAACCCATCTTAATGAATTACCAACATGTTCATAGGTTTTTTCGCGAAGGAAATCAGAATCCAATTCTGGACCTACTTTCTGATCAAAACTGACTCCCTTAAACGGACCGACATGAAAGAAATTACCCAATGCAATATGGTTTTTTTCATTCATTTTTTCAAGGATCACACTCTGATTCCCTTCAGTTACTTTTGCCCCGATGTTTAATTTCCAGGGTGCCGGGATTTTGATAGTTTCCCATTTGGATGCATGAAATTTTCCCCAATGATTTAAATCCTTACTTGGGCTTGCAATAACTTCTAATTCTGAGAGAACAAAATTTCCATCATTGGGTGCTCGCCCTGGCCCTTTTCTAGGCAATCGATTGTCCTTCATCGCTTCAATCCGAATTCCAGTAACCCGATTCACTACAGAGGAACTTGCTATTTTGTATGATCC
>JABGWU010000349.1 GCA_018645475.1 Opitutia bacterium
CATTACTCGATGAATACCGTCTCCACTCCATAGATTTGGCTTTTTTTATTAGTAAAAAACAATCGGAAACCCTTGATTGGATCTTTCTCTTTAACCCAAGCCTAGCCGGTGACCTGAAAGACATTGATGCAGATGCAATGAATTACATGACCATTGTCGGTGCAAAATGGAAGGCAAGTGAAACCTTTGAATGGATATTCGGTGCGGTTTACACCACTGGTTTAGGAGACGATTTATTTGTTCCTGCAATAGGGTTCACATGGAAACCTTCAGAACATTCCAGCCTTCTATTCGCTGGCCCTATCATCCGCTACAAATATGAAATTTCAGATTCATTTGATTTAACCCTAGGCGGTCAGTTCACTGGAAATCGTTGGAATACACAGTCAAATTCTTACACCGGAACCAAACAGGAGCGGAATTTCCGACTTCGTTCCTATCGTATTTCTGCAACCCTTCAATGGAACTTGGATAAAAACCATGCTCTGTTCACAACAGGAGGTATTGATTTTGCAAGAAAATCAGAAATTGAACTCCTTAACGGAACTGAATTATTGGACCGTGATGTAAAATCCGCTCCCTCCTTTGAGATCGGATACGCGTATCGATTCTAAAGTTTTGTTCCTTCTTGTTAACTTGTAGGGCCGAAACCAAGTATAGCATCCGCGGCATCCCATCCCGACATTGCTGCACTTTCTATTCTTTCTCCCCCAAAACTATCTCCCGCTAGACTCAGTCGGTCCCAGGCGGAAGTATATTGAGTTGAGCCAAATGTAACCAATGGTTTCGCAAACCCCCAACGATGACATGTCCACTCGTTTATTGTGGTCTGCAGAGATTCCTCCGCCGCTTGAACAAGAAAAGGCACGCGTTCCTGATCGGGGGAGTCCCAAAATTTTTGGGAATATTCATCGCTGGCATGAACGGTGCAAGCTGGTACCTCTGAAATTCCCTTAACCATATTATCTGATATCCAATCAATTTCAGGTATTGGATGAGTTACTGTACCGGGAAAAGACAAAGCGGAAGGGCGATCTAAAATTCCCAACAGAGCAAGACAACGGGTATATTTGACCGCTTCTAATTGATTCATTATTTTGGACTCTAATTCAAACTGACTTCTTTGAAATAATTCCAGCATTTGAGGAACAGGAAGGGTTAGAACAAGATGATCAGCAAATAACCTGCGGTTCCCCCCTTCCCTTTCATTAATCTGCCATTCCTCATCAAAAAAAATCGAGTCCACAAAAAACTCGGTTGTAACGGAAAAAGATTGAGCTAAAAATTTGGCAGGGGCAGTCATACCATTCCCCCCCCGAAAACGGATACTCCTTGGGAGATCCTGCCGGCCGGGAACACGATCATACCAAGGGACAACATATTCCAAAGACTCCCATTTTTTTAGAAGGTCTAACATTCTAGGATCACGGGCGGTGAAAAATTGTGCTCCGTGATCAATCCGTGCACCATTCATTCTTCGGGTTGCCATTCGCCCACCCACACCCCTGCCCTTTTCCAAAAGAGTTACTTCATGCCCAGCCTCAGATAATCGCCAAGCACAAACACATCCGGAAATACCGGCTCCAACAACTATTATTTTCATAAATCAGTTTATAGAAAAAATGTACTTTACTTTACTTTTATTAACAAAAGATATAAAAATTAAACTAAACATATTTTTAATAAGCACAAATTTGAACAAATGAAACTCTCATCGGAAGACTATGATTCCATAGTAAATTCCCTCAAGGGACAATTACCAAGTCTGCCCATGGTTATGGATGAGTTATTGACAATTATTGCTGACCCCAATGCCGCCCTGTATGCGATTAAGGACATAATCAAATTGGATACCTCCATTTTTTCTCAAATTTTGAAGGTGGTAAATACGGTTCAATATCGGGGAGATGCGGAGCCTAGAATATCTAATCTCGATGACGCCATGCAGCGACTGGGATTGGAAAAAGTAAAAAGAATTGCCCTCGATACATCCGTTTTGACTCTTTTTAAAGGTATTAGATTTCCAAGCAAGTTTAGTCCCGAATCATTATGGACCCACAGTGTGGGTGTTGCAATTGCCAGTTCAAATCTAGCGGATTTTTTGAATTTTGCCTTAACAGATCAGGTATATTCGTGTGGTTTAATTCATGACATCGGGAAATTAGCAAAACTTAAATACGATCAAAAAAACTTTTGTGAGGAACTTAACAAAGCACAGGAATCCGGTTGGAACAACCACCAGACAGAAATTGCACAAATTAGAATAAGACATGATCTACTTGGTGGAAAAATTTGCAAAGAATGGGGAATTTCCCCCGTTGTTGAAGCTGTCACGAAATGGCACCATGAAGAGGACCGCTCCAAGCGATTGGATGTGGAAGATGTGGCAACCCATAAAATTATTGATATCGTACAATTCTCCAATGAAATGATTAAAAATATTGGATTTGGGTTTAGTGGGCACAATATAAAATTAACTCCGTCCAAGAGAATTATGAGAAGGCTCAAAATGACTGAGATGGATGTTGAGGAATTTGAAAACAAACTCATGCAGCAACTTGATCAGGAAAAAGAAAATATCGCCCTTTTTTCCAGCTAGTCTCATTTTCGATCAAGTTTGAAAAAATCCAATCTCTTCATAATCATGGCATAAATGCCAACTTTTAAAATTCGACGAGCAGAAGAAAGAGGTACCGCTGAGCATGGTTGGCTCCATGCCAGGTTCACCTTCTCTTTTGCCGATTATTACGAACCTAAACACTGTGGTTTCCACTCCCTGGTCGTAATGAACAACGATCTTATTGAACCCGGGGGTGGGTTTGGAACTCATCCTCATGATAATGCAGAAATCTTTACCTATGTTATCTCAGGCGAACTCGAACATAAGGACAGTATGGGGAATGGATCTATTATCAAACCCGGACATTTACAGTACATGAGTGCAGGAGATGGGGTTTTTCACAGCGAGTTTAATCCGTCCAATGATAACCAAGTCGAACTTTATCAAATTTGGATGCTGCCCAACCAACGGGGAGGAAAACCAATTTATGAAGAAAAAGAACTCGATAAAGATAAGGTGAACAACGATATAAAGATTTTATTTTCAGAAGACGGGCATGACGATTCCACTCCCATTCGACAAAACGCCACCATTGGTTTTGGACAAATAGATCGAGGAAATGCTCTAGTGATCGAACCCAACAATCAATACCCCCATGCATGGATTCAGATTATTTCTGGAACCAGCACATTAGAAAATTATGAGTTAAACAAAGCGGATGGAATCGGTATTGAAAATTTGAACAAAAACCTGACGATCCAATCAACCGAAGATTGTGATTTTTTTATTTTTCGCCTATCTGGGAATTGATGAAAATTTCCACTGATGAACTTTTCTCGCAATCTGTAATTGATTACGAATTACCCGATGCAATAATTCGTTACTACCCAAGTTTCTTCTCCTCCAGGAAATCTTCTTTTATTTTAGAACAGTTACTGGAAACCATTCAATGGAAACAAAACACCATAAAAATATATGGAAAAGAAAATCCGATACCCCGCTTGGAAGCTTGGTATGGTGATCCAGGTAAAAGTTATGCTTATTCAGGCATTCACATGACCCCCATTCCATGGACTAAAGAATTAAAAGAAATTAAAGGTGCGATCGAAATAGAATCACGGGTAAAATTCAATTCCGTGTTGATCAACTTATACAGAAATGGAAAAGACCGGGTCGCCTGGCACAGCGACGATGAAAAGGAGCTCGGTAAAAACCCGGTAATTGGATCGGTAAGTTTTGGAGCCGAAAGAATTTTTAAATTAAGGCACAAAAAATATAAAAGTAATAACCTTAAAAAAAGTATCATGCTTAGAAATGGTAGTTTTCTTCTCATGAAAGGAACAACCCAGCACCACTGGATGCATGAAATACCAAGAACGGCTAAACGCATTGAACCCAGAATCAATTTAACCTTTCGTGTGATAAAGTAGATTTGTCAGTATATTTTTAGAAACTCCATGATTTTCTTGCGAGAATCCCCAATCGAATTCAATATATAATGATCTAAATTTATTTTAGTAACGATATATAAGTTGTGAAAAAATTATTAATTATTCCTTTGTTTTTCTGCGTCCCCCTTTTCTTAATTGCTTACGAATCTATGTACGACAAAACTCCTGTTGGAAAAATAGTTGTTATCGATTTGCCCGAAAGACTGGCCCTTGAAGCAAACACAAAAGGAGCTTATTTTAACTCAGATAACGGACTTTTTAGAAAATTATTTCGATATATATCAAGCAAAGATGTTTCCATGACTACCCCAGTAGAAGCGGATATAAATCCCGGAAAAATGAGGTTCTTTGTTGGTAAAAAGGATGCATCGAAGAATTTACAGTCTAACAATTTCGTGGATGTAATTACCCTACCCAAACGAAAGGTTGTTTCCATTGGTATTCGTGGTGGATATTCCGAAAAAAACTTTATTGAGAACAAAAAAAAATTGGAAACTTGGCTTTCAAAACAAAAGCAATATACGCAAAAAGGCGATGCATATGGGGAATATTGGAACGGCCCATTTGTTCCAAATTTTTTCTAAAGATCCGAAGTCCATATTCCAATCATCGAAGTCACAGGAAAGAACAAATCAAAAAATTAATAGACCATTTTAACTAACCATAATAAACATGAAAATATTCACATTCGCTCTTATGACAGCAATCAGTTCACTGCACGCCTCCAATCTTTATGATCATAAACTTCAAACCATTGATGGTGAAGATACATCTTTATCCGAACATAAAGGTAAGGTAATTCTTATGGTTAATGTTGCATCA
>JABGWU010000350.1 GCA_018645475.1 Opitutia bacterium
GTCCTGAAATTGCATAAATTTTATCTCCCAGTGCGGCCGTACTTACCCCAGCTCTGGCCTTCTGCATATTAGCTAGGGTTTCCCAAGCATTCGTGACTGGATCGTAACGGAATAAAGAATTAAGTGCATTTCCACTGTGCCCACCAACAAGATAAATTTTCTTATCAACTATCTCTATCCCATCATAAATACTAGCACTGATGGGTGTTGGTGCCATCTCATCCCATTGATAAGTGGCATTCCGGTCGGTTCGTTCGAGAATGGTGTATTCATTTGAAACACTACCATTGTAATCCACTGAAGTTACTTTCCCGGCAGATAAGGAAACGGGCTTCGATTGGTTTAATTTGTAAACCACATCTGAACTTAGCTTCCCAAGAGTAACTGAGCCTCCGGCACTATTCTCTCGATAATACAAATCCATCGGCGGAGTTATATCTGCTGCAAATACTTGGCTTGAATGATTCTGATCGGCGGGACTTGAAGTCCTCCCTCCCACTACATAAACTTTACCGTCCAAGATCGCAGAACCAGCACAACCGATAACAGTTGGAAATTGAGAATGATAAGACCAAGTTGCAGTAATCGGATTATAAACAATAATTTCATCTGTACCCCCGTAATATCCCCCACCCCAACTGCCGAGAATAAATATTTTATTTTGTGCAACCCATGCAACATGTCCGCCCCGGATTTCAGGTAAACTAGTTTCACTACGCCAGGTGTCTGTGGAGATATCATAACTCTCTACAGCATCTGCCTTCCATCCACCAATAGCCCAAATTCTTTTTTGGAACCAAACCAGTTTAAAACCTGTTCGGCCTACAGGCATACTCGACTTTTGCAACCACTCATCGGAATTAGGATCATAAACAAACATTCGAGAAAACCCCGATTCATTACCATCAATATAATATAATTTATTTTCTACAGTAATTGCAGAACCACCTGGACTCAGGGACAAATCTGACAAACTCGAATCCAGGGTCCATGTATCAGCAATAGGATCGTAAATCTGCAAGTGGGTTACCCCGTTTCCCCCGATTGCATATAATTTACCTCCAAGTGAAGCACTTGCTGGGGTTTGAAGGGAGTTAGAAAGCGATTGTAAACTCGTCCAAGCATTGGTCTTCGGATCGTAAGATTCAGTTATTTTCTTCGACGCAGGGCTAATATAACCACCGCCACCCACAAAATATAGTTTTCCACCTATCACTTCCACCCCATCATCGGCATTTCTGCCCACACTAACCGGAGCTTTTTCTTCCCAGACCAAACTACCGTTTCGATCGGAGCGTTTGTAAAGGGCATAGCCCGAGGGTGGTTGCGTGCCACGGGGAACAGCAAGCAAGCTACCTTCTGCGGTTGCGGGGTTATGATCCAATCCAAACTTCGCCAAGGTATCCGGTGCCAGTTGCCCGAGAGTAACGGAGCCATCCGCCATTCCAAGAGTGGACAGTTCCACCTCCGTAGTAGCATTGCCCTCTTTAAAATAGAGATTCATGGGAGGAACGAGCGGAAGTTTAGCAGAGTACATGGATTTGACATGGACACCATTTGAACCCCCAACTAGATAGACTCGATCATTAATGACCGCAGAATCAAGAACCTCTCGCTGATCTACAAATTCTCCTATTTTTTCCCACTCCCGATTTTTGGAGTCGTAGCTTTCAATCGAGTCAAAACGTGTATAAGCAACATTATCATGGACTCTCCCGCAAGCAAAGTAGAGTTTATCCTGATAGACCCATGTGGTTCCAAAACTACGGTTCAGTGATGGGGAAACCTCCGTTCGCCAAGTATCAGTAAATGGATCATAACTTTCCACTCCCTGCCTGGTAAATGACCATATTCTATTTGCATAAATAGCTAAAGCTGTTCCATAGGTTGTAAGGCCACACTCCGCCTTCAATTCCCAATCATTTTTTGAAGGATCAAATACGATCACCTGATTATTACCAATCACATAAATTTTTCCCTCGTAGGTAATAGCAGCACAATGATGAACTTCCACTGGCATCGGTACTCCTTCCGACCAGGAATTTGTTTCCGGGTCATAAATCTCCACGCTACCATCCCCTATTCTGCCGCCCATCACATAATATTTTCCGTTGAGGACTGTCGAACATGAAGCGTATCGAACTTTAGGCCTTGGAGCTAGAGTTTCCCAAGTATCAGTCGACGGATCATATCTCTCAAGGAGTGTGCTGCCAGTCCTGTTATGATCTACTTGCATACCAGTAAAATAAATTTTCCCATCTATTACCTCGGCTCCATCGAATGCATAGCGGGCTATCGAAATCGATGCCTTCTCTTCCCAGACTAGAGAGGCATTGTATTCAGGGCGTTGGAAAAGTGTATAGCCGGGTGGCGGAGCTTCACCGGGCTTGCGTGCGATCACAAAACCCGCAGGCAGAGCCTGCTCGAGCGACCCATTCCCATCAATCAAATCACTTAGTACCGTGGATAATTTTGCGGAGGTTACGGATTGAGCGGGCAACTCCGCCTCGGTATCATAAAGCAATCGAATCTCTTCTGCAGATAAAGCACGATCGTAAATGCGAATGTCGTCGATGGAACCGTTGAACCATAATGGAAAACTTTCAGGGGCTCCGCCACCAATTCGAATTGGCTGATCACCCAAAGCCAAAGATCCAAAAGTTGGGGTTTCACTTTGTAGAAAGCCATTAATATAGAGTGCTAGGGAAGAACTATTCCAAATCTGTATTATGTTATTCCACTGGTTAGGTATTAGTAAAAAACTAGATTTTCCCTGATAAAGGGCGGAATTTGTCCAAACATGTGCTATAATCTCTCCATTCGCAGGTGCTGAGCCTATCAACCATTGTCTTTGGCTTGCTTCCCCATCTTTACTCATAATATCTCCGTACCATTGCTGAGCAAAGACCCAAACTGACAGAGTGTGCTTCTGTGCCTCAAAAGAGTTAATTTCTTGTATTACAATATTATCATCAATCCCATCAAAACTGTACGCCCTGTTAACCTTTCCATGACGATCCGTTCCCAAAGTTGCCCCATTGACAGTGCCATGATTTCCGTTACCCGACATGTCGGAGGCATTCCCTTCGAAGGGATACCAGGCTACGAGGCCAAAGTTTAACCCGGGTTTACTTAATGCTTGGTTTGGATCCGTACCGGCAGATGCTTCCTGAAAATCTGAAAATCCATCCCCATCTGAATCTTCATAAATATCATTGGTTAAAACTACTGTGAAGTTACCTTCGACAGTAGCATTTTCGTCATCTCTAGCTTGAACCCGGATCGAATAAGTCGAGGCATTGGTTTCAAAGTCAAAAACAGTAGCAGTCTTAAGGGTGCCGTTTTGATCGAGTGTAAAAAGAGAGTTACTTGCATCCCCTACTCCACTCACCAGATGATAAGTCAAAGCAGAATTAGCATCCGGGTCGGTGGCATTGAACTCACCAATTACGCTTCCAGTTGGTTGGTTCTCTGAGATTACTAGTGAATTAATAGAGGTAAGGTCAGCAGGCGGAATATTTTCAACCTTTTCTACCCGTAACCACATAGAACCAGAATTGTCTCCATAAGAAGCATCATAGTGCCAGATACTAACTGTTGATTGGGTCTCAATACAAAAATCGTATTCCTTTGGATCCAACCCACTCTGTATGGAAGCAACCGAATAATAATCTCCACCGGGAAAAAATATATTATCAGTACCCAAGCTTCGATTCTTGGCAAAACTAGTATGAGTTCGGTACCTTCCAGTTGCATAGAGGTAACCACCGCTCAAATATTTAAGCTTATAATCACCCGGTCCTAAGTTAAGATTTACTCCAGCAGATGAATTGGAGAATATTTGTATATCCGCAGATTCAAAAACATCTAAAAGAGTTACCGTAAAGTTGCCTTCCACGCTTGCATTGTACTCATCCCGAGCCTGAACGCGGATCGAATAAGTCGAGGCATTGCTTTCAAAGTCAAAAACAGTGGCTGTCGTCAGAGTACCGTTGGCGTCCAAGGTGAAGAGTGAATTGTTACCGTCTCCTGCCCCGCTCACCAAATGATAAGTCAGAGTCGCATTGGCATCCGGATCAGTGGCATTAAACTCACCCACTACGCTTCCCATTGGTTGGTTTTCTTGAATATTTAGTGGTGCGACTGAAACTAAATTATTAGGAAATGCGTTCAAGGTATTAAGCAGTATGCGAAATCCTCGTAAACCAGAGTCGTCATCTGGTTGAACATAACTTCGTGCAGCAGTAGATAGTATTCCGGATCCACGAATTATTCTCCCGGAATTCGAACTAGAAAGGCCAACCGGATCAACTTGTGGTCCAGGTTGATAACTCCCAGCATAATCGAGGCAATACTCTCTTGCGTTTCCATAGATATCAAAAAAACCCCATGGGTTTGGAAGTTTAAGACCCACTTCAAAAGTACTACCCGTAGAGGTATTGTCCCATGCATAATTACTCATTTCTGAATTTTGATCACCAAAAAAGTAAGTGGTCGAAGTTCCAGCTCGAGCAACAAACTCCCATTGTGCTTCGGTTGGCAAGTCAAAGATATCTCCGTTTGTTTTTTGCCTTACCTTGCCAATAAAAGATGAATTTGAAGGTACTCCACTTGGCCATATGCCACCCCTTACTTCATTCCATGTCCCTCTATCAACAGGTTTAGTATCGCCACCATGGATTGAGGGGTCAAAGCCAATAACTTTCTCATATTGACTACCAGTAATCTCATATATCCCCATATAAAAACCACGTGTCAAAGTAATTTGCCTTACAATGTCAGCGTTTGTGACACCAGTCTGCCCCATATCAAAAACACCTGGATCAACCCATTTTAATATAACTTTATTTGTCTTAAATTCAGTTGAATTCCAATCGTTAGGAAGAGATCCCAAATATGTAACAGGATAACTACTGCCATTAGAGCCAGAAGAAAGATCAAGAACAACAATTTGGGGTCGCTCTCCAATTCCCAAACTATTTTGTCCAAACGATATTAATAAGGACAATGCAAAAAAACCGAAAATTAAACACGACGAAAGACCCCGTATAAATTTATGGGAATCAAAAAATTTAAAAATGGATGGAAATACTCTCACGCGCGTCTTACATAAATAAAACTAATATATATTAGCAAAAACAATCATTTTCTTTCTATTTTTTTACTTTTTTTTCACATTTATTTAACAAGCTAAGAAGGGATAAATTTTAAAAAACTCCGTTCTTGCAAAAAACTTAAGTTGCGATCATTTTGGAAAACAACTTGCCCGGATGGCGGAATTGGTAGACGCGCTGGATTCAAAATCCAGTTTCCGCAAGGAAGTGAGGGTTCGACCCCCTCTCCGGGTACCATTTTCTTTTTCATTCTTTTATGGCAATTATACGCAGAGGACGGGAGTCCGATATGCCCGCCCTGCGGGATATTATAAACCACTATATCACGGAATCTGTGGTTACTTTTGAAATGGTGGAAATGTCTTTGGAAAACAGAAAAACCTGGTTTACTCAGTTCACTAAGGATGGTCGGTATCAGTTAATGGTGGCAGAACTGGATGACAAGGTCGTTGGATATGCGGCGAGTCTTCGCTTTCATCAACGACCCGCCTATGCACCGTCTGTAATGACAAGTATATATTTACACCCTGAGCAAACTGGTAAAGGAATTGGTGAAAAAGTATATTCTATCCTAATTGAGGAGTTGAAAAAAGTGGATGATGTTCACCGGGTATATGGACTCGTGGTTTTACCTAATCCGAGCTCAGAAAAACTGCACGAAAAACTGGGCTTTCAAGTAGCCGGGTTACTTCACGAGGGCGGATTTAAGTTTGGAAAATATCATGATGTTCGAATGTACGAACATCGGTTGGGCAAATAATTTTTTAATTTACCAGGTATTTTTGGCTCTCAATCCATACGACCAAAGATAAAATGCATGCAATTGCACCTCCTGCATATAACCAACTGGAAAAGCTTTTCTGTTTTCCTATAAATTCAAAGCCACATTTCTTACAATTCATATCCTCTGGTTTTGTTTTCTCATTGCAATAGATACAGGAATCATGATGGGAAGAATTTCCAAGCCTGAGTAAATAAAGAAAAAGAAAAGGACAGAATAAAAGAAACCATACCAGGCTAACATAATTCATTTTATTCAATCCCTATTTTGATCCGTTCTCAGAAAAGCTATATCGTAAATATACAAAAAGCCCCTGAGATAAAAGCATTGCGATAACAACACCACTCATTGCGGCAGCAACCCGTAATCCAACTTGTTCAGGATGGGCAAGGTTGCTCATGGTTGTGATCAAGCTAAGAATAACGGCTATACCACCTCCGGCGGCAGCATTTCTCATCGCATTATCAGAAATTTGGCAGTAATCCCGATCCGGTGAAGGCTTTGCCAAACAGGCAAGCATCGCTTTGGGCAGGTAGGAAAGAAATCTTGTCCGATGAGTGCATAAAAGCCCAAAAAATATTGTGCCCAATACAATAATGATTTCAGGTATATGAATAAGTGTTATCAGATTTCCACCCGCAAAAATAAAACCGGATATCACGGCTGCAAAAAAGCCAATGATTCCGAGTATGCGGAGAATGGAATCAGTTAAATCAAGAGTGTTTTTATGATCCTTCATAAGTAACTATTTCTTAGATTACTTATAAATGCAAATTATTTATACTATTAATATAAATATACTAACTAGGAGCAATAATAATACTTTCAGGACCCCTTGTTTATTTGAACTTAGCCGGGGAGCAAATCGCTTACCAACTCTCGCTCTTCAGCAAGCTCATTAACTGAAGCATCGATTTTACCACGGGCAAATTCATTAATAGAAACGCCCTGCACTATTTCCCAATTTTCTCCATCTGAACGAACGGGGAAAGAAGTGATTAACCCTTCCTTTGTATCATAACTACCATCCGAAGCAACGCATACGCTGTTCCAATCCCCTTCAACTGTTGGCGTAGTAAGTGATCGAACCGTATCAATAGCTGCATTGGCGGCGGAAGCGGCAGATGATGCACCACGAGCTTTGATGATCGCAGCACCCCTTTGCTGAACAGTAGGTATGAAGTCTACATGAGCCCATGTATCATCGGAAATAACTTCAGAGGCGGATTGTCCGGCAATTTTGGCATTATAATAATCGGGATACTGAGTGGCGGAATGGTTTCCCCAAATGGTAACATTAGAAACTTCGGAAACTTGAACACCCGCTTTAGCGGCCAATTGAGCAGCCGCACGATTTTCGTCCAAACGGGTCATGGCAAACCAACGGTCCCGTGGAATATCGGGTGCATTATTCATCGCTATCAAGCAATTAGTATTACATGGATTACCCACTACTAAGACCCGAGCATCGGAAGCTGCATTTGCTTGAATAGCCTGACCCTGACCCGTAAAGATTTTTCCATTAATTCCAAGCAGATCACCACGCTCCATTCCAGCTTTGCGTGGAACACTCCCCACAAGGAGTGACCAATTGGCTCCGTCAAAACCTTCATTCAAATCGCAGGTTGGGCGAATATCCTTAAGCAGGGGGAACGCACAGTCGTCCAGTTCCATACATACTCCTTCCAAAGCTTTCATTCCTGGCTCAATCTCAATCAGGTTTAGAGCAACCGGTTGATCGGGGCCAAAAACGGCTCCGGACGCGATACGAAAAAGAAGGGAGTATCCAATTTGACCGGCGGCTCCGGTTACGGCTACTCGAATAGGTGCTTTGTCATTCATATTATAAATTTTTGTATGGGTTCTGTTTAAAAAGAGCTTCAGGAAAATCGTGCCTTATCCATTACATCGGCTGAACGACGAAGGCAAGCCTCAGTACTCGACCAATCAATGCAACCATCTGTAATGGAAACTCCGTATTCAAGATCATTAAGGGGGCGGGGAAAAGATTGGCTACCGGATTTCAAATGACTTTCAATCATGACCGCGTGGATTGAATCTGCCCCGTTTTGAATTTGCCCGAGCACATCGTCCAGCACGGCAGGTTGACGAGCTGGGTCTTTTCCACTGTTTGCATGGCTGCAATCGACCATGATAGAAACTGGAGCATTTGCTGAACGGAGTGCCTCCTCAGCCGCTTTAACATATTCGGCTTGGTAATTGGGGCCGTTTGTTCCTCCTCGAAGAATAAGTTGGCAGTCCGGGTTCCCTTCAGTAGTGACAGCGGACGCTCGACCATCTTCTGTGATTCCTAAGAAAGTTTGGCTCATCGTGGCGGCGACAATACCATTGACCGCGGCCTTCAAATCACCAGCAGTGGCATTTTTAAAACCGACCGGCATGGATAGCCCAGATGCCATCTGTCGGTGAGTTTGAGACTCGGATGTACGAGCCCCGATTGCAGACCAACATAAAGAATCGGCAATATATTGAGGGGTTATAGGATCAAGTAATTCAGTCGCAGTCGGGATGCCCATGTCTAAGACCTCACCCAGGAATGTTCGGGCAATGCGTAAACCTTCTGGAATGTCGCAAGTTCCATTAAGCTTGGGGTCCATAATGAGTCCTTTCCATCCCACAGTGGTGCGCGGCTTTTCAAAATAAACTCGCATCACAAGGATGAGACGTTCCTTCAATTCATCAGCTAATTTTGCAAACCGTTCAGCGTATTCTCGGCAAGCGGCTAATTCGTGAATGGAACAAGGTCCAACCACAGCTAATAATCGCTTATCTTTTCCCTGGATCAGGGAATGAAGAGTTTCCCGGGACTTACGGACGACGCTATTTTGTTCAGAAGAACGAGATATTTCTTCACACAGTTCAACCGGTGAAGGAAGAGGCTCGGAATTGGTAATTCTTAAATTTGTAACTTTATCCACAAGCAAGCACCATAAATGGGAAGCTTGCATGAACAAGCTAAACTTTTAGAATTAGTCATTTAATGGACACTTTTTTTTATAAAACCTCCCCCAAAGGAGTCATTCGAATAATAGGAGAAGACGCTGAGGACTATCTGCAAAGCCAGTGGAGTATAAATCTACGCAAACTTCCCCACGGTGGAATTCGTTATGGATTGAGGCTTTCAACAAAAGGGAAAGTCTTGGCTGATTCTTATATCTTACGTTTGGGAGACGAGGAATTTCTGCTATTGAGCAAGGATTGTGAGGGAGATCACATTATTTCTCTTTTGAATGAAAATATCGTAGCGGACGAAGTTGAATTTATTAATGAAACACAAAATTGGGAAATTATTTCTTTTTGGAATGAAGGAAAAAATTCTGATTTGCATATTGAAAATATAGCGAAACCAGAAAAAAATCAGTTCACTACAATGGAAGATGGTTTTTATTTCGAAGACTTTCGGGCATTCCCAGGTGCCTTTATAATACTTCTTTCCATACAATCTAAATGGAAAATGGACGCAGACTTGATATCCAAAAAGAAAAATGTATTCGAAGAATTAAGAATACGAGCAGGAGAAGTATCCATTCCCTGCGAAATTGGTTCGGATGATTTACCCCAGGAAGGAAAACTCGAAAAAATTGCGGTCGATTTTGATAAAGGTTGTTATTTGGGTCAGGAAGTGATGGCAAGAATACATGCAATGGGAAGAGTTAGGAGACAGGCTCGCCCAGTGTCTTGGGCAAGCACTAAAATTCCAACTATCCCCTGCCCTTTGTTTGCGGGAGAAAAAAAAGTGGGAGTTTTAAAAAGCATGATCCAAACAGAGAATGGAAATTCAATCGGTATGGCACTGATCCATGAGAAAGGTCTAGATACTTTAAACTCTGAAGGATTACAAATAGAAGGAATTACGGATTTAAAATTTAGAAAAGCATGAATCAGGAAAATGAAACGGAACAGGTAGCCAGAATATTTTTAAATTTAGGTGCCGAAAAAAAATTGGCCCTGCAAATGGCCGGACAACTTATTAAACGTGCAGAACAACGGGCAAAAGAGGGAACAATCTCGAAAACGGAAGCACTGAGCGAATTATTAGAAGTCGCAGTTTGCGGAGCACAAGGAAGGCTCAAACCGAGTGATGAAGCCAATTTCGATGACAAAAAGGACTAAAACCTAGAAAAAATAAGCTTTTTTGCAAAAAAAGTTTGACCATGTGCTCGAAAACACAGAGCAATAAAGCTGTTTAACTAATATAAATACTTCCAAACAAAAAGGAAAAATACATGAATAAAGGACAACTCGTAGAAGCCATACAAAAGAAATTAGGCAAAGACACTACCAAAGTAGCAGCAGATGCAGCACTCAATGCTGTTATTGATTGCATCACTGCTGGTGTAAAGAAAGACAAAGAAAAAGGTGTTCAAATCATTGGTTTTGGCACATTCTCCATTGTAAAGAGAGCTGCTCGTAAGGGTATCAATCCACAAACTGGTGAAAAGATTAAGATTAAGGCTTCCAAGTCTGTAAAATTCAAGCCAGGCGCAAAGCTCAAAGCAGCTATATAATTGCTTGAATACAATACCCCTTTTAAACCCACGGGAAACCGTGGGTTTTTTTTGATATTCAAATAAAAAAGAAAATAGATAAGAATGTTTCAATGGATAAATCAAAAGAAGATTACCTTGAATTCATGAAAGGTGCGGTTGCAGCTTTCGCTCCTGGGCGGATTGAATTTCTAGGGAACCACCTCGACTACAATGGTGGAATTGTACTCGGAACAGCAATTAATGCTGGAATTTATGGACTCGCTCTACCAATGGAGGGAACGGACTTCTCTTTATTTAGCGAAAGCTTTGAAGGGGCCAAAATATCTGGATCTTTAAAAAATTTGGAAAAACAATCAGGAAAAAAAAGCTGGGGGAATTATTGCCTGGGAGTGATTCGCGTCATGCAAGATAGAGGACTGGCACCTCTTCACGGGTTTTCTCTTACCTTGAGCACTGATTTACCAATGTCTGCCGGCTTAAGTTCAAGTGCTGCGGTTGAACTTGTAACCGCTCAGTGCCTTCTTCAATTAGCTAAACAACAGGTCAGTAAAAAGGAGCTAGTTAATATTTGCCGAAAGGCTGAAAATGAATGGGTTGGATTGCCATGCGGGATTTTAGATCAAGGAACATCTGCATTTGGAGAAAATGATCGGGTTGTTCAAATAGATTGTTCAAAGGAAGAATTCTCTACCCTTCCCCTCCCCCCTGAAACAAGTTTTTGGATTTTTGATACAGGAATTAAACACGACCTTGTAGATTCTCACTATGGAATCAGGAACCAGGAATGTATGGATGCATTGAGCATTCTTCAAAAGAATAATCAATCAATCAAATATCTTGCAGAATGTCCAAGTTCCTTGCTGGAAGAAACTGATATGCCAGAGAATTTAAAAAAGAGGGCTCGTCATGTTGTGGAAGAACAAAACCGGGTAAATTTATTTATCCATGGATTAAATAATGAGTCAGTACCTAAAGAATTGGGTTCGATCTTAACCGAGTCACATACTAGTTCATCCCATAATTTTGAAAATAGCGTGCCAGAGCTAGATTTTTTGGTTGATCTATTAACCAAAGAAGAAAAAGTCCTCGGAGCACGCCTGACTGGTGGGGGGTTTGGGGGAGCAGTTCTTGCTTGGACCACAAGTTCATTTTCCCAACAAGAAGCAGTTTCTATAGCTCAGGAATATGAAAAGAAATGGCAGCACTCGCCAAATTTTCATTCGTTTTTACCCTCGAAAGGAGCCGGTTCTTACGACCCCCTTCTTAAACCCGAGGAATAAGAAGAAATTTATCCAAGGCAGAGAGAAAACCGGCTCGGTCCTCCACATGTACATCATGTCCGGCATTGGGTAATTCTTCAAATTCTGCTGCAGGAAAATATTTAATAATATCCGGTTCGTGCTCGGATCGTAAGTATCCTGATTTCCCGCCCCTTACAAAAAGACATGGGCCAGTAAAATGATCACCATTATTCAAGGGATTAGAAGATAATTGACCAATTGAATCCCGGAGTACCTGAATATTTGCTCTCCATTTAAAAGTGTCTTCATTTTGAATTAAATTTGTCAGTAAAAATTGACGAAATGCCCAATTAGGAATTTTTTCTGATAGCAGTTCATCTGCCTGTTTACGGGAGGAAAGTTGACACAGATTAATATCCAATAAAGAATCAAGCGTTGGAATATGATGTTCCCGGGGATAATCCCTTGGTGCAATATCGGCAATTATTAATTTAAGGACCCGGGATGGAGAATCGCAGGCAAAACGCATGGCCACTTTTCCTCCCAAACTATGCCCGCACAAATTCAAATTTGATATTTCATGATCATCTAGATAACGAAGTAAATCATCTGACATTCCTTGAATGGAAGCCTCAGGATCATGAAAAGAATTTCCATGATTTCTAAGATCAAGGCAATGAACTTGGAAATATGTCCCCAATTCTTTTGCAATCGAGCGCCAATTTCTGGAAGAACCCAATAATCCATGCATTAATATTAAGGGAGTCCCGTGCTCTCCATGCACTTCTGAATGAAGTAATTCTGAATGCTTCAAAATAATTCGAGCTGGGATGGATCGACTTTTTTCTTTTTTGACTTTTCAGGAGTTTTCACAGGTTCCTCCTTAATTTCCCTGATTTCTTCAGAATCTGACAAAGGAGTAATTTGGGGCTCAGGAGAACCAGATGTCGGTAGAGGTGCAGAGTCTCCCTGCTCGAGAGTGGATAAAATTTCTTTAGCCCGCCCAACCACACAACCGGGCAAACCGGCAAGTCGAGCGACCTGAATACCAAAAGAACGCCCGGAGGCACCCGGTGTTACCTGCCGCACGAAGATAATTTCATCATTCCATTCTTTGACCGCCACTGAAAAATTACGCAACCGTGGCAGGGAATGAGCTAAGCGCGTAAGCTCATGATAATGGGTGGCAAAAAGAGTTTTAGGTCCCTCGTTGCCTTGTCCATGCAAATGCTCAACCACTGCCCAGGCTATACTTAGACCATCGTATGTACTTGTGCCCCGTCCGATTTCATCAAGAATAATCAAGCTGGACGGTGTACAATTATTAAGGATGTTCGCGGTTTCATTCATCTCCACCATAAAAGTCGAATTTCCCCGAGCTAATTCATCACCCGCACCTACACGGGAAAAAATTCGATCCACTAAACCAAGGCGGCAACTCGTAGCAGGTACTGAACAGCCAACCTGTGCCATAAGGGTAATGAGAGCGACCTGACGTATAAAGGTCGATTTGCCTGCCATATTAGGCCCAGTTATCAAGGAAATCTGTTCCTGATCAGAGGAAAGCAAGCAATCATTAGGCACAAAAGCATGTGTCCCTGCCAGACCCAGGCTCTCCTGTTTTAAAACCATCTCCACAACAGGATGTCTTCCCTGTACAATTTCCAATTCCTGCGAACCGTCTATAAATTCAGGCATACAATAATCTCGATCCCTCATAATTGAACCCCAAGAAGAATATAAATCAATCTCAGCGAGCACATGGGCGGTTTGCGTGAGGGCATCCGCTTGCTGCAAAGAAAGTTCAACCACACTTAGAAAAAGTTCCTGCTCCTTAGCTACTGCACGCTCCTCAGCATTTACAATTTCTTTCTCTTTCTGTCTAAGTTCCTCAGTGTAGTAACGTTCTGCATTGGTCATCGTTTGCTTACGCACATAGTGGTCGGGCACCAAATGCAGATTAGCCTTTGTTACCTCAATAAAATATCCAAATGCACCATTGTATTTGACCTTTAAATTATTAATTCCAGTTTTCTCCCGTTCCGATGCTTCCAGTTCAAGTATCCAGCGCTTGCCTCCACTACCTAACTCTCGTAATTGATCAAACTCTTCATTGTATCCCGCCCGAATTACTCGTCCACCTTCTCCCTTTACATCCACTTTTATATCAGCAGGTAATTCTTCTTCTAAAGCATGGTTTAAGATTTCACATAATTCTTCAAAAGTCTGAATACGTTGAGCAATTTCATAAATAGCAGGAAAGCGATCACCTAGAGCTAACAAGCAATGTGAAACTCCGGGCAAGCCACGAATTGTAGAACGTAAACCACCGAGTTCACGAGGACGCACCAGACGATTTCGTAACCGACCGAGGATACGCTCAAGATCACTCCCCTTTTTTAAAATAGAAGAAATCTCTTCCACTGTGGAAGGTGCCTGGGAAAATTCGACCACACATGATTGCCGGCGATGAATCTCAACCAAGTCACATTCTGGGCTTGAAAGATAACTCTCCAATAGACGGGCTCCGGCGGATGTGACCGTTTGATCCATCGCATCCAAAAGCGAACCCTTTCGAGTCTGGGCGGAAGTTTTGAAGACTTCCAGATTTCTTTGCGTTGCCGGATCAAGTAATAAAGTCTCTCCAGATCGGTATTCTTCAATTCTTCTAATATTTCCCGGCTTACCTTTCAGTACATCCTGAGCATAGATTAAAAGAGCACCCGCCGGGCCCAAAGCCAGATGATCAAGGCCAATACCAAAGCCCTCCAAATTCATCACTCCTAGACTCTCCATTACCTCCCGAGCCCCAGATCGATGTTCAAAATCAAAGTCTGGCCGATCCGTTCGAGTAACTCCTGTAAATAATCGATCTAATTCCTGAGCGATTATTCCTCCATCCTCCAGTGCTTGAACCCGCTTACCCATTCCCTCTGGCACTAAAATTTCACGCGGTGCCAATGCACTCAAGATGGAGAGAAAGTCCTGTGGGTGTTCACTTTCTGAAAGAACGAATTTCCCCGTTGATAAATCCAGCCAGGATGCACGGGCCCCCTTTTTATCGAAATCTACAGCAAGCAGAAAATGATTATGCCCGGCATCAAGTTGCCGATCTTCCAAAACAGTACCTGGAGTTAAAATACGAGTAATTCCACGCTTTACCAACTTCCCAGTCTGAGGTGCTTCCAACTGTTCACAAATGGCGACTTTATGTCCACCATTTAAAAGCTTGGTCAAATATCCATCCGCAGAATGATAAGGAAAACCAGCCATGGGCATATCATGTCTCTTGGTTAGGGTAATTCCTAGTAAAGCAGCTCCCCGTTCTGCGTCCTGATCAAACATCTCATAAAAATCTCCCAAACGAAAGAAAAGCAAGGTGTCATCCTCGAGGCTATCTCGTGCCTCGCGGTATTGCTTCATCATGGGAGTCTCTTCTGCTTTTTTGCTCATTAGAAAGAGAACAAGCAAGCCCTAGATTGGGCAATCGTCAAGGCAATGAATCAGAAAATTGAAAAAGCTTAAAAATTTGCTCCCAATCCTACCTGAAAAAGGTGCATCGCCACACTGTCAAAATCACCATTCTCGGATACTCCGAGTAAACGGTAAGCCAAAAATGCATCCAATCCCATACCCACTTCATAACCAAGGCTCAAAAGCAGGTCGTATGTGAACGCAGTTTCGGAACTAACAAAAGAAGGATTATCTGCACCATCGTATATGTTAATTACATCTCTGCGATTGGCAAAGCCAAATCCTCCGGCAACCCGGAACCACCCTTTCTCGGCAAAGGGGATTCCATAACCAAGTCTCGTTCCAATCTGAAAGACTTCCAATTGACCATCCGCACTATCAGGTGCAGGGGATCTAGGAATCGTAATATCTCCATAACCTAAATTAAGATAACCTAAATGTAGTTCCCCTTCTAAGTTATCCCATCTCCTACCAAAACTAAGGCCTAACGCGTGGCCAATTTCTGTCTCAATCGAAGCAACCCCCCTCAAACCCTTGAATGACTGACTCGAGGGAGGCACGGCAACACCTATGAATGGTTGTATAAAGTACGAACCTCTCTCTTTTTCCATATTTCTACGAATCGCACGCTTCTTGGGTTTGGCTTCAGAAGAGGAAGCTATCGCAGGAGAAGTTGTGGGTGCAGTCTGTAATATAACCGGAGTACCATCTGCACGGTAGAGAGTTTCGCTCTCAGATACTGGTTGCGGTGCTTTTGGCTCTACTACGGGACCAGGAAGTGAATCGTAAGCGGATTGAGGACTAGAGGGTTGAGCACTTTGACCCATGGTTGAAAGAATAGATCCTTGTTTTCTTTCAAAAGGTATTGGTTCAGTACCCGAAATTTCTGCCAATTTCTGAGAGAGGGAACGAGCTCGGGCTTCCAAATTCTGGTAATAAGTTTCTCTTCTTTGATCACTTGCAGATTGAGCAAAACCTAAATCAGCAGAGATAAAAATTCCAACTATGATTAGGAGAAATAGATAACTACATCTATAACAAAAAACATATATGAATGTATTCAGACAATTCAAAACTAACAATGAGATAATCAATTAAAAGGCTAAGGTAAAGCCCATTGATTGAAGGGTCGTAGATTGACCATTAAAAATAAATTCGGTTGCTATAGTTTGTCTCTCCTCATCCGAGAACAAAGGAGAACTATTAACAAATTCCATGACCTGATCCACATTCTTCAATTGAGTAAATATTGTGTTTAAACGAGCAAC
>JABGWU010000351.1 GCA_018645475.1 Opitutia bacterium
AAACTGAAATAATAAAAGTTTGATACGGGCCGTAAAAAGAGCCTGGAGGTTTACAGTTGGTTTTTTGAGAAAATCATTTCTATGACACATATGACATTCGCCTGAATGGTAATTCAGTATGGGGATATTTATAGTTTGGTTAAATTTAATGTAAACCAATCAAAAGAGGAGACCCCTAGTATGAGTGCAAATCGATTACCGGAACCAAAGAAATCAACCGATCGTTTAGAAAAGGCGAAAGTGGTGGAATATTTCCATCCAAGGGAACATGCTATTTTGGCAGAGTATTTGGAATTAAAAAAGAAATTGCCCAAGGATGCTCGTAAGATTGATCCGTTTGAAATTATTCCCTTTGAAGATGATTATGATGAAGGAGAGAAAGGGATAATTTGTCGACCCAGTTACAGGGGTAATGAGTATAAGGCTATTGATAATGCAGTAGCACGTATTGCTCTTGCACCAATTCGCTCGAGTTTACCGGTTTGGGGCAGTTATCAAGATGGAAAGGTTTTTCATACAAGGCAGAAAGAAAATGAAAGCGAGCTTCCAAGTAGGGGATATCGCAGTGATCCTGTATTGGTAGTTTCAATAAATTGGGCAGATTCGGGCCCTGGGTTTAGCTGGCCAGTTAAATATTATATATCATGGGTTCCTCATTATGAAAGATATGTGGTTACTGCATCTTATGATAGTCCGGATGTGGAAGGATATCTTGATATAGCAATTGGTGATCTTCCGGAAAGATGTAAAATAGAGACGGATCTGAAGGAGGTCATTAAAAATCATTGGGATCGTGATGCGATGTACTTACAAGGATGGGCGGATTGCCTAGATTCTGGAATTATAAAAGATCCCTGGGCTTGGCGTGAAGAAATAAACTGGGGTTATGATGACGAGGGAAATGAGGTGTGTTTTCTTGATGATACAGAAGGAGAAGATGAATTGGATGATTTTGAGATAGATGAGGAGGAAGAGGAAAATGAGTGAGTATTTTTTTATTTGGTGGAATAATGATTTTAATAGACCGGGAATGATTTCGGTTGAAACGGAATATTCTTGTTCGTTATGTTTTCATTAATTAATCCTAATAAGAATTTTTAGATATTATGAACGATCAGAAAAAAAAGATAGCCGTTGTCCTGTCCGGGTGTGGAGTATTTGACGGAACAGAAATTCATGAGGCAGTGCTTACTCTTTTAGCTATCGAGGAAGAAGGTGCATCGTGGCATTGTTTTGCTCCCAATGTTGAACAGATGCATGTGATCAATCATTCCACGGGAAATGTGGAGGAGGGAGAAACCCGAAATGTTTTTGTAGAGAGTGCGCGGATCTCGAGGGGCGGAGAGAAGATTTCTGAACTGGACGAGTATGATCCAACGGACTTTGATGCGATTGTTTTTCCTGGTGGTTTTGGCGGAGCAAAAAACCTTTCTGATTTTGCGGTGTGTGGAGGAGAGGCAGAGGTACAGTCATCGGTTACGAATGCGGTGCGTAGTACGCATGCCATGAGTAAACCAATTGGTTTTATTTGTATAACTCCGGCGAGTGTGGGTGCCCTTACGCTTGGTGGTGATGGGGTTGAATTAACCATTGGGAATGATCCGGACACTGCATCGGCAGTTGTTCAGTGCGGAGCGAAGCATACTGATTGTCCGGTCGAAAATGTGGTGGTCGATTTTGAAAATAAGGTTGTAAGTACTCCAGCTTACATGCTTGGACCGGGTGTTTCCGATGTAAGAAAGGGAATTTCGAATTTGGTAAATGAAGTGCTCAAACTGACTTAATAATTGAACGCAATAAAAGAGTTTTTGTTCAGTTTCTGGTTTTTACTTTGTATGGTGCTCGCGGTTTTTTGCGACAGACTTCAAGCAAAAGATAGTAAAAAGAGCGAACTTCGTGTAATGAGTTTTAATATCAGGTTGGGTGTGGCTAATGACGGGAAGAACCGATGGGATTTGCGTAAGGACTTGGTGGTGGAAACAATTCGCAAGTATAATCCGGATTTGCT
>JABGWU010000352.1 GCA_018645475.1 Opitutia bacterium
GTGGAATCAAAAGATTTGATTGTTCGTTTACGTTAAAGGTATTGATTAAACGGTCGATTATAGGGGAGTGAAATTGTCACCTTTTTTATTTAATTTTTACTCTTACATATGCAAAGTTAGATTCTGTTTCTTTGTACTCCCTTTATTTCTTGAGGCCAAACCATTGTTTGTTCCTGAACCTATGCTTGAGGAAGCATTGGCCAAATCTTTGCAAGTGGATAGGGATTCTCTGACTGCTGAACTGATCTCCGAAAAATTAGAATATTTTGAACTCAATAATGTTGGGATTCGGGATTTAACAGGGTTGGAGTCGGCCAAAAATCTAAAGGTTTTGGTTCTACGGGATAATTTAATCAAAGATATTTCTCCTCTTTCGGATTTACCTCATTTACAAAAGGTCGATTTGTCCGGGAATAGAATATCGAGTCTTTCTCCTTTTGCGGGTCTATCTTTAAAAAAGATGCAGGACGAGATCGCACAAATTAGATTAAAGTTATCTAACTATAGAACGCCCAAAAATGAAGTTGCTGAACTGGTTATTTCTTTGTCCGAAGTGGTGGAAAGATTAAAGCGTGGTCCTTGGCAACTTAAAGAGCTATCTTTGGCGAATAATCGTCTACTTGGGCTCTCTGGAATATCGCATCTTTCAGGTTTGCGACTTTTAAATGTTTCAGGGAATTCATTAATTGATTTGGAAGGGATTGGTTCGCTTAAAAATTTGACCACATTGTACGCACATGGAAATCAACTTGGACGGGTGGAGAGTTATGTGGATCAAAACAAGAATAAGACATATGACCTAGGTGAACCGATTGGAGATGAGAGTGGTAATGGAAAAAGAGATACAGACCCACTAATAGAAATTCAGAATCTGCCTAATTTGGTGAATTTATACCTTTATGATAATCTGCTTAAAAATGTCTCTTCATTAATAGGTTTACCCAAATTACAGATCCTTCTTCTTTCGGGTAATCAGTTGGAAATGGTTCGTAGTTTAGGTAGTTTTAAGCAGTTAAAGAGACTTTCTTTATCAGATAATCGTATAAATTCCCTTACAGGTTTGGAGGATTTACCTGTAATTGAGCATTTATACCTTGTTGAAAATAGAATTTGTGATTTACGACCCATTCAGAGATTAACATCGTTGAAAGAACTTCGTTTGCAAAGAAATCAATTCATCAATGTTAAACCACTCTCTGGATTTGAAAAAATTCAGGTCTTATCTCTTTCCAATAACTTTATTTATTCAATTAAACCCTTGTCTGGTTTAAAAAATCTGAAAAGGCTCTCACTTTCTGGAAACTGTTTGGATTTAGACAATAAATTCAATCAAGATCAATTAAGTGAAATTCGTTCCCGAGGTGTTTATTTGTTTGTAGGGAATCAAAAACAGCGTGTGATCGAAGCGGAGCAACTGGTTTTTTCGATGATTGGTCATCCGCATTCAAATACAAAGCTTGGTGATTATTTAGAATTGAATGGATACCTCCGGTTGATGGATTTTGTTGAAGACTCTTCGGTGGATGAAAGTGATAAAATGAATGCATACCAATCATGGCGAAAGGCATTAGTTAATGGATCTTTTCGAAATGACTTACCATTTCCAGGTAAGTAAATTGATCAAGTCATTAGGAATTCAAATAGAGCAATGTCGCTAAAGTTACAGTTGTAATGAAGCACAAAAGATACAGCATACGCATAAAGAACTTTTGCATTGCGTGGGACCTCACGATACTATCGATCATTTTGTAGTATTCTTTTTTCCATTTTTTGGAAACAGTCTCTTTTCTTATTCTCACAATTCATTCTTAATATGAAATTTGTAAAACGGCAAGCATCGATAAACTGCTTCCTTCTTTACAGAAACTAAGGCTTGTTTTAAAAGAAATGTAGCTTATGCCTACTCAACAAAGGACCATTCGTAAAGAGCGAACAATCAAAGGAAAATCTCTGCACACTGGTGAAGATGTTTCTTTAACCATAAAACCCGCAGATGTAGACCAAGGGCTCGTTTTTAGAAGAATTGATCTTTTTGGAAAACCTGAAATTATTCCAGTTTCTACAAATGTAACTGATTTGGTCAGGAGTACTACAATTTCTAATGGTAATGCAAAAGTACACACCATTGAACATGTCTTGAGTGCTTTATCAGGATGTGGAATTGATAATGTGATTATTGAATTGGATGCGAGTGAACCTCCTATATTAGATGGCTCTGCTCGTCCATTTGTGAATTTGATTTTGGAAGCGGAACCTATCGAGCAGGAAAAGGAAAGAGATTACTACTTTTTGCCCGAACCGCTCTCTGTTACATCCGGGAATCGATCCATGATTGCATTACCCTATGATGGTTTTCGTATAACCTGCACATCTGCTGATGATAGAGGCAGTCATGTACAGCATTTATCTATAGATATTGATCCTGAAATTTTTGTCGCTCAAATTTCACCTGCTCGTACTTTTACAGTATACGAAGATATTGAGGAATTACTTAAATTAGGTAAAATTCAAGGTGGTAGTTTGGATAGTGCCATTGTAATTAAGGGGGATAAAATACTTTCTAAGGAACCCCTTCGTTTCGAAGATGAATTTGTAAGGCATAAGATTTTAGATATCATTGGTGATCTTATTTTGTTGGGAAAGCCATTAAAGGCACACATTATTGCTGTTCGTCCTGGTCATGCATTGAATTCTGACTTAACTAAAAAAATCGTTGAGCGGATGGAGTCGAATCGAAAAGCTGTTTCACAGGAGAAAGAAAATAAGTCAGTAGTTCTTCCAGATGAAACCAAGTTAGATGTTAGACGTATTTTAGATGTTTTGCCACATCGATTCCCTTTTGTAATGATAGATCGGGTCATTTCTATTGAAGGAAATGAGGTATTAGTTGGAATTAAGAATGTAACCATTAATGAACCTTTCTTTACAGGTCATTTTCCAGGACATCCTGTTATGCCAGGAGTTCTTCAATTGGAAGCAATGGCACAAGCTGCTGGTATCTTACTTTTGAGGAGAAGTTCTTCGGAAGGAAAAGTCGCATTTTTTATGAGTGCTGATAAGGTGAAATTCCGTAAACCAGTAGTACCCGGAGATCAATTGGTCATCACGGCAACTTTGGAGAAGGTGCGGGGGAATAAATTGGCAACTGCAAGTGTTTCCTGTACGGTTAATAAAAAAGCTGTTTCCTCTGCAAATTTAATGTTTTCAATTGTGGATGCAGGAGAAGAGAACTAATGGCTACGAAAATTCACCCACAATCGATTGTCGAAGACGGTGCTCAAATTGGTCAAGATGTTGAAATTGAAGCCTTTGCTTTAGTTGGAAAAAATGCTGTAATCCATGACGGCACTATTATCCGGCATCATGCAACAGTTGAAGGAAATGTAACACTTGGGCAGAATAATGAAGTTTACCCATACGCATTAATTGGTGGATTAACGCATGACTTAAAGTTCACAGGTGGGGAGCCAAAGTTAATCGTTGGAGAAAATAATATATTTAGAGAATATGTTACTGCCCATGTCGCAACAAACGCTGAAGACAGCACTTATATTGGTTCAGGTAATGTTTTTCTGGCCTACAGCCATGTTGCACATGATTGTAGAATTGGGAATCATTTAGTAATGAGTAGTCATTCTGCACTTGGTGGCCATGTTGAAGTTGATGATCATGTCAATATTGGTTGGGGAGTTGGAGTGCATCAATTTTGCCGTTTGGGGCGTAATTGCATGGTTTCTGCATGCTCCAAACTGGTACAGGATGTGCCTCCTTATATGTTGGCTGATGGTTCCCCTGCAGAAATTCGTTCAATTAATAAGGTCGGAATGGAGCGCTCAGGTTTTACCAAATCAGAAATTGATATTGCAAAAGGAGTATTTAAAACTTTATTCCGTGGCGATTTTAATCGCCGTCAAGCAATTGAATATCTTCAAAATGGCTCTGCTGTAGCTGCAGAAAAAATTACTTTGGAGATTATTGAATTCACTCAAAAAAGTGAAAGAGGGTTGGCCTAGATTGTAATTATTATTTTATTTTTACAATTATAAGTCAGGATAAGTCTTAGTTTGTTAAGATAGTTTTGCTAAGCTTGTCAGGTATTCCCATGAAAAAATTCCAGTTGAGTGGCCATCTGAAAAAAGAATACGAATAGCGTAATTTCCAACAGAGGATATGTTGATAATTTTTATGTTAGGGAATTCAGTTTTAGTTTGCCCGCCACTGACTTGTCCAAAAATATCAGTCTCACCCTTATTTTCTGCACTGGGAGACTGAGAGCGTAAAAGTGAGGCATCCAGGTAAATCTCATCTCCGCTATCCCATTGAAGCGAGAGTGTGTTTCCAATGACCTCGCAGCGAGAGGGTGCTGGGTGCATTAATTAAATGAATGAATCCAAACTATGGCCCGAAGACGGAGGATCTGAAGGGTCAGACCCGCTTTGGTAATACGGGTCAAGAATTTCATTTGAATTAGATCGGCTGAAATCCTCACCCCGTTCTGCGGCAACATTAAAGTCTTCTGCCTCCCTTTCAATTAATTCCTGCTGTAAATCTTTATCTTCAAGTTCTCTATCCAAACTCCGTTCGTCCCAAAAGCGATCGTTATGAAATTGACTTGGGCCAGGTTCAGCGGGCAACTCGGTAGGTTTGACTACTTCCCAATCGGGTGGACGAGTACTATCAAGTCCCGCATCATCGACATTATCAACGCTTTCCATTGGAATTCCAGGTTGTGGTGACTGGGTTTGATTCTCTAATGTTTTCTCATCAGCAAGGGCACCAGATAATTGGATCGGGTCGGGTGCTTTGGTAACTCTTTCTGAACTATCTTGACCCACTTCCGGAACATCCAAAGAAGATTCATTTTCTCGCCGGAGCTGCATTTCTCGGTGCAAGTTTTCAGAATTCACATGATCGCTTGATGAGGTTTCCATAAGAAAAATATGTCCGTGTAGAAGTAATTTTGCAAATCCTAAAATTTTAATTGCTACAAAATTAAAATTTTGGCATAAAGTTTTCTAATATGGCAAGAGAAACGATCATACTTGAGTGCACTGAAGCTCGAAAAGAAGGAAAACAACCTTCCCGTTACATGGCTTCACGCAACAAAAAACTACAATCTGATCCGGTTGAGAAGAAAAAATATAATCGTTTTCTTCGCAGGCACACTGTACACAAAGAAATTAAAAGTTAATTTGCTTTTCTAAAGGGCTTAGATTTTAGCCTAATATGGTTATAATTTCTTCTGCTATGCTAGTGATTGCTTCACTAGCAAAATGATCTGGGTTTGACACTACAATCGGGATGCCATGATCCCCTCCCAATCTTATTTCTTCGTGAATAGGTATTTCTCCAAGAAAAGATGTTGCAAGTGCTTGGGCCGTGTTTGGGCCACCCCCTGTACCAAACAAATATGATTTTTCATTATTTTCTTCGTTTAGTAGAAAACTCATATTTTCAATCACTCCAAGTATAGGTACATTTACTTTTTCAAACATTCGTGCACCTCTTCGTGCAACATCAACTGCCGCTTTTTGTGGAGTTGTTACAATCACAACTCCGTCCAATGGCATTGTTTGAGCCAATGAGAGTTGTGCGTCACCAGTTCCTGGGGGAAGATCAATAAGAAGTAGATCAAGTTCACCCCATTCAACATTTGAGGCAAATTGCTGAATCGTTTTCATGACCATCGGACCACGCCAAACCACTGGAGTTTCTTCGTCTACAAGCAAACCCATGGACATAACCTTTATTCCATAGCTTTCGACCGGTTCTATTTGATTTTCTCCAATCGCCTTCGGTTGTCCTGAGGCTCCGATTAGTAAGGGAACAGAAGGTCCATATACATCACAATCCATTAAGCCAATTTTTGCAGAAGAAGAATTCTCTGTAAGTATACGTTCAATGGCACAGGCCAAGTTAACCGCCATGGTAGATTTGCCTACGCCTCCTTTACCACTTGCGATTGCTACAATTTTTTTAACTTCTGGCAGGACGGCACCTTCTTTACCACCTCCTTGGGCATTTGTATTGGCTGTAGGTTTTTTTACGATAATTTGTACATTTACTCCTTCAACCTTATCGTTTTCAAGTAGTGTCTTTTCGATTTCATCTTTGAGCGTTTTAGGAAACGTTGGTTCTGATCCGCTAACCTCTAGTTTTACGAAAGCCTGACCGTTTTCGAAACGACTTTCTTGAATTAAGCCAAAAGAGACAATGTCCCTGCTAAATCCGGGATAATTAATTTGCTTGAGGAGATCAGTTATGAATTGTTCAGACATATCAAAAGGTAGAAAACAATGAAGTAAGAAATTGAAGGGGCAATTGAAAAGTTTTGAAATGAAGCATTTATCAAATCCTTTTATTTAAATTTAATTGATA
>JABGWU010000353.1 GCA_018645475.1 Opitutia bacterium
CCATACCAGGAACGGTCAAAAATGGTTAAATGTCCGGACTTGGGAAATTCCGTCCAAAAACGCCAAAGATAATGGTGTGCTTTTTCCACATCATTTGGGGCCGCAATGGGGATAACTTCATATCCCCGCGGATCCATCTCCTCCGTCAGCCTACGAATATTCCCCCCTTTACCAGCTGCATCCCAACCCTCGTATACAATGACCATGGGAATACGCAGACGATAGAGTTCGTTGTGTAACTCATGAATCTTCTTCTGTCGAGTTATGAGTTTTTCCCGATATTCATCCTTTTCCAGGCTTAAGGATGTATCCACTTTTGCCAAAGAAGGTGCAGCCTTAAACATAGGTAGTTCAGTAGCCGGTATATTACGATTGAATTTTATTCCATTCTTTCTCTTCTCCACTTTGTTCTTCAAAAGGCTTACCAAAATATCCAATACTTCGGCAGTCGCAGGTAAAAACTTGGTGGTATCAATCTCCTGCCAATGGGCACCATCTCCAACATCTGTCTCTGCAAACATAGCCTTACTTGCCTGTTTGTATTCATCGTATTTGTAATGTCTGGCCAGGACACCATCATCAACTCGCCAGGAAGTATTTGGATTTTTTCGTAAAGCTTCCAAGCGCAGTGCCTGTTCTTTTTTAGGTATATCAAGAAATAATTTAAAAATGATGGTGCCACTATCCCTTAATTGCCTTTCGAAAGATCGAATATCTGCATATGCCTTTTCCAAATCCTTCCCGCTTAAATTTCCATCCACCACTTCATCAAGCAGATTTCGATACCAACTACGGTCAAAAATAGCCATTTTTTCTGCGGATGGAGTACGTCTCCAAAAACGCCATAAAAACGGCCTTAATTGTTCGTCCTGACTGGGAGATGCAATACAGGTAACTTTAAACCCACGGGGATCCAGGGGTTGGATGATTTTATTAATCATCGACCCTTTACCCGCCGCACTCCATCCTTCCACTACGATCAAAACAGGGATACCAAATTCTCTGCATTTCCTCTGCAGGTATCCAAATTCCTCCCCGAGTTCCTCAATTTTTCGCTTCAGGGCTTTTTTGGGTTTTTCCGCGTCCTCCACTAATTGTGCTGTCATAGATTTCCAATCTTTTTTGATCGATTACAAAGTAAATAAAATTATGGGCTTTTGTACATACCTTCAAAAAGAAGTGCAGTTAAACTGTCACTCAAAATCGCACAAAAAAAACCTCGTCCGAATAAACGAACGAGGCCATTTTAAAAAATATTACTTGAAATCTTAGAAGGATAGTAATCCCTGAATGTAAAATTCGTTTATTGTGTAGTCATTCGTAGAATTTACAGCCCAATGACTGTATTCTAAATTTAAACCAAAGTTCTGAGTAATCGAAAATAGGACTGCTAAAGAAATCCGATCTGAATCAGATCCAGAGTTTGCATTCTTATAAAATAAATTTTCGCTTTGTACATCCTCATAAACATAACGAATACTTGCAGCTATTAAATCAGAAAATTGATAACTAGCTAGCATCATAATGTCAGAGATATCCATTCCAATCCTGTCATATTTATCATACTCAAGAGCTAAGGTAAGAGCACCAGTTTTATAGGAAAGCCATGTGTTAAATTGGGTGATATCATCATCAACCTCGTCTAAACCTGCAGTGCCCCCGAAAGGAAGTGCTTGTACGCCATTATGCGCATAACCAATACGGTATTCCAAACCTGGAACAATCATGAGTGATGCAGCAATATCTATTCCTACATTGTCATTATTAAAATCGTTACCTTCCCAATATCCATCATAAAGACCTAAGATAAAACCGAATCGTCCGTTGTTAAAATTCGCACGGATTCCATCATTGTAACTGAAGTGAGCTCCAGAACCTGCCTTTTGGTATGAACTAGTAACGGAGTAAAGGCCTGGAGTTTCATCGTCATCAAATGCAAGCGAAGTTAGTTGACGACCAAAAGTTATATGAAAATCACGATTAAAACTGTAGCGAGCAAAAGCCTGCTCAAGGCCTATTTGGTCAACACCGGCTGTCGCAGGATTCGGATTCATTGCCAGGTGAACTTCACCGGTTACCGGAGAAAAATCGAAAAGAAAATCAATATCGGATTTTGTTGTAAAATCAGACTTATCAGGGCCAGGAACAGGGTTATCAGATTTTGTTTGATATCCATATTTGAAATCAACATATCCACGCATGACCACACGATTTCCAAGAGCAATTCCTGCGGCTCCACTGGTCGTATTTGCTCCCAATGTGGTGCCTTGTGGGGCAGAAGCTTTTTGCATGGTCATCATACCAGGCATTTGCGCGGAAAGAAATGCTCCTGTAAAAAGGAGAGAGACAAGGGTAGAAATTATGAGTTTCATATTTAAGTTTGTTTTGTGTTGGGCAAAACTTAAAATCTATAAATCTTTCTTTGGGGTCAAGCCCGAATTATGAACCAAAATTTCAATCATTCGATACAAAATACTTAAAATGTGGAGCCAGAAAATCCTCAGGCAAATTAGTTTTTTTGCAGATCAGTTTCGAGTTTATGAAGACGTGTCTTTAAATTCTCTGTGAGTGATTCTCTCTCTTCCAAGGTATCAATTGGGCCATGAAAAAGTACTTTTCCATCAGGATCAGTGGCACGGAGTGATTTTTTACCATTTATTTCAGTCCATTCCAAACTTCCCTGTTCATCATTAATCATAACCTGGCTTTGACTGGATTGGTTCGAAAAGGATTCAATATTTGTTTTAGGGTGCAATGGATCATCATTGGATTGAGAAGGAGGTAAAATTTTTCTATATCTTCCGAAATTTTGCCCTTGATTAAAGGACGGATTCCAGCGGTCCATTAAATCCCTTATATTTTTCGGATCCCTTAAAATGCGAGGGATTTCCATGGGATCATGAGTTGAAAAAGGATGATCAAAGATGGAAGTAGGGGAACTATTATCCTCTTGCAAATTTATTTCACCCAAATTCAAGACGACTTTTCGTTTTTTTCCGTGTCGTAAAATTGTGAGAGTCACTTCATCCTGGGGCATTTTGGAACGCACAAGATATTTAAGTTGGTCCTGATTAACCAGGATTTGTTCGTTCAGTTGAAGAAGCAGATCAAATTTTTGAATACCTCCTCTTTCCGCTGGGCTATTTTTTGCAACCCGCTCCACGCTTAAGTATAGGTTTTCTGTGAGATTCAATTGATGGCTTAAACTTGGATTTACCTTGGTTGCGTAAATCCCAAGATACGCAATCTTATGATTACGGGAATCATTGCTTTTAGAAAACAAGGAAAAGTTTATTAGTAAGCTAAAGATAAGAATGAATAAAGAATTTTTCATGATATATAAACTAAAGGGTTTTTTAGCCTCCTTCTTTTCAACAGAGTCGGGACTAAGCAATTTAATATAATTCCAAATCGATCAGATAAACTTCCTGCCTCGGAGTGGTGGAGAGGATTCGAGTCTCAGTAGCTGGATGTGTCCAGAGAGTTTCATCGATAAAATGGTAGCGGTATTGACGGGCCGGTAATCCTGTTGCACGGTCCACGATTCCCTCATCAATCTTTCGAATCAATCTTTCCTGAGTTTTAGGATCAAGCCATCCTTCAACAGGAACTCCAGAAAGATCCTCGAGTTCCGAAGATGTCACTCCGTGCAAGGGACTGTCCTCATCCTCAACCATGCTTAATGGTTGAACCGCAAAACCAGTAGAAGAAAAAATAGAGCTATCTTCAGGCTCCAGAAAAGAAGGAATAGAAATAGACAAAAAGAAAACTAAAATTGCCGCAATGCCCAGAGGGATCCAAAATCGAATGGACGAACTTAATTGGGATCGATCATGGTTAGGGTTTGGATCGGGCAAGTGCTTCATTGCGACCGAACCGGCTTCGCCCAATGCATTTTCAACCCGACTCGAAAAGTCTTTGGATGGACTCCGTGGAGTCAATCCAGTCAGTTCCTTTTCAATTTCTTCCAGTTCGTTCATAATGTATGAGTTTGAGGTTTATCTTCAATCTCACGGGGAACAGAATCTTTTAATTTTTGTAATGCGTATCGATAACGAGATGCAACAGTATTGAGGGACAAATCAAGGGTGCGGGCAATTTCGTCAAAAGTTAGATCACTCCAAATTTTCAGGGTTAATACTTCACCCTGTTCCTTGGGTAATTTCTCGACTGCTCGAAGAAGAGCTTGTTTTCGCTCGTCTTTCTCCAAACTCCTATCAAAAGAGGAAGATAATGGAGAATCCAAGCTGACCTTATCCTCCCGAATCTTACGACGATCTAAACTTCTTGCCCAGTCAATTGCCAACCTACGTATAGCCCGGTAAACCAATCCGGGGGAAACTTCACCCGTGTGTCCATACAATCTCCAAATCCGAACAAAAGCTTCCTGTACCAAGTCCTCAGCATCGTCTGGATATCGGGCTTGCTGACGTGCAAACAAAAGTAATTTACCACCGTGCTTTGCAAACCATGTTTTCCATATGGGTTCAGTAAGATTCATTTAATATTCGATTTAGCGATACAATAGAATTTCTTTGTTTAAAACTATTCAAATTCTTTCAAATTAACAAATTTAAATGTGGTTAAAATATGACTTTTTCATTCAAGAACAAAATTTGGCACCTTTGTTGCAAACACCTTTGTTAAGGGCAAAGTTATTCATAAGGATGACAATAAATAATGTGCGACTCTGGGTTGGGTCGCACATTTTTTTTTCTACTTATAAAGCTCAAAAAAAATCCTGCTTGATATAAAACGAGTATTCTTGTCTTTAAAAGTACCCTGCGGTATGCGTATTTTCGCTACTAAAACCTTTAAATAAATGAAACTCCTTCAAAATATCGAGCTTGCTTATTGTACAAATGTACACCGGGGCAGCACATGGGAGGAAACTTTTCACACTCTTGAAACCTATGTGCTAAAAGTCAAAAAATTAGTCTGTCCACATGAACGATTTGCAATTGGACTTAGATTAAGTGCAAATGCGGCAAAATCCCTTGCCAACCCAAAAACTCTTTTAACCTTTCAACATTGGTTAAACGATCATGACTGCTATGTTTTTACCATCAATGGATTCCCCTATGGAAATTTTCACGGCGAACGTGTAAAAGAACAGGTATATCGACCAGACTGGTCCGAGATGGACAGATTAAACTACACTGTCTTACTTTTTGAAATCCTTGAAAATCTACTTCAACCAGGAGAGGAAGGAAGTGTGAGCACATTACCCGCCTCCTTCAAAGAATTTCATCCGGCGAATGAGATACCTAAGACCGCATTCGAAAACCTTAGTCATTGTGCTCAGAAAATTGAGCACATTAAACAGGCCAAAGATTTGGACTTACACCTTGGTTTAGAACCAGAACCACTTGGGTCATTCGAAACGACTCAAGAAACAATTTCTTTTTTTGAACAGCTTCAAAATTATTCCAAGAATGAAAATTTGTGTAATGTAATCGGAGTTAATTATGATTGTTGTCACTTGGCAGTTGAATATGAGAATGCAAGTTGTGGGCTCAATTCATTAAAACAGGCTGGCATTCGCCTGAGCAAACTACATTTGAGTTCCGCCTTAAAAGCAGAACCCACTTTAAATAATCGTAAAACTCTACAATCCTTTGTGGAAGAAGTCTATCTGCACCAAGTCGTGGTTGGAAAAGAAGGTAAAATTTTACGGAGGTACAAAGACTTAGACATCGCTCTCCGTGATGAGGTTGGTCCAATGGAAGAACAGGGGGACGAATGGAGAATCCATTTTCATGTACCCTTGCATTCCTCTCCCAAGGAACCCCTTGGCGATACAAAAAACCATGTTCTTGATACCATGGATTGGTTGGCTAGAAATCCTACTGCATGTCGACATCTTGAGATGGAAACCTATACTTGGGAAGTTTTACCAAGTGAACTTCAATCCTTGGAAGTTGTTGAACAGGTGGCAAAAGAATATGAATGGACTTTGAATGCTTTGCATGAATGTGGATTGGGCAAAGAGTAATCCTCGAAAACGAATGAATCAATTCTATCAGCCATCATGAGGATGAAGAGTTTTCTCATACATATCTTCACATTAGCCAGGGTTTCAAATATACCCACTGTGTGGACTAATGTACTTGCTGCCTGGGTAATCAATTCCACCGCTAGTGAAACCCTAAAAATAATTCCTGAAATTTCTGATCTTACTTTTTTTAACGGGTCCACCCTTGGTTTTCTTCTTCTAGGGTCCAGCTTAATTTATGCTGGAGGCTGTACCCTAAATGACGCCTTCGATCAAAAATTTGATAAAGAACACAACCCAACCCGTCCAATTCCAAGCAATTCAATTTCTCCTTTCACCGTATGGATACTCGGAATTCTTGAACTCATTCTCGGGATAATCCTTCTCACCCTAGGTGCGGGATGTAATATATTCTGGGCTTTTGCCCTGATTGGATCTGTTGTTTTTTACGATTTTATACATAAAAAATGGATCGGTGGAATTTTCATTATGGGACTTTGTCGGTTTTTCCTTTGGATGACCGCAGCCACTGCAGGTGAAAATTTCACAATCTGTCCACAGACCTGGATTTGGGGTACGGTCCTAGGAGCTTATGTTATGGGAATTAGTCTTTTTGCAAGGGGAGAAACGAAAAAACATGAAACCCCTGTCCAATATTCTATAATCCTATTATTTGGATCTCCTTTATTGGCTCTCGTTGGTCTAGTTTATTGGAATAATCTCGATCCAATTCGGGTCTTTTTGATCAATATTGTAGGACTGGTTGCCGCGTGGATTGCCTTCACATCCATAATCACGATGAGAGAGTCTAAAAAAGATTCTATCGGAACCGCTGTCTCCCGCTTGCTTGCAGGGATTTGCGCACTTGATGCAACCGCAATTGCCTTTTACTCACCCATCCTAATTGCCCCCATCCTCTGCTGTTTATCAATTGCTGTTATCCTTCAAAAGAAGTTTGCGGCAACATAAGTGGCTCAATAGTATTATTATTAATGAATTCGTCCTATTCCTACATTCGTAAAAACATCCGATTGGAATGTTCGCACAAAGTGTTTTTCACCCGGGATTCTTTTTCCACTAAAAATGACACTTTGGCCGAAATTCTTCAACCACATCGTGAAGGAAGAAGGACCAAAGCACTAGTTTTTGTTGATGAAGGGATTATTGATGGAAACCCGAACCTCCTTGAAGAAATATCAAGTTACTTTCGGGCTAGAAATGAACAACTTAATCTAGTCTGCTCACCCCAATTTATAAAGGGTGGAGAACAGGCAAAAAATGATTGGTCCTTGGTCGAGAAAATTTGGACTTTATTAAATGACCACGCCATGTGTCGTCATTCATATGTTATTATAATCGGTGGTGGAGCCTCCTTAGATTTAGTCGGGTTTGCTGCCTCCACGGCTCACCGTGGAGTTCGCTTAGTTCGATTCCCAACCACAACCTTAAGTCAGGGTGATGGTGGAGTGGGAGTTAAAAATGGGGTAAATTATTTTGGTAAGAAAAATTGGGTGGGTACATTTTCAGTTCCTGATGCGGTGGTAAATGATTTTTCATTTCTACTCGGATTACCCTGCGTTCAAAAACGTGCGGGATATGTTGAGGCAATCAAAGTTGCTTTAATTAGAGATCGATCGTTTTTCGAATTCATTGAAGAAAATGCTGAACAGTTAGCTGCATTTGAAGATAAAACTTTAGAGCAAGTCATTCGAAAAAGTGCCGCTTTACATCTTGATCATATTGCCAGTTCTGGAGATCCTTTTGAAAAGGGATCCGCTCGCCCCCTTGACTTTGGGCACTGGGTAGCGCACAAACTAGAACAATTATCTTCCTTTAAAATTGGGCACGGGGATGCGGTTGCCATTGGATTGGCCGTTGATTTAACCTACGCCGCAAAAGTGGGCTTGGTTAAATTGAAAACAACTCAAAGAATTCTCGCCCTGCTCGAAAAACTAGGGTTCCCTCTTTATCATAGTCTCTTAAAAGAAATAACCAAAGACGGGAAACAGGTAATTCTCGAAGGACTGGAGGAATTCCGAGAACACTTAGGTGGCGAACTGACCATCACTTTAATTCAGGGAATTGGTGAAGGCATAGAGGTGCATGCCATGGATCGTAAAGCAATTCTGAATTCAGTTGATGATTTACAAAGCCTCCACCTCTCTCTTAAAAAGTCCTGATGCATGTCTAAAAGTCCTGATAAGGAATGGTCCCGTGCGGCCGTTCTAAACATTGTCGGGTTGTGCGGCCGTCATTTGGGACAGCATACACCTTACCTAACCGCGTTTGCTAATCGGTCAGGAGGTGGGCACCAAAAAATTGATCCTGTTCTACCTGCACTCACCTGTTCAGTACAGTCCACCTACCTGACGGGCAAATTACCCGACGAACACGGTGTGGTCGGAAATGGTTGGTATGATCGGGAATTAAATGAACACCATTTTTGGAAACAATCCAATAGACTTGTTCAAAATAAAAAAATTTGGGAAATTCTCAGGGAGGAAAAAAAAGACTTTTCATGTGCCAACCTTTTTTGGTGGTACAATATGCATTCATCCGTTGATTACGCGATCACCCCCCGCCCCCTTTATCGGGCAGACGGATTTAAAACATTTGATGTTCATACTCAACCCATGGATTTACGCGAAAATGTAAAAGCGGATCTGGGGGACTTTCCATTTCATGGCTTTTGGGGACCAAGGGCGGGGATTGCTTCTTCAAAATGGATTGCAGAATCAGCAAAATGGACAGAGGAGAAATTTAGTCCCGACTTATCCTTAGTCTACCTACCCCATCTCGACTACGATCTTCAACGTATTGGGCCAAACGATCCGAAAATTAATAAAGCTCTCATGGAAATTGATCAAATCGCAGGAGACTTGATTTCTTTTTATCAGAAAAAAGGGATTCGAGTGGTTATTCTCTCGGAATACGGAATTACTGAAGTAAAAAATGTAATCTACCCAAATCGAATATTCCGGGAAAAAGGATGGATAAGTATAAAGGATGAACTGGGTTTGGAGTACCTCGATTGCGGAGGATCTCAAGCATTTGCCATAACGGATCACCAGGTGGCACATATTTATTTACAGGATGAATCCCTCAGTTTCCGAAATGAAGTTCGAACATGCCTTGAAAATATGGAAGGTGTGGAAAAAGTACTCGAAGGGAATTCGAGAAAAGAGGCCGGACTCGACCATCAACGGGCTGGAGATTTTGTCATTTTCTCAACCGAAGATTCTTGGTTCGCTTATTACCATTGGCTGGACGATAAACTTGCTCCAGATTTTGCCCGTTGCGTTGATGTCCATAGAAAATATGGATACGACCCGGTAGAACTTTTTGTGGATCCACAAATTCCTTTCCCCACATTAAAAGTAGTTCAAAAATTAATGGGAAAGAAACTCGGTTTTCGTACGAATATGGATTTAATCCCGCTGGACGCCTCTTTGGTCAAAGGAAGTCATGGCACCCGACCAACAGACCCTTTAGACTGTCCAATCATTATGGGATATGGAATTGATTCATCGGAAGCCATGCTAGCCTCAACCGATGTAATGAATCGGATATTAAAACTGTTTAACGAGTAAAAACTTAATCGTTCTTCGCTTTTTTTGTGAAAAAAGCATGATTTTATGTTTGCATCTCTAATGGAAGCATAGAGAAAAGAAACATTGTTAGATTTTTCTCCGTTATTCAGTCCTTTTAATCACCAACCAAAATCCTATTGTGAGCCCAACAAAAAAAGAACAACCCGATGACCAAAAAATGGCCAAAAAATTGGTGGAAGCGTATGAAAAAATCAAATCGCAGGTTCATCAGGTAATTGTAGGGCAGGACGAAGTCCTTGACCAGCTTCTGATAGCAATGCTTGCCCGTGGTCATTGCCTGCTTGAAGGTGTACCTGGGCTCGCCAAGACTCTAATGATTCGTTCGCTCGCACAAGCAATTGAACTAAGTTTTCGGAGAATACAGTTCACGCCAGATCTTATGCCTGCTGATATTACGGGAACCGATATTATTCAGGAGGATAAAAAAACCGGGCACCGAGAACTCGTTTTTGATAAAGGTCCCATTTTTAGTCAAATTATTTTAGCGGATGAAATTAACCGAACCCCTCCAAAAACTCAGGCGGCACTGCTTGAAGCCATGCAGGAACATGATGTGACCGTCGGTGGAAAGACATATCATTTAGAGGAACCTTTCTTCGTACTGGCGACCCAAAATCCGATTGAACAGGAAGGTACTTATCCCTTACCCGAAGCTCAACGTGACCGTTTCCTTTTTCAAATTATTGTGGACTATCCATCCCGTGAAGAGGAACGTCAAATTGTGGAACAAACCACTTCCACTTTTGAATCATCGCTTGAACCGGTTATTGACGGGCCATCTTTAATTGAGTGTCAGGAAACCGTTCGAAAAGTCCCAGTCCCGGATCATGTTTACGATTTTGTTCTTGAACTTGTCCGCGGTGCCAGACCCAAGGAAGAAAGCTCCGCAAGCTGGGTAAAAGATTTAATCGACTGGGGTCCGGGTCCGCGTGCTTGTCAGCAACTTGTTTTGGGTGCGAAAGTCAGAGCTCTCCTCAATGGACGTTTCCATGCTAAGATTGAAGATGTGACTGCATTAGCACATCCGGTTCTCCGCCATCGAATTGTACCCACATTTAATGCTGAAGCCGAGGGCATAACTGTGGACTCCTTGATTGATCGACTTATTGAAGAGGTACCGACAAAAAAAGAAGCCGTTCTATAATTTCACTCCAGCACTCAAAGTCACTTTAGATGGCCGGCTCATCCGACTTTCTTGACCCCAAGGATCTTTCCCTCCTTGCCAAGCATCAAGTGCTTGCTAAGCGAGTAGTTGAGGGTTTTTGCTCAGGCCTTCACCGATCACCCCATAAGGGATTCAGTGTGGAATTTAAACAACACCGAGCTTACACTCCGGGTGATGAAATCCGCAGGCTCGACTGGAAAGTGTTTGGAAAAACGGACCGTTTTTTCATCCGTGAATATGAGGAAGAAACTAACCTCAGATGTAATATGTTACTCGATGCAAGCGGATCTATGGGATACAAGGGCGACCGTGCGATCAGTCAAACCAAACTGGACTACGCATCCCGCATGGCTGCCTGCCTGGCTTATTTAATTCTCAGGCAGACTGACAGTGTGGGACTGACCGTGTTTGATCAAAAAGTTCGGACCCAACTTCCTGTTCGAGGTGGTGCCTCTCATGTCAAAAACATCATTGATATCCTAGCTGCAAGCAAAGTTGGGGGAGAAACGGACCTAGGTTCTGTTTTTCATGAACTCGCACCCAAGATAAAACGTCGTGGATTACTTGTTCTTTTTTCTGATTGTTTTGGGGATCTGGAATCCACAATCAAAGGGCTTGCCCACTTTCGACACGCCCGACACGACATCGTAATTTTTCAAATTTGGGATCGGGATGAGTTAGATTTCCCCTTTCAAAATTGGACACGTTTTGAATGCTTGGAACAACAGGGACTCAAACATACAGTGGATCCTAAGCATCTTCGTGAAGCTTATTTAAAAAACCTCAAAGTTTTTCGTGATGGATTAACTAAAGGATGTCATCGAAATCGAATCTCTTTGGTGCCTATGGTGACAGATCAACCTTATGCCGATGGCCTTGGAGCATTTCTGGCTGCTCGTAATAAAATAAGAAGACCCGCCAGAATATGACCTTTTTAAACGGTATTCTTACTTTTGGGGCAATAGCTGCCCTCGTTCCATTAATTATACATTTATTTAATCGTAGCCGATTTAAAGTGGTTGCATGGGGAGCTATTCATTTACTCGAATCTGTCTTACGGAAAAATAGAAGACAGGTACAACTTGAACAAATTATTCTGCTCATTATTCGTTGCATCATTCCAATTCTTCTCGCCCTTGCACTTGCTCGAATGGTGGTGACGGAATGGGGACCTTTTTTAAACCGTATTATTCTGCCTCTAGTCGCTTTAGGATTTTTGATCATGGTTGCTCTTCTCCCTCGGGCAAAAATTTTATGGGGTACTCTATGTGCATGTATACTGTTATATATATTGGGAGCTGAAACTGGTATAATTCCAAATCCGAACAGCCAAGACTCGGTTCGAGCTCTTTCTGGTGATGTTCCATCCTCTACTGTTTTTTTATTAGATGACAGTTTTTCAATGAATGCAAAAGATGGATTTTCCCAAGCCCGTAACTTCTCAACATCTTTGCTTAATGATCTCGGGAAAGGTTCTGAAGCCTCAGTCATTAGAATGGGTGGTTCCCCTGCTCCACTTTTCACAAAGCCCACCTCGGAAAATGACACCCTTGCCCAAAGGACTGATTTATTGAAGGCTCAAAGTGACCGAATTCCAATACTGGATGCATTGGATCAAGCACTGGGTGCAATTCACTCTGGCAAAAATCCAAAAAAAGAAATTATCCTTCTTTCCGATTTTAGAAAGTCAGATTGGGAAAACCTCGATCTTGCCGGTTTATCCTCGTTTAAGGAAAGAATGCAGGAAGAAACTATTCAACCCGTTTTGACCATTATTGATTTTGGGGATGATAAAAACCAAAATGTGAGCGTGGAGGAAATCGAATTATCCGCAACAAGTGTGGGAATTGGACAAAATATTAAGATTCGGGCAAATCTTAGAAATTGGGGAGATAATGTATACGAAGGAGATTTGGTTGCCCGATTATTTATTGACGGTGCTGACTCCCATATTGATGAAGCTTTACTCTCTCTCCCCGCAAAAGAAACCACACAGGTTTTATTCACACATCGTTTTTCAGAAGCAGGTTCGCATACAATTGGAATTGATCTATCCGTTGCCGATGATCTTCCCCAGGACAACCTTCGGTCTGCTTCGATTACTGTAATTGATCGATTAGGCGTCCTGCTTATCGATGGTGACCCGTCCAAAGAATGGCTTCGTGGGGAAACTGATTTTGTCAAACTTGCACTTACCCCTTTCTTCGAAACCGAAAGTAAAAAAGATTTAGAAACCAAGGATCTAATTGATGCACAAGTGGTATCGGCAAGTAATTTTGACCCCGTTCAAAATTTGAAAAAACAAAGCCTTGTGGTTCTAGCCAATGTTTCCAAGTTGTCGGAAGAAAGCACAAAAGCAATTGAAACATTTGTTACTGAAGGTGGTGGGCTTTGGGTCTGTGCAGGTGACCAAATGGATTTGGACTGGTATAATAAAGAACTAGGGACCACGGGTACGGGATTGCTTCCAATGCCTATACTTTCAGAAAAGAAAAAGAGTACCAAAGAAAACATTCAAACCCACATTGTGTCATCTTTTTTCGATCACCCAGCCCTCTCCCTTTTTAATGATCCTCGAAATGGAAGCCTTGCAGATGCAGAAATTCAAAATTGGATACAGCTCGATGAACGCCAGTCAAAACTTGAAAAAAATATTACCGTTCTTGCCCGCTTGGAAACGGGGGACCCTTTACTTGTAGAGAAGAAGATAGGGGAAGGAGTCGTACTTTTCCTTGGCACATCTATTGACACCGATTGGACAAACTTACCCGCCCGAAGTTGCTACCTTCCCCTTGCCCAGCAAATCGCATCCTATCTCGCAGATCAAGTCACTCCCCCACGTAACTTACTTTCCGGTTCTACTCTCACACATTATCTTCCAGAGGGTCAATCGGGAGAGAATCAGAATTATCAACTCACTTTACCCAATGGACAGATGCGCACTCTGGTTCCGAATACAAAGGGTACAAGAGCATTTGTTGAATTTGCCGACACACGCCTCCCCGGAATTTACAAACTGAAGTCAGAGAATAATAACGTGGTATATTTTGCGGTTGGTGCATCCTCATCGGAATCAAGACTCGAGCGATTATCGAAAGAAGAAATTAAAGATAAAACAATGGGACTTGCTGAAACGATTGATATTATCGATGGAACGAATAACAATCCACTGACTGCCTATCGAAAACTTGATAACGAACGAAAGTTTGGACGAGAAACATGGAAGATTTTATTAGGAGCCGTTTTAGCCTTAATTCTTCTTGAAGTCATTTTACAAAGAAGCTTTGGAAAGGTTGCATTATGAGTAGCCCAATCGATAATTGGGATCTGATCTGGACCGGCGAATGGGAGTTATGGCACGGCGTGCTTGTGGCCCTCGCATTTTCTCTACTTGCATGGTTTCTATATCGAGGTGAACTCATACGTGGCACAACGAGTAAACTTAGGTTTATTCTTCCGACCCTCCGCATAGTAGCAATTTTCCTGATTGTCATAACCTTTACTGGACCCACATTGCGTACCACATGGGAAGACGGAGAAAGAGGTCGAATTCTGGTATTCTTAGATTCTTCAGAAAGCATGGCACTCACCGATAAGCATATGAGTGCAGGAAGAAAACTTGTTCTTGCCCAACAACATGGTTTCCTGCCCAAAGATCAAAATCTGGCCGATTTCAGCCTCCATGAATCATCTCTGCTTCTTCAAAATGCCAGTGATCAAATATTAAATGAGATTTCTTCACCCAAACAAAACTTTAGTAAACTCGAAAAAAATATTCGGAAGAAAATCAAAGAATCCAGTTCCTTACTTTCCAAAAAAAATAAATTTAAACAAGTTGTACAAGACAAAGATGGCGTACTTTTGGAGGAAATTTGGAAGAATGTAAATGGAAGTGATCTTGCATCCATTTCCGGAAGTAAGAAATTTAAATCTCAAAAACCTGATCAAATTTCTTATCTCCTTTCTGCGAGTAGTAAAGATGGAATTGGGGATAATTATATCAGACGATTACAGGCCTACCTAATTCCTCCTATTTCCGGTGATTACATATTTTGGATTTATTCAGACGATTATTCCAGTCTACGTATAAATTCAACTGGGATAAATATCCAAGGTACAAAAGAAATTATCAGTGTCACAAATGCTATGAGTAAAACATGGGACACGAATCGAAGGAGCTCAAAAATAAAACTCCTCGCAGGTAAAAAATACCGTTTTGAAGTTTTACATAAGGAAGGAAACGGCGGTGATTTTGTTGCTGTCGGATGGACCCTGCCTGACGGAAAAATGGAACGACCCATTCCCGGTATCCGTTTTTCTGCACCATCGATTGAAAAAATTCCTTCGTTTTCAAGTTGGATCGATGGAATGAAAAAGGAAATTGATACACTTTTAGACTCTACCACAGATTCTGATTCTAATAACCTAGACATTTGGAAAAAAATGGCCGGTTCTTTGATCAAATATTCTGATCAATTACAGGAAACATTTAATGTATATGCTGAAGATATCCTAACAAATGGTAATGAAAGTATACTGAGTGCAATAAATTCTTTTGAGGACTCCAATCGATGGAATCGTGCCACTCGGATATTAACCAAGAAGAACAAGGGTTTACTTGCAGATCTTTCAGATACCCACTTACTTGAAGTTCGAACGATTTCTGGAAATAGCACCAGTCTGCTTTGGGAAAATGAATCATCCCCTAGCCTTCCAACCTTTCAACTTGAACCGGTTGATTCAAGCACCGATCTCGCATCCGGAATTCGCTCGACTATTAAAGTGGAAGAAGATCAAACAAGCACCAACGCCAAAAGAAGTTCCCGGGCCGCCGCGGTTCTTTTTAGCGATGGTGGCCATAATCGCGGTGGTTCTCCTCTGGAAATCTCTAAACTACTCGCTGTGCGAAACCTACCCATACATACTGTCGGGATAGGCAGTTATCAAAGACCACCCGATCTGGCAGTTCTTTCAGTTCAAAAACCGCCAAGTGTTTTTAAAGAAGATCGGGTGCGCGGAACAATTACTCTGAAAGATGATTTAATTCCTGGGACACCCTTTCATTTGGTCATTAAAGATTCAGATAATTCGATTATTTGGGATCAAAATTTAAGCGGTTTAGATCTCCGAAGAAGAGAAATTCAATTTGATTTCCCGGCTAAAGAACTGGTCGAGAAAAAACAAGATTCTTTGGGTGAGAATCAAGAATTGATTGTTCATTCCATTCCCCTACGATTAAAAGTCGTAGTTGAACCGATTGAAGGGGAAAGTGAATTAGGGAACAACATCATTCCGTTCTCTGTCGATGCAATAACCAGAAAAAATCGTCTCCTAATTTTGGATAATAGACCTCGTTGGGAAACAAGGTATTTAAAAAATTTATTTGAACGAGATGAAAAATGGGAAGTTACCTGCGTATGGGGTGGAATTGGTTCCAATAATGAGAAATTACCAAGAGGTAAAGAAGGGGATGTTTTCCCAGATGAAAAAAATATTCTCTTTAGTTACGATCTGATCGTTTATGGGGAATTGGAAGTCAATGAACTGAAAACTAAGGAACAGGAATGGATTCGTGAATTTGTTGGCCAGCGCGGTGGCGGTGTACTTTTTTTAGATGGACCACGACAAATACTTAAAAAATATTCAAATATTGAAACAGAGCCCGTACTTAGCTTACTACCGGTTCGATGGAAAAAGGACGGTCCGCCCAGAGTCGCTCCTCGTGGATTTTACTTTAACCAACAGTCCAATAAATTACCTGCTCTCATCTTAGAACCTATTTCCGAAAGAAACCGTGAATTATGGAAATATTTACCTGCTCCAGCATGGGCTGCTCCAGTCGAAATCCTACCCAGTGCAGAAATTTTTCTACATGCCCAACTGGATGAAAGTGGAAAAAACCTGATTCCACTGATTGCAGGGCATAGTTTTGGTGCAGGAAAAGCGTTGTATACCGGTTTTGATGAAACCTGGAAATGGCGATTTGAAGTGGGAGATAAATATCACCAAAGATATTGGAATCAATTAATTTCATGGATCATGGAAAAACCATTTGCGGTGAGCGATTCTCGAATTTCGCTGGATGTGGGTGGAAACACATTTTCTTCCGGAGAAAAAGCGATCATTCGTGCCCGCCTAAAAGATGAAAATGGAAAACCACCCAAAGAACCCTACCCGGAGGTGGATGCCCTATTATGGAATGGAACAAAAGTTTTTGCCACCATTCCCCTGAAAGCCGAACCGGGTGGATTATTCCTTGGTGAAACACCACAGCTTAGCAAAGGAAATTATCGGGTTTCTCTTCGGTCTCCAGAATTCTTAAAAGAAATCGACTCAGGTATAGAAGCTAGTTTTTTAGTCAAACCCACCATTAACAGTGAAAAAAGTTATCTTACCTGCAATGTTGAACTCTTAAAACAAATGGCTGATTTATCAGGCGGTAAATTTTTTCCCGAGGAACAGGTCGACCAACTTAATGAAATACTCAAACCGGTAAGCTCAGGAAGAATGATCACTTCCGAACTAGTGCTTTGGCAAAGCTATTGGTGGTTTGCTCCTATATTTATTCTACTCGCAATCGAATTATTTCTCCGAAAACGAGCCGGAATGCTTTAAATTTATAAATCCAGAATTAATGTCATGAATGTATCAACTGACCCCGTCATTCTTAAAAAATTAGAAGACTTTAGAGTCCGCCGAAGAAATTTAATTCTTCTCCGGGGTATTTGTACTGGATTTGTGACTCTCATCCTAACTTTTACCACCATCGCCCTAGTTGATTTTGCTACGCAAGCAAGAATGCCCGACGGACTTCGTACTGGTTTATCTATTTTGGGGTACGCAATAGTAATTTGGTCGGTCTGGAAGACCTCGGCTCGAATGCTCCTACATTTACCAAGCCATCGAGAATTAGCCCGTCTGCTTGAACAAATAAAACCGGAAATAAAGCAGGACATTCTTTCCGCAGTTGAACTTGGCTCACAGGATGGTGAGATCAATGACTCGTTAATCTTTCGTAAACTGGTTCAGGAAAAGGTATCTGGCCAGGTTCATGAATTGGATATCATTAGTCTACTTCCATTTACCATGGTCAAACGATGGATACAGGCATCCATCGTTCTACTTCTCTTTAGTTTTGGACTTTTTTCATACACTGACTTTGGCCCAAAACTTCAGAGATTGATGGGGCGTGCATTACTGCCCGGAGCAAATATCGCCCCGGTTACAAATGTGGAAGTCACCCTATTAATTCCTGATAAAAACACCACTATAACTCCTAAAAACGAACCGCTTCGTTTTCTCGCACTGGTGAATGGTAAAGATGGAGACGAAACCTACGGACAAGTCGAACTTCAGATCAAGGAAGAAAAAAAATTTAACCGAATCTCCATGTTCTCTCGGACCAAAGAACGATTTGCATTAGACTACAATGTGGGGAGTAATCCTTTTGAATATCGGGTCTGGGTAGATAGTTCGCCCCGTACTGCATGGAGAACAATGGATGTCGCTTCCCGTCCCTACATTATTGGCTTCACTAAAACTTATCATTTCCCAAAATACACCGAACTCACTGCCCAAATTGCAAAAGCAGATAAAGGACATCTTTCCGCCTGGGAGGGTACTCGTGTCGAATTAAAACTTCACATGAGCCAAGCCGTATCCTCGGGTTCTCTCTTGCTCGATTGGACAGGTAAAAAACAAGAAACCTTATCGCTTTCTCCCAGTAAGGACGGGAAATCACTAGAGGGATCCATCATGCTTAAACAATCAGGCACCTACCGTGCATTTGATTTAATTGATCACAAGATTGGATGGAAGGGAAAACCATCACCCCGCTACGAAATTAATGTAAAAGTTGATATCGCACCCTCTATTAACTGGCTGGCAAAACAGAAAGATAATCTATTACTTGCCCCTGAAGATATCCTTAGTCTGGAAGGATGGGCAACGGATGACCTTGGTCTTAATCGTATAGAATTCCATTATCGAAATAATAAGGGAAAATGGAAAAAATTCTTACTTCCCGGAGACAGTAACGCCAAAGGAAAAACTAAATTTCCAATAAGCTTTGATGTTGATCTACTCACCTTAAAACCAAAACCAGGAGATCAGGCTTTGATCAAATTGGTCGCTTTTGACCTCAAGGGGAGCATGTCCGAAACTGAACCAATCAACCTATCTTTCGTTTCTAGAAATTTTGACCTCACCCACCTGAACATCCTAAAGCAAAAAAATCAGATAATGGAAGCTTGGGAAGAAGTAGCTAATAAAAATCGTGCTTCAGCAAAGGAATTCCAACAACTTACCAAAAAGGGGAATTTTCAAGAGGGCATTTTGGAATCAGATTTAGAATCCTTGGAGAAAATAAATAATAATCTCAGGGAACTGGAACTCTTAGCTTATGGGAAAAACCTACAAGTTCTAACTTCAATGCCAAGAGGAACGGATGCACAGGAAGTCGCCATGCTTTCCCAATCGATGGGTAAACTCGCGAAAACCTTAAGATCTCAGAATCAAAACATGATTAAGAAACTTGAAAATATTCAACTGGATCCTAAGGAAACAAAAAAATTGATGAGTAAGTTGGGACAAAATTTTCAAAAAGATGCCCTTGGATTTAGTGGAAATTTACGAAATGTTGCTCGTTCTTTACAGGACCAGCATATTCTCACAGTTGCCACATCTTACCTTGCCCAACTTACTAAGCAACAAAAGGAACTTAGTAAAATGGCTAGAGAAGACCATTCATCAAGTTTTTTAGGTAGAAGACAGGAGATTGCACTTCATCAATGGGAAGCTATATCTAAGGTCTTTGCTTACGAAAGGCGTGGCATCCCCCCTGCCATTAAAAACTCTAGCCGCGAACAGGGTAGATTATTAGATAGCATGGAAGATATTTCGTCTGATAAAAATGAATTTTCTCAACAGGTGGAAAAATGGAGCAAATTGGTTGAACAGTTTTATAAAGAAACGGAAAGAAATCTTTTAAATCAAGTAAATCATAACTTTGCACAAGATCGAAAAAATTTATTTTTTAACTTAGGTTATACATGGGGAAACCTTAAAAAACTTGCACAGGATTGGAAAAATCTGGAGCAGAACCAGGAACTTGAATTATCACTCAAAGGTGATCTTAATCACGAAATTTTATTAAATATTGAAGCACTCAGAATGCGATCCGAAGTTGAGCATTCTAGAAAAGATCCGAATTCCGGATTTGTTAAAGATGCTGGACAAGCCTCCAGGGCACTTATCGAACTAAAACTAAGGCTTAATGACCTGAATAATAAAAAAGAGGAAGAGACTGAAAAACTTTCTGATATTTGCCTTATTATCTCGGATTCATTTCGGGTACTTGAAATGTATCAAGTTGTTCTCCAATCTGCCAAACAAGCAGTTTACTTCACCAATCTTGAAAAACGATCCATTCGGGGATCAAAAGCAACCGGAGAAAGAGCCAGACAGTGGGCGATGACCACTTCTTTTTGGGAACCATCGTCCAATTTTATTCGCGAAGCAAATCTGTCCAAGGAAGCTGTGGATATTCTAAGATCTCTCAATGGAAAAACATTTGTAAAAGAAATTTCAAAAGAAATGAAAAATCGAGTAAGTCGACCTGACAATCAATTTTCAAAAATGGATGAACAGGGAGAAGAAATCATTGCGGAATTGGAAAAAGTTCTCCGACTACTAAAACCCGAAGCCACTCAGGCGAGGAAAACAATTAATGAACTAGCACCAACCTTGGCCGAACTTGCCCGCACATTGTCAAAGCAAACACGAAACCGAAAAAAAGAAGCAGAAGACATCAAAAATAAAGAAAGTCAGGACTTGGCAGAAAACAGAAAAGACTCAACTTCCCTACAAAATAAGCAAAAAGTCCTCAATCAAGACATAAACTCATTTACCACAGCCTTGAGACAGGAAGCTGGGGTTCAAAACTTACTTGATCAAGAAGGAAGAGAGATTGCACGAGATGCAGATGATGCCGCGGCACTGGTACAAAACAGAAAACAAGCAGTTCAAAAAAACCTATCTGATGCCCTTCAAGCAAATACGATTAGTGAACAAAATGAAGCTCTTCAATCGACGATTGATAACCAGAATGAATTAGCTGAGACTCTCGATTTAATCGCTGATCATTTTGAAAAGGTTAAAGACAAAAAAGATGCTTCTAAAACAAGAGAGGAATTAAGAAAAGTTGAGGAAGAACTTGGAATTAAAGAAGAAGTTGAAAAACAATTCGCCCAAGCGGAAAAACTTGGTGAACTCGCAAAACTACCACCGGAGGCACTACTTGCTGAACTTGAGAAGGAACTAAAAAAGAATCAACCGATGAAGGAAGAGCTTTCGGATATATCCAAAGAAAGTATCGAAGAGGCAAAAGAAGAATTAGAAGAAGCTAAAAAAGAAGAATTAGAACTGGCCAAGAAACTTGAATCGAGCGATCCGGAACTGTCAGATAAAAAGAAAGAACTGGCCAAGAAACTTGAACAAATTGCGAAAGAGTCAGAAAATCTTGCGAAGAATCAGGTGAAGCAAACGGCGGAAAAAGGTGAAGATCTTCTAACTAAGGACTCTTTACAAAAAATACAAAATACAAAAGAAAATTTAGAAGAAGTTGCAAAACAAACAAAGGATAAAGCAAAACCGGCTAATACAGCCCAATCATTGAAAAACGACGCCAAGGAATTAGCGCAAGCTCTTAACGATGCACAAGATGTACTTAAAGATGCTGAGGAAAAAATAAATAATATCTCAAATCTGACTCCGAAAGATGCGAAAAAACAAGCAGAGCAGGCAAAAGCAAGACTTGATAAAGCCCTAGAAACACTGGCAAAAAAACAGGAAGATGAAAACGATCTAATCCAGAAAGCTGAACTGGCCAGAAAAGAAGTAGCGGAAGCAAAAGCACTTGCCGACAAGGCTGAAAAAGAAGAGGCTTTCAAAGAGAAAAAAGCTAAACAAACGGCTCAAGATGCTTCGCTAAAGCCTGAAGATCTAGAAGCTAAAATAGAAGCAAAACAAGCTAAGATAGAAGCAAAACAAGCCGAAGATAATACTCGCGAAAAAGAAGAAATTGCAAAGACGGCGATAGAAAAATCCGACCAGATTAATGAAGAATTGGCTGTGGCAAATCAGGCAACCAAAGATCAAAAAGAGGAGACTAAAAAAAAGCAGGATCTTGCAAATTTAACCGAAAAACAAGCCGAAGAAGCCGAAAATCCGGCCTTGCAAGAAAAGGCACAAGCTATTGCTAAACAGGCAGCACAAAAAAGTGAGGAAGCTCAGCGTAGAGCAAAAGAATTAGAAAACAAAGCGATTGAAGTAGCAAAGGAATTGGAAGAGTTGGAAAATTCAAGCAAACCTGCACAAGAAGAAATTGCAAAAGGGTTGGAACAGCAGAAAGAGATAGCAGAACAAGTTTTTGAAGCTTCAGATGAATTAGCCCGAACCGCAAGGCATGAAGAAAGAATGGAGAATGAACAGATGGCGAAGGAAATCGCTGAGGTGGCTCAAAAATCCCTTAATGTCGCCAAAAAAGAAATTCCAAAAACCGCACAGGCTTTGCAGAATGAAGCTTTTTCGAATGAACTCAAAGACCTTGCTAAAGAAGCGAACGATTTAGCCTCCAAGACTGATGAAAGAAAACTTAGCGACCCACTGAAACAGGCAGCAGAAGAAACTTTAAAATCACTCGATGGGAATCAAGACCTTGATGAAATCAAGGATACTGCCAAAGAATTTGCACAACAGGCACAACAGGCAGCGGAAGAATTTGCCAAGGCAGAAGAAGAAGCGGCTCAAATTGAAGAAGAAATGCAGAGGAAATCAGAAAAAAAAGCAGAACAGGCCAAAGTCGCCAATCAATTGGCACAGGATGCAAACAAAGAAGCAAAATCATTAAAAAAGGAGGCTGAAGAATTAGCTAAACTTGCTCAGGGAGCACAGGAGGCATCAGAAAATGCCACCGCTCAAAGTAATCGGGAACCAAATAATCCTGAGACTGCGGAAGCTTCTAAGTTTGCTCAGGAAAATGCAGATGAAGCGAATGCTCAAGCACAGGAGGCTATGGAAACACAACAGAGTCTTGCCAAGAAGGCCGAGCAGACCAGACAGGAGGCAAAGGACGCGCAGAATAAAGCGAACGAAACGAAAAAAATGGCTGAAAGTATTTCCCAACAAGCTCAAGAAGCTGAAGAACTCGCTGACTCCGCACAAGAATTCTCTGATAATTTACCCGACAACCCGATTTTTTCTGATTTTAGCGAAGGTAATGAATCCCCTCCCTCCCCAAGCGAAGCTTTAGCTAATACTACTGATCAACTCGGTGAACAAATCGATACACTTTCTCGTTTAAATTCAGAAGAAAACGAAAATTCAAAAACGAATACTCAGACAAATAAACCAACCATGGAGCCTGAACTTTCTAATAACGATGGGAGTTCCGACACGCCATTAAGCCCCTCCACTACTCAACCTACGGACAACGAGAACAGTGATGAGACTGCAAATATTCCATCATCAAGCCCAACCGATGCGACTACAAACCAAAATGAATCTTCAGATGTTGCGTTGGATTCTCCGGAAGTTGGACAGGCCCTGGCACAGACATTAGACTATTTAGACCAGGCCTTAAATCCCACAAGTAACCCATTTGCCACTGAGGAAGGTAAAGGCGACCAAGCAGGAGAGCAGACTACACCCGCTGAAATGACAGGTAATGAAAATACTGAACCGGGTAAACCAGGTAAACCCAAGCCAGGGCACGGACCTGGACAGGGTGCCGGTGGCCAATACGCGAGCAATGGTACCCTTACCAATGCAAGCGCACAGGCGATGATCGCAGCAGCAAGAGCATTAGTAGAAGCTTCTCAAACCCAGTCACAGGCAATGGCACAGGCTCGATCTCCCATACAAAACACTTTTAATGCAACAAATTCATTAGAATCCAGTGATCAATCCTATATGGAAGAACAGACACTGACTTTTCAGGAAATCCCAGAGTTGGATAAAGAAGAGTTTGAGGAATGGGGGAAACTGCCTCCTAAACTGGCCAAAGATTTAATGGAGTCTAGAAGGGAAAATATATCTGGTGATTATCGTAATCGAGTGGAAGCATATTTTCGGGCAATGGCAAGTAAGGCTCGGAAAATAAAATGATGATGAACCAAAACAAACTTTTTTTAATTCATAAAATGCAAACCGTATTTTATTTTCTTCTTTCTATTTTTTGCATACCACAGGCCTATTCCGAAGATTCGGAGCAAAATGAGAATATGGTCTGGGAAAACCCGTTTAAAAAAGACAAAGTAGATCAGGCAATTGAAAAAGGAATCCAGTTCATTTTGAAAAAACAGCAGGATGATGGATCAATAAATGATAAAGGGAAAAAAACGGCTATGACCGCACTATCACTTATGTCAATGGCCGCAGTTGGACACCAACCGATTCACCCAAATGAATTTGGGCGGGCAATGCAAAATGCCCTGAACTTTATTTTACTGGATGAAAATCAGGACGAGCAGGGGTATTTTGGAAACAAAGACGGGGGAAGAATGTACGGCCATGGTATCGTAACCCTCATGCTTTCAGAAATGCTCGGAATGGGTATAAATAAAGAAACCGATAAAAAGATTCGTGATCAATGTCAGGATGCAATTGACTTAATTTTAAGATCACAAAAGGTGAAAAAGAACCCGGCACAACAGGGTGGATGGAGGTACAGTCCCGATTCAAGGGATGCTGATCTGTCCGTTTCTGTCTGGCAACTCATGGCATTACGCTCCGCTAAAAACTCAGGTCTAGATGTACCCTCTTCTGCAATCGCCAATGCCGTTTCTTATCTTGAACGTTCTTATAAATCGAAATTACTCGGCAATGGTGATCCTGCTGAAAAAAAATCTGGTTTCGCCTATCAACCTGGTGGTTCTGCCGAGTACACCACAACAGCTGCAGGTCTTCTTGCTATGCAGGTTTGTGGAGAATATGAATCTCTTTTTGTTCATGGTGCAGCTGATTGGTTGCTTGATCACAAACCTGAAAAAAGTAGAAAGTTTTTCTTCTATGGTACTTATTACTACGCACAGGGTATGTACCAGCGTGGTGGGGATTATGCTAAAAAGGCAAGAGATCTGGTGGAAAACATTCTCTTAGAATTACAACGTGAGAATGGATCATGGATTGGAAGTGGCTCGGAAGCGGGTACGGGTGAAGTTTATTCAACCACGCTCGCCATTCTCGCTTTAGCAGTTAAATACCACTACTTACCGATTTACCAAAGGTAATGGTTTACAATTTGTAAATCTCGACCGCATTTTTTCCTTCAATCATAATCTGCTCATCCGTGGATAAAGTTGAAATAAAATTACGGCAAATTTTTACCCAGTTTTCATACTCAACCGCAAGGCGTGCAACCGGCCAATCCGAACCAAACATCATTCTATCCGGCCCAAAACATTCTAGGGCCGTTTCCATATAAGGCTGCAGATCGGTTACCGACCAGTCCTTCCAATTCGCTTCCGTTGCCATTCCAGATAATTTACAAAACACATTTTCACGTTTTGAAAGATCTTTCATCTGAGATGCCCAGGGTTCAAATAAAGCATCTTTAATTCTTGGTTTAGCCACATGATCCAATACAAAAACTAAATCGGGGTGCAGATCCACAAATTCGATCGATGCAGCAAGTTGCTTTTCAAAAATTAGAATATCATAGACTAGGTTCAATTCCTTTAATAGAGAAACTCCTCGATTAAAATCTGAACCCAAAATAAATCGATCGTCCGGTTCGTCCTGTACCACATGCCGAACCCCTTTGAGCCATGGATTAGTACTATATCGTTCCAAAACAAATTCCACATTGGAATCGGCGAGAGGGAACCATCCAACCACACCCTTAATAAAGTCGTGATCTTCGGCATATGATAAAAGTTCGTCCGTCTCTTTTAATGATTGAGACGCCTGAACCGATACCACACCATCTATTCCAACATTTTGAATTTGTATCAACAAATCCTCTGGTCCATAATTTTGTTTAAGAATTCCCATTTGCTCGTTCATCCAGGAATATTCTATTGGATCGTATTGCCAAAAGTGATGATGTGAATCTATTTTCATTTTAACTTGGGTTGTTTTGATTTACTTTTCATTTCCGCTAGAACCCGAGGCCAATTTTTTTGAATAAGGTTCGCTTTCATCTTTCGATATCCGACCCCGTAAGCCAAGCTGGTATTATTTTGTAAATTATCAAGTAAGATGGAAGCTAGTTTGCTTTTCTCTTTTTCCAATACTTCGGAGGAAACCAAGTTACAAAAGCCTTCAATCACAGGAGGGGTTGATTCAATAAATTTTTCATTAAGCCAAACATGAGCAAACTCATGTGCTAGAACTGATTCGCACTCAATATAAGGCAGTCCGTAAAGTACATAGATCCGGTGTTCAAAACTTGTACCTGGATTCGATCCTCCTTTGACTATTTTATATTTTGTCAGGGTTAAACCACGCAGATTCCCCCGAGCATTAATTTTTAAAGCTTCTTTATTAAGAAGTCCACGATCTACCAGTCGTATCGTGAGTTTTCCTTTAGGTTTTGAAATACCAATTCGAGTCAAAGTATTCCATACTCGCACCTCGACCTCATCCAAAATTTTAGTTTCAAAAACACCGTCTTTCAAACAGGAAACACAGCTCATTCGACCGTCAGCAAAAAATTGTTTTGGATGAGCTCCTCTCTTTACAAATATTCGAGAACAAGTACCACATAAACCAGTTGCCTGGAAATGCTTAACATGAACCATTCCATTCCATACATCACGACGGAACTGATCCCCACCCCGGAATCCAGAACGACAAACCATACACCGAAAACAGGAGGTATGATATTTAACTCCGCCCGCTTCAATTGTTCGGGTGCCTAAAACTTTTGAACAGGATGGACAACGGGGTGTCATTTTCCACCGACGAACATAATCCTGATCTTCCTGAATAAAACGGGTCAAAGAAAAATGATATTCTCTACCCTTGATCAACAATCCGATACGATCCCCTAAAACCTCAAACAATTCTCCTTCAGACTTGCTACCTGTATTTGTAGTCCAAACCCTTGACCATCCAAATATATGGATAAAAAAGAGACTGATCACAAAACTGGTCCGAAGAAAGACCATTTCTTAACTAGGCTAAAAGGAGTTTTTCCCAATGTTCAATACGGCCTTTTATTTGGTTAGGTCCGGGCATACCAGGCCTTTCCCTCATTTTAAAGGCACGGGATAAATCAAAAACCTCTCGCCAATCATCTCCCAATTCCGCACAAATCTCAAGAGCTTCAGCCTGTTCCAAATCAGGAAGTGAAACTTTCTTTTTTTCAGAAATCGCAACCAGTTCTCCGATATAATGGTGAGCCGAACGGAATGGCACTCCACGCTCAACAAGATAATCTGCAAGATCGGTTGCCAACAAAAGGGAGTCCGAAGCTGCAACACGGCAATTTTCCTCATGAAAGGCTGAATCAGACAAAGATCCCGCAACCACCGATAAACACATGCTTAATTGATCAAAGGAATCAAAAACCGGGGGTTTATCTTCCTGTAGATCACGATTGTAGGTAAGAGGAAGTCCTTTAATTGCGACGCAAAGATTTTGTAAATTACCCACAATCCTTCCAGTTTTACCACGAATCAATTCGAAAGAGTCGGGATTTTTCTTTTGTGGCATCAGAGAAGATCCAGTTGTGAAACTATCGGGTAATTGAATGAAGGCGAACTCTGAGGAATTCCATAAAATGACATCTTCCGCTAATCTGGAAAGGTGCAATGAACAATTCACGCATGCCATTGCAAATTCCAGGAAAATATCTCGGTCAGCAACGGCATCCATTCCATTTGCAGTGATTCGCGCCTCCCCTGCCCGATCAACAAACCCCAAAGCCTTAGCTGTGTATACTCGATCTAGAGGAAGAGTCGATCCAGCAATTGCCCCGGAACCAAGTGGGCAAACATTGGCATGATCCGCAACCTGAGAAAGACGCTCATGATCTCGTCCCATAGCTTCTAGGTGAGCAAGTAAATGATGCCCAACTGTAACGGGTTGTGCCCGTTGTAAATGAGTATATCCGGGAATGGGAAGGTCTGCATACTTTTTGGCCAACCCGAGGATTGCTTTCATCGCTAATTCCAGTTTCTCACTAAGTTGATAGCAAGCATCTTTAAAGAAGAGACGCATATCAGTAGCCACCTGATCATTCCGGCTTCTTCCCGTGTGC